>NZ_FPCB01000007.1:31760-230244 GCF_900116815.1 Methylobacterium sp. 174MFSha1.1 | reverse complement strand
TGGAGCGGGCGAAGGGATTCGAACCCTCGACCCCAACCTTGGCAAGGTTGTGCTCTACCCCTGAGCTACACCCGCTCGCTGTTTTCCGCCGGCGTCACCGTGGCGGCGCCGATGAGCGGCATAAACACCATTCCGCCGGGGAGCGCAAGAGGTTGCGGCGTCGGTTGCGGAGCCGGCTTCGGGGATCCCTACCAGGTCGCGGCGGGCGCCGTTCCGTCGCGGATCTCGGCCAGCCGCGCCCAGGTCGCCGGGGAGGTCTCCGGCGGCAGGGCGTCGAGGGGGAAGAAGGCCGCGGCCGCGATCTCGCGGTCGGGCGTCTTCGGCACCGGCACCGTGAAGGCGCGGGCGACGTAGAGCGCGACGTGGTCGCGCTTCGAGGCGCGGTCGTTGAAGTAGAAGCCGTGCAGGGCCGGCGTCGCGTCCGGATCGAGGACGATTCCCGTCTCCTCGCGGAACTCGCGGGCGATGGCCGCGAGCGCCGTCTCGCCCGGCTCGACGCCGCCGCCCGGCAAGTGCCAGCCGTCCATGTAGGTGTGGCGCACGAGGCAGACCCGGTTCTCCGGATCGATCGCCGCCCCGCGCACCCCCAGGGTCATCCCGCGGGTGAAGCGCCAGACGAGGTGGGCGCCCCGCATCAGCAGGGCCTGTCGGCGCGTCATCCCGCGTTCCTCCTCAGACGACGGTCAGGCGGATCTCGCCCACGCCCTCGATCGCCCCGACCATGGTCTGGCCGCGGGTCACCGCGCCGACGCCCTCCGGCGTGCCGGCGAAGATCACGTCGCCGGGCTCCAGCACGAAGTAGGTCGAGAGGTAGGCGATCTGCTCGGCCACCGACCAGATCATGTCGGAGAGGTCGCCCGTCTGGCGGACGGTTCCGTCGACCGACAGGGTGATCGCGCCCTTGTCCGGGTGGCCGATGACCGAAGCGGGCTTGAGCGTGCCGACCGGGCCCGACAGGTCCGCGGCCTTGCCGAGCTCCCACGGCCGGCGCAGGGCCTTGGCCTCTTCCTGGACGTCGCGGCGGGTCATGTCGAGGCCGACGGCGTAGCCGTAGACGTGGTCGAGGGCCTCTTCCACCGGGATGTCGCGGCCGCCCTTGGCGATCGCCACCACCATCTCGACCTCGTGGTGGTAGTTCGCGGTCTTCGGCGGGTAGGGATGCTCCACGGTCTGGCCGTCCGGCACCACCTGGAGGGCGTCGGCGGGTTTCATGAAGAAGAACGGCGGCTCGCGGGTCGGGTCGGCGCCCATCTCCCGGGCATGGGCGGCGAAGTTGCGCCCGACGCAGTAGACCCGGCGCACGGGAAACAGGTCGTCGGTGCCATGGATCGGGAGCGCGGTGCGCGGCGGGTTCGGGATCACGGAGAGCATGGGGCTGCTGTCTCGGGCGAAGTTTCGCGAAGGGCCGCGCATCTTGGAAAAGGGGCCGGCCGACCGCTATCTAGAGGGCGGTGCCGCGGTGCGCCATCCCGTCCCGCCGCAACCCTCCTGCCTCGAGATGCGCGCTTCCGTGACCCACAGCCTGCTCGACACGATCGCGGCCCGTCTCGGGCCGGCGCACGTCCTCACCGAGGCGACGGACCTCGCCCCCCATCTCGCCGAGACCCGCGGCCTCTACCGGGGCGAGGCGCTGGCGGTCGTGCGCCCGCGCGACACGCAGGAGGTCGCCTTCGTGGTGGGGACTTGCGCCGCCGCGCGGGTGCCGGTGGTGGCCCATGGCGGCAATACCGGGCTCGTCGGCGGCGGCGTGCCGTTCGGCGGCGTGGTGATCTCGCTCGCCCGCCTCGACCGGGTGCGGGCGGTCGATCCGCTGGATTCCACCATCACGGTCGAGGCCGGCTGCGTGCTCGCCAACGTCCAGGCGGCTGCCGACGCCGCCGGGATGCTGTTTCCGCTCTCGCTCGCTTCCGAGGGCTCGTGCCACATCGGCGGCAACCTCGCCACCAATGCCGGCGGCACCGCGGTGCTCGCCTACGGCAATGCCCGCGAGCTGACCCTCGGCCTCGAGGTGGTGCTGGCCGACGGGCAGGTCTGGAACGGCCTGCGGGCCCTGCGCAAGGACAATTCCGGCTACGACCTGAAGAACCTCTTCGTCGGTTCGGAGGGCACGCTCGGCATCATCACCGCCGCGGTGCTGCGGCTGCATCCGAAGCCCGTCTCGAAGGCCACCGCCTTCCTCGGCCTCGCCTCGGCGCGCGCGGCGCTCGACGCTTTCGGGCGCCTGCGCGACCGGCTCGGGCCCCGGCTCACGGCCTTCGAGTACGTGCCGCGCTTCCCCCTGGAGGTGGTGCTGCGCCACCTGCCCGGCGCGGTGCGGCCGCTCGCCGGCGACCATCACTCCTACGCCCTCGTCGAGATCTCCTCGCCGGCATCCGACGCGCCCGAGGAGCTGGAGGCGCAAGCGGCCGACCTGATCGAGGCCGGGCTCGCCGAGGACGCGGTGCTGGCCCAGAGCGCGGCGCAAGGGGCCGCCCTGTGGCGCCTGCGCGAGAGCCTGTCGGAGATGCAAGGCTACGAGGGCGGCTCGATCAAGCACGACGTCTCGGTGCCGGTCTCCCGGGTGGCGGAGTTCCTGGAGCGGGCGGGCAGTGCCTGCGAGGCGGCCCTGCCGGGGGTGCGGGTCTGCGCCTTCGGGCATTTCGGCGACGGCAACATCCACTTCAACCTGACCCAGCCGGTCGGGGCCGAGAAGGCGGCCTTCCTCGCCGAGTGGCCGCGCTTCAACCGCATCGTCCACGACATCGTCCACGCCATGGACGGCTCGATCGCCGCCGAGCACGGCGTCGGCCTGATCAAGCGGGACGAGCTGACCCGCTACAAGGACCCGGTCGCCCTCGACCTGATGCGCCGCCTCAAGGGCGCCCTCGACCCGCTCGGCATCCTGAATCCCGGCAAGGTCCTGGCCGGGGACGGCGCGCCTGAGTCGTTCCCGGGCAAAGCCTCGGCCGCATGATCGCGTTGTTTCGCCAGGCCGCTCCGGCACCTGTCGGCCTCAGCGCGGCCGCCCTGCTCGGCGCCTTCGAGAGCCTCGGCGACAATTGCGAGTTCGGCATCGCCCAGCGCTATGCCGGCGCCGACCCCCTCGGGCTGTTCCGCCTCTCCTCGGCGCCGATCGCCGACCTCGTCCACGCGGTCGAGACGCGATTTGCCCATTACGGCGGGGCGGACGACATCGAGGTCCGGGTCGGCGCCGGCGGCTACCTGTTCTGCCACAGTCGCCGGTACGGCTTCGCCTATCACACCGGCGACACCGCGCCCCGCGTGAAGCCCGCCGACATCCTGGCGCGGGAGATCCGCCGGGTCGACTACCTGAAGGAGCGGCTGCTCGCCGACCTCGCGGCGGGGGACAAGATCCTGGTCCGCAAGGGACCGCCCGGGGAGAGCGAGGGCGCGGTGCGCCGCCTGTTCGGCGCCCTGCGGGCGATCGGCCCGGTGACCCTGCTGCGGGTCTGCGCGGCGGCGGAAGCGCCGCCCGGCCGGGTGGTCTGGCGCGGCGAGGGCCTGATGCAGGGCGCGCTGCCCCATTTCGCGCCCTACGCCGCGGCCACCGACGCCGACCTGCCGGGCTGGCTCGCGGTCTGCGGCCGGGCCTACGCCCTGCGCCACAGCCTGGTCGAGCCCCCTGCCCTGGCGCCCGACGGCCCGCCGCTCTTCGAAGCGGCCGACACCACCCGCCCCGCGCTGGCGGTCGCCGCGCCCGAGCCGGGCGCGCTCGCCGCCTCCTACCCGGTCGAGGGCCTGCGGCCGAACCGCCTCCACGTCGTCGCGGCGGAGATCCGGCTGCCCGAGGACTTTTCCGGGACGCGGGCCGCCCTCGCCTTCGTCGACGCCGCACCCCATGCCCGCCGGGAGGCGGATCTCACCCGCCGCGGCAGCTGGCAGACGATCTACGGCGCCACCCGGATGCGCAAGCGCCAGAGCGAGGCCACGGTCGGCCTGATGCTGGCGGGGCCGGCCGGTACGGCGGTGGAGATGCGGGGCTGGCGGGTGACGGAAGGGTGCTTGCCGGGGGTTGGGTGAGGCGCGGCATCCGAGCGCTGCCATCCATAGCCTTGTGGCTCGAACTGCCGCCCATCGATAACCCTCCGCCCTTTCCCGGACGACTGCAGCGTCAGCGGAAGGAGATCCGGGAAAGGGGCGAGCGTGGGAGCGGAGGTTGTTTTCCTATCCAGCCATGTCGAAGACGCGCGGCCCGAGCGACATCGTCACCGCGCGTCCGGCAAGTCCACCCGCCTCTCGCCCGCCACCCCCGCCAGATCCTCCCGGATCGCTTGCGTGATCGCCTTCAGCTCCGGCGCCGCCCGGTCCCGCGGCTGGCCCGCCGCGATGCGGTGGGCGGCGACGATGCGGCCCGGGCTCCCTGCCAGGACTACGACCCGGTCGGCGAGGTAGACCGCCTCCTCGATGTCGTGGGTGACGAACAGCACGGTCTGGCCCGAGGCGCGGCAGAGCCGGGCGAGCTCGTCCTGCAGGGTCTCGCGGGTGAGCGCGTCGAGGGCCGAGAACGGCTCGTCCATGAGCAGGACGTGCGGCTCGACCGCCAGGGCGCGAGCGAGCGACACCCGCTGGCGCTGGCCGCCGGAGAGCTGGAACGGCCAGCGCCCGGCGAGCGCCCCGAGACCCACCCGGTCCAGGGCGGCTTGCGCCCGCCGGCGCCGCTCGGCCCGGGGCAGTCTCAGCTTCTCGAGCCCGAAGGCGACGTTGTCGAGGACCCGGCGCCAGGGCAGCAGGCGCGAATCCTGGAACACCAGGGCGACGGCCCGGCGGCCCGGCTCGGGCGCGCTGACCGAGACGGTGCCGGCACTCGGGCGCACGAGGTCGGCGATCACGCGCAGCAGCGTCGACTTGCCGACGCCGGAGGCGCCGACGATCGCCAGGAATTCCCCTGGCTCGATGTCGAGATCGAGACCGGAGAGCACCGTGGTGCGGGTGCCGTCGCGGGTGAAGGTGAGGGCGAGGCCCTGGATCGCGATCAGGCCCGCCATCGGAGCATCCAGCCTTGAAGGGCGGTGAAGGCGGCGTCGAACACGCCGTAGAGCAGCGCCATGGTGAGCATGTAGACGACCACGATGTCGGTCGCGAGCAGCGTCGAGGCCTGCATCATCCGCTGGCCGAGGCCGGCGACCCCGAAGATCTCGGCCGCCACCACCGCCATCCAGGCTTGGCCGATGGCGGTGCGCACGCCGACCAGGATCCCCGGCATGGCGGCGGGCCACACCACCGTGACCAGGCGCTCGGGGGCGGAGCGGAAGCCGAAGGCGGCAGCGAGCTCGATCAGGTCGCGGTCGACGCCGCGGATCGCCCCGTGGCTCGCGAAGTAGACGATCCAGAACACCCCGATCGCCACGATGAACAGGGCCGCCTCCGGGCTGACCCCGAACCAGATGATCGCGAAGGGCACCCATGCGAGGCCCGGCACCGGGCGCAGCACCCGCACCACCCAGGCGGTCAGGCCCTCTGCCGTGCGCGACATCCCCGTCAGCGTGCCGGCGGCGATGCCGAGGCCGATGCCCAGGCCAAGGCCGACGAGGTAATGCCCGAGGCTGCCGCCGATGGCGGCGAGCCACTGGCCGGAGCGCAGCTCGCGCAGGAACGCTTCCGGCAGCACCGAGGGCGGCGGCAGGAAAGCCGGGTTGACGAGGCCGAGCCGGGGCACGGCCTCCCACAGGGCGAAGAAGGCGGCGAGCCCCAGGAGCGGAAGCAGCAGCGCCGCGGGGCGGGATCTCACGGGTTGACTCTCACTTGCCGGCGACGGCGCGCTCGTAGAGCCGCGGCTCGAACAGCCCGTCGAGCGGCACCTCGCGCTCCAGCGCGCCGATCTTCACCTGGTAGCGCTGCATCGCCGCCGTCGCCTCGACGATGCGGCGGGGATCGGCGGCGAAGCGCGTCGCCGGCGAGGCCAGCGCCCGGCGGATGGTGGCGGTGTCGACGAGGCCCTTGCCGAGCGAGGCCTCGACGATCGGCGCGACGCGCTCCGGATCGCGGCCGATCAGGTCGACCGCCCGCACGACGCCGGTCACGATCGCCTGGGCGACCTCGGGCTCCTTGTCGAGGAGGGCGCGGGTGACGGCGACGACGGTGCCGGGCTGGCTCGGGAACATCTCGCCGCCGAGCGCCATCAGGCGGATCGCCGGGTTGCGGCCGGTGACGATCGAGACCGCGGGCTCGCGCAAGGTTCCGCCCTCGACCGCGCCGGCGAGCACCGCCTGCTGGGTCGCGTCGATCCCCATCGAGACGATCGTCACGTCCTTCGGGTCGGCCTTCGCCACCTCCCACAGCCAGTGCTGCAGGGTGGTGTTCGGCACCGAGCCGAGGGGCTGGGTGGCGAGCCGCGCCGGGGTGCCGGTGGATTCGCGGTAGCGCCGGAAGACCTCGGCCGGGGCGATTCCGGTCTCGGCGAAGCGGGCGAGCTTGGGGCCGGCGACGAAGACGTTCTCCTCGACCGAGGTGGCGGCCACCACCTTCACGTCGATTCCCTTCGAGCGCGCGACGCCGAGCGGCGCCACGCCCGCGACGTAGACGTCGAGGGTACCCGACGCCAGCGCCTGGATCATGTTGGGGCCCGACTCGAAGGTCGTCACCGCGAGCGACAGGCCGGCCTGCTTCAGCCAGCCCTCCTTCTCGGCGACGTAGATCGGCGCCGCGGCGAGGATCGGGATCACGCCGACCCGCAGCGGCGCGGCGCGGCCTTCGGCGAGCACCGGCGTCACCCGTCCGAGGGCCGCGCCGGCGGCGAGGACCGGGGCTGCCCCGAGGATGCTGCGTCGCGTGATGGTCATGGCCGGCCGTCTGTGGGGAAGGATCGCCTCCGCTTAGGGCATCCTCCTGCGAACGTGCAAGAACGGCGCGCAACTAAGAAAATCTATCTAAAATACAGGTGTATGGCAGCAGGGAATTCTCCTTCGCCGCTTTCACGGAGAAGAACCTCCGGGATCGGCCCGGGGGCGCCCTCCCCACCCCTGGCACGGCCAGTCCAATTTTTTGGTCAGCACAGGCAAGCACAGGCACTCCGGCCTCTTCTAACCTTGGGTCGTCGGCAACGTGCCGCGTGCTGCAACAGGAGCCCGGACCAGGATGGCCCTCTCGCGTCGTGACCTCCTCCGTACCGCGGCCGCCGTTCCGCTCTCCACCCTGGCGATGCCGGCCGTGCTCCGGTCCGCCCGGGGCGAGACGCCGATTCTCGTCGGCTCGCTGCACGACCAGTCCGGCCCGATCGCCGCCTCCGGCACGCCGATGGTCGAGAGCCTGAAGCTCGGGATCGAGGAGGTGAACGCCGCGGGCGGCCTGCTCGGCCGGCCGCTGCAGCTCGTGCACTACGACACCCAGTCCAACATCCAGATGTATTCGCAATACGCCCAGCAGCTCGCCGTGCGCGACAAGGTGGCGGTGGTCCATGGCGGCATCACCTCGGCCTCGCGCGAGGCGATCCGCCCGACCTTCAACCGCTTCCGGGTGCTGTACTTCTACAACGTTTTGTACGAGGGCGGGGTCTGCGACCGCAACACCTTCTGCACCGGCACCACCCCGGCCCAGACCGTCGAGAAGCTGGTGCCTTACGCGATGGGGAAGGACAAGAAGAAGGTCTACATCATCGCGGCCGATTACAACTACGGTCAGATCACCGCCAAGTGGATGCAGAAATACGTCAAGGACCAGGGCGGCGAGACGGTCTCGGTCGACTTCTTCCCGCTCGACGTGACGAATTTCGGCCCGACGATCTCGAAGATCCAGGCGGCGAAGCCCGACCTGCTGCTCTCGGCGCTGGTCGGCGGCAACCACACGGCGTTCTATCGGCAATGGACCTCGGCCGGCATGAAGGGCCAGATCCCGATCGCCTCGACCACCTTCGGCCTCGTCAACGAGCCCTCGACCCTCAACGCCGCCGAGAGCGACGGCGTGCTCGGCGCCTACGGCTACTTCGAGGAACTGACGACGCCGGCGAGCACGGCCTACGTCGCCAAGCTGAAGAAGCAGTCGCCGAGCATTCCCTACATCAGCGAACTGGCGGCGGCGACCTACGAGGGGTTCTACCTCTGGGTCGAGGGGGTGAAGAAGGCAGGTTCCATCGACCGGATGGCGGTGACCGAGGCGCTGGAGACGGGGCTGTCCTTCGACGGGCCGACCGGCAAGGTGACGATCGACCACGCCACCCACCACGTCACCCGCAACGCCTACCTGGCGGCGGTCAAGGACCGGAAATGGGCGGTGCGGGAGACCTTCCCCGATGCCAAGCCGCAGGACACCGCGGCGGTGTGCAACCTGATCAAGAACCCGCGGGACAACAAGCAGTACGAGATCTCGATCTGAGGATCGGGTCGATCAACCGACGTGACTCATCTCCTCCATCGTCATTCCGGGGCCGCGCAGCGGAGCCCGGAATCCAGACACTCAGGTGATGCAGAACGAAGCGGCACGCTGCCTGCTCTTTCCTGAAAGATCCGCGGTTCTGGATCCCGGGCTCCGCTGCGCGGCCCCGGGATGACGCGGAGGGTGGCAGGACCGAAGGCCCGAAAGACACACGACCCTCCCCTTCCCCACCCGGATGACGTCATGGACCTGTCGCTCATCATCGCGCTCGACGTGGTAAACGGGGCCGCCTCCCTGTTCCTGCTCTGCCTTGGCCTCGCGATCATCTTCGGGATGATGAAGATCATCAACCTCGCCCACGGCGAGTTCGTGATGCTGGGGGCCTACGCCACGGTGATCTCGGCCAATGCCGGGCTCAACATCTGGATCGCCATGCTGGTGGTGGCCCCGCTCTTCGTCGGCCTCGTCGGTCTCGTCATCGAGCGCTGCCTGATCCGCTTCCTGTACGGGCGCCTCGTCGACTCGATGCTGGCGACCTGGGGCCTGAGCCTCTGCCTCATCGGTCTCGTCACCACGATCTTCGGCAACACCATCAACGGCGTGCCGACGCCGCTCGGCGGGTTCCAGGTCGGGGCCTACCGGTCGAGCTGGTACACGATCTTCCTCCTCGCCATGGCCGTCGTGATGATGGCCCTGGTCTACGGCGTGCTCCGCTTCACCCGCTTCGGCCTCGTCGCCCGGGCCGTCATGCTGAATCCCGGCATGGCCGCGACCCTCGGGGTCAATCCGGCGAAGATCTACATGGCGACCTTCGGCATCGGTGCGGCCATCACGGGGCTTGCCGGCGGGCTGCTGGCGCCGGTCTCGGGCATCACGCCGGTGATGGGCACCGCCTTCGTCGCCAAGTGCTTCATCACGGTCGTCGGCGGCGGCGCGGCGATCATCTCGGGCACGCTCTCGGCCGCCGGACTGTTCGGCTTCGTCAACCAGCTCGGCGCCTACTTCACCACCCCGGTCTACGGCGAGGTGATCCTCTTCCTCTCCGCGATCCTGCTGATCCGCCTCTTGCCCCAGGGCATCTCCGGCCGCTTCTTCAAGGGGACGCTCTGACATGCCCGCCGCCCTATCGCGCGCCCTCCAGGCTCTCGCCGTCATCGCCGCAATCGCCCTGGTGGCCGTGTTACCCACCTATCTCGAACTCTTCACCCTGATGCAGCTGACGCTGTTCGCCGCCATGGGCGTGCTGGCGCTCAGCCTCGGCTTCATCTGGGGCTTCGGCGGCATCCTGTCCTTCGGCCAGACCGCGTTCTTCGGTCTCGGGGGCTACACCTACGCGATCGCGGCGATCAACTTTGGAGACTCCACCAACGCGGTCCTGCTGGCGATCCTCTTTCCCGCCCTCTTCGCCGCGGCGCTCGGCTACTTCGTGTTCTACGGCCGGATCAGCGAGGTCTATCTCGGGGTCATCACCCTCACCGTCACGCTGATCCTATTCAACGTCGTCAACTCGACGGCGGGCGACGCCTACACGATCGGCCAGGCTCGCCTCGGCGGCTTCAACGGCATCCCCTCGGTGCCGACCTTCAACGCGCCCTACACCCCGGACGCGGTGCTGAGCCCCGAGGCCGGATGGTGGGTCACCGGCGGCGCCTTGATCGCCGTCTACCTGCTGATGCGGCTCCTGCTGGCGAGCCCCTTCGGCCGCATCGCGGTCGCCGTGCGCGAGAACGAGACCCGGGCGGCTTTGCTCGGCTACGATCCGCGGCTGGTCAAGCTCGGGGTGTTCATGGTCGGCGGCGCGGTCGCGGGGCTCGCCGGGGCGCTCTACGTCAACTGGGGCGCCTTCGTCGGCCCGACGATCTTCTCCCTGTCGCTCTCGGCCGAGATCATCATCTGGATCACCGTGGGGGGCCTCGGCACCCTGATCGGCCCGGTGGTCGGGTGTGTCCTGATCCAGTTCCTCACCGCCAAGATCGGCTCGCAGCAGGCCTTCAACGCCAATCTCGTCCTGGGCGCGATCCTGGTCGGCTTCGTGCTGCTCCTGCCGAAGGGCATCGTGCCGACCCTGAAGAACGCCCTCCTCGGGCTCGGCCGCAAGGCCAGACGGCGCCCGGCCGCCGTCACCGCCGCCCGGACCCAGATCGCGGGAGCCGAATAGTGTCTCTCACGAAACTCCCGATCACCGTCATCTCTCGCCGTGGCAGCGTCGGCGCCACGGGAGTTTCGTGAGGTGCACTGATGGACCCCCTCGTCCCCCTCCTGAAGACCGAGCACCTGACGATGCGCTTCGGCGGCGTCGTCGCCAACGACGACGTCAGCTTCACCCTCGGCGAGATGGAGCTGCGCTGCCTGATCGGCCCGAACGGCGCCGGCAAGAGCACCTTCTTCAAGATGCTCACCGGCCAGCTCACGCCCACCTCCGGCACCATCGCGTTCCGGGGCAAGCCTCTGACGGGATTGCAGAGCCACCAGATCGCCCGGCTCGGCATCGGCATCAAGACGCAGGTGCCGAACGTGTTCAACGGACTATCGGTGCGCGAGAACATCTGGCTCTCTGCCCGGCGCAAGACGACGCCGAAATTCACCGGGCCCCTCGTCGACGAGATCCTGGAAAAAATCCGGCTGACGCATCTCGCCGGGGCCACCGTCGGGCAGCTCTCGCACGGCCAGCGGCAATGGGTCGAGATCGGCACGGTGCTGGCGGGCGATCCCGACCTCATCCTCCTCGACGAGCCGGCCGCCGGCATGACCGACGAGGAGACCCACCGCACCGCCGAGATCATCCGCGAGATCAACAAGAGCCGGGCGATCGTCGTGGTCGAGCACGACATGGCGTTCATCAAGATGATCGCCCGCACGGTCACGGTGTTCCACCAGGGCCGAATCATGATGGAGGACGGGATCGACGCCGTGCTCGCCGACCGGCGGGTGCGCGACGTCTATCTCGGCAAGAAGGTGGCGGCATGAAGGGGGTGGCATGAGCGCGCTTCTCGACGTCGAAGACCTGCGGGCGAGCTACGGCCGGGTGCCGATCCTGATGGGCGTCGATTTCAGCCTGGCGCCCGGAGAGTATCTCGGCATCCTCGGCCATAACGGCATGGGCAAGACCACCCTGATGCGGACCCTGATGGGCCACATCCCGGCGACCGCCGGCACGGTGCGCTTTGCCGGCACCGAGGTCACGCGGCTGCCCATCCACCAGCGTGCCCGTCTCGGGATGGGCCTCGTACCGCAGGGCCGCGAGATCTTCGCCACCCTCAGCGTGCGCGAGAACCTGCGCATGGGGCTCGCCAGCGCGCCGAAGGAGGATCCCCGCATCATCGACGACGTGCTGGCCGACTTTCCCCGCCTCGTGCGCCTGCTCGACCGGCGCGGCGGCGCCCTCTCGGGCGGCGAGCAGCAATTGCTGGCGCTCGCCCGCTGCCTCTGCACCCGGCCGAAGCTCGTCCTCCTCGACGAGCCGACGGAGGGCATCCAGCCCTCGATCATCGAGGAGATCATCGAGACGCTGCTCGCCTTGAAGAAGCGCTGGGACCTGTCGATGATCATCGTCGAGCAGAACCTCGACTTCATCACCTCGCTGTCCGACCGGGTGCTCGGCATCCAGAAGGGCCGCATCACCGGCGAGGTCTCGCGCGAGGACCTGCTGGCGGGGCGGATCGGCATGGCGGCGGCCTAAGGGGGTAATACCCGCCCTTACTCGCCCCCCACTCCTTTCCCGGACGAGAACAGCGAAGCGGAAGGAGATCCGGGATCCAGCGCAAGGACTCGCGAAGCGACCGTGTGTCTGCAACATTGCAACTATAGAGCCGCTTCGCGGCACTTCTCCCCTGGATCCCGGATCTCCTTCCACTTCGTTACAGTCGTCCGGGAAAGGGGAGCGTGAACGTTCCCAACCCGCTACAACCAACAGGAGACGCCCCATGGCCATCACCCGCCCGAGCGCCGATCAGGTCCGCGAGCTCGCCGCCAGCCTCCACATGTCGCTGTCGCCCGAGGAGGCCGCCGCCTACCGCGCCCTGATGGACGCCTCGTTCGACGCCTACGACGTGGTCGACGCCCTGCCCGACCACATCCCCCCGGTGAAGTATCCCCGCACCCCCGGCACCCGGCCGAGCCCTGAGGAGAACCCCCTCGGCGCCTGGTACTGGAAGAGCGAGGTGAAGGGCGCCGACACCGGCAAGCTGGCGGGCAAGACCGTGGCGCTGAAGGACAACGTCGCGCTGGCCGGCGTGCCGATGATGAACGGCGCCTCGACCCTCGAAGGCTTCGTGCCGGCCACGGACGCCACCATCGTGACCCGGATGCTGGATGCCGGCGCGACGATCCTCGGCAAGGCGGTGTGCGAGCATTTCTGCCTGTCCGGCGGCAGCCACACCTCGGATCCGGGGCCGGTCCACAACCCCCACCGGATGGGCTACTCGGCCGGCGGCTCGTCCTCCGGCAGCGGCGCGCTGGTGGCGGCCGGCGAGGTCGACATGGCGATCGGCGGCGACCAGGGCGGGTCGATCCGCATCCCGGCCGCGTATTGCGGGATCTACGGGATGAAGCCGACCCACGGCCTCGTCCCCTATACCGGCGTGATGCCGATCGAGACCACGATCGACCATACCGGCCCGATGACCGCGAGCGTCGCCGACAACGCCCTGCTGCTCGAAGTCCTGGCCGGGCCCGACGGGCTCGATCCGCGCCAATACGCGCCGCAGGTCGCCGCCTACACGGAGGCGCTGAAGAAGGGCGCGAGGGGCCTGAAGATCGGCCTCCTGCTGGAGGGGTTCTCCGCTCCCGGCATGCAGGAGGCGGTGGCCGACAAGGTCCGGGCGGCGGCGGCCCGGTTCGAGGCCCTGGGTGCCACGGTCGAGGAGGTCTCGCTGCCGGCCTACCGGACGGCGGCCTCGGTCTGGACGCCGATCGGGCTCGAGGGCCTGACCCAGCAGATGATGCTCGGCAACGGCATGGGCTTCAACTGGAAGGGCGCCTACGACGTCGGCCTGTTCGACGCCCACTCGGCTTGGCGCGCCAAGGCCGACGATCTCTCCGAGACGCTGAAGATCTCGATGCTGATCGGCCAGTGGGGCCTGACCCATTACCGCGGCCGCTACTACGCCAAGGCGCAGAACCTCGCCCGCAAGGTGCGGGAGGATTTTTCGGAGTGCTTCAAGACCTACGACCTGCTGCTGTGCCCGACCCTGCCCTGCACCGCCACCAAGCTGCCGGAGAAGGGCGCGCCGCTCGAAGAAATCATCGTCCGCGCCTTCGAGATGGTCGCCTCGACCTCGCCGATGGACGTCACCGGCAATCCCTCGATGTCGATCCCCTGCGGCCTCGTCGACGGCCTGCCGGTCGGGCTGATGCTGACAGCACGCGACTGGAACGAGAGCGCGATCTACCAGGCCGCCCACGCCTTCGAGGCCGCCGGCGACTGGAAGACCTTCTGAAGGCGGGCCCATGAAGACCATCAGCGCCATCCTCCGCGCCAAGCCGGGTGCGGAGGCGACCCTGCGGGCCGCCCTCCTCGACGTGGCGGCCCACGTCGCAGACAACGAGCCGGACACGGTCGGCTTCTTCGTCTCGCAGGATGCGGGCGATCCCGCCCGCTTCACCACCTACGAGCGGTTCGTCGATCAGGCGGCGATGGACCGGCACAACGGCTCGGCGGCGGTGGCGCGGTTCTTCGCCATCGCGCAGCCGATCCTCGACGGCGAGGTCGTCCTGGTGACCGCCGACGAGATCTCGGAACGATGACCTCCCGCCGATGACCTCCTACGACACCGTGATCGTCGGCGCGGGCAGCGCCGGCTGCGTGCTCGCCGGGCGGCTCAGCGCCGACCCGGCGCGCCGGGTGCTGCTGCTGGAATCCGGCGGCGAGCCGCCCCTCGGCGCCGTCGTCCCGTCCGACTGGCCGAGCTTGTTCAACACCGGCGCCGACTGGGGCTTCCACACCGAGCCTCAAGTCGAATGCCGCGACCGCCGGATCTTCTGGCCCCGCGGCCGCATGCTCGGCGGCTCCGGCTCGCTCAACGCCATGATCTACCTGCGCGGCCTGCCCTCGGACTACGATACCTGGGAGGCGATGGGCTGCCCCGGCTGGGGCTGGCGCGACGTGCTGCCGGATTTCCTCTCGTCCGAGGACAATCGCCGCTTCGGCAACCACCCGCTGCACGGCACCGGCGGTCCGTTGCCGGTCGAGGATTGCCCGTATCGCGACGAGGGCGAGACGCTCTGGCACGAGGCCGCACTGGCGGCCGGCCATCCGGCGAACCCGGACTTCAACGGCGCAAGCCAGGAGGGCGTCGGCTTCTTCCAGCTGACCACCCGGGGCGGCGAGCGCTTCGGCACCAAGCGGGCCTATCTCGACCCGGCGCGGGAGCAGCCAAACCTCACGATCGAGACCGGCGTGCTCGTCACCCGCCTCGTGATCGAGCAAGGCCGCGCCGTCGGCGTCGAGTACCTGCGCAACGGCCGGCCCGAGCGGGTACGGGCCGGGCAGGTCGTGCTCGCGGCCGGCGCCATCGCCTCGCCCCACCTCCTGATGCTCTCCGGCATCGGCCCGGCGGACGCGCTGAGGGCGGCCGGGGTCGCGCCGTTGCACGACCTCCCCGGTGTCGGCCAGGACCTGCAGGACCACCCGGCGATCACCCTCGCCTTCGCGGCCACGCGCCCGGTCGGCCTCGGCGCGGTGCGCGCGGCCGAGAGCCTCGCGGAATGGCAGGCGCACCGCACCGGCCCGCGGACCTCGAACTGGGCCGCGGCCGGCGGCCACGTCGCCACGCGGGCCGGCATCGAACCCGACCTCCAGCTCTACGGCATCGCCGCCCCGCATCGCGATTATGGCCGGTTCCTCTATCCGGGCTCCGGCTTCACCCTGTTCGCGGTGCTGCAACGGCCCGAGAGCCGCGGCGAGATCCGCCTGCGCTCGGCCGATCCGCTCGCGGCGCCGGCGATCGACCCGCGCTACCTCTCGGACGAGGGCGGCCGCGACCTCGCCACCCTGGTCGAGGGGGTGCGGATCAACCGGGCCATCGCGGCGGCCGGTCCGCTCGCCGCGGTGATCGCCCACGAGCTCAGCCCCTCGGCCGAATGCCGGGACGAGGCCGGCATCGCCCGGCACGTGCGCGGCCACCTTACCTCGCTCTACCACCCGTCGAGCACTTGCCGGATGGGCACCGATCCCGGCGCGGTCGTCGACCCGCGGAGCTTCGCGGTGCACGGGCTCGACGGCCTGTTCGTCGCCGACGCCTCGGTGTTTCCGCGGATGATCTCGGCCAATCTCAACGCGACGGTGATCCTGGTGGCCGAGCGGGCGGCAAGAGCGCTGGCGGGGTGACGCGAAGGCCGGCGGAGATGAGCACCGCGCCGTCGAGAATCCCCGGTCGAGCGGTCGTCACGTTCCCGACGACGGCTATGCTCGTCCTGCCCCGGCGGACCAGTCCACTCGGCCTATGACCGGCCGTCCCGGTCCCGGCTGGCACCGTCGTTGCTTGAGCCGGTCCGGACGCGACACGCATCGCGGGCCCGCCCGAGGCCCGGATCCGCCGGAGGGACAGTCATGGCATCGCTCACCGCCTCGCCGCCGTCGGCCTACTTCCCGGCCCCTTCGCCCGCCCCGATCACCACCTTCGACACCAACGTGCTCGCCGAGCAGTACCGCTTCTCCTACTGGCGCGACGCGATCTGCGCGCATCTGAGCCCGTCGGAGACGATGCGGAAGATCGACGGCGGACCGTTCTCGGCGCGCCTGCGCAAGGTGGCGCTCGGCAAGGTCAACGTCTGCGACATCCGGTTTTCGCCGATGGAGAACCGCCGCGACGCCGCCTGCCTGCGGCGGATGCCGGACGACGACGTGTTCGTGGCGCTGATGAAGAGCGGTACCGGCCGGCTGGTGCAGGACGATCGCTGCGCGCTTCCCGCCGTGGGCGATCTCGTGATCTACGACTCGGCCCGGCCGTTCCTGTGGGAGTTCGAGCAGGACACCCGGATGATCGTCGCCCGGATGGCCCGGCGCCAGATCGCGGCGCGGCTGCCCGACTTCGAGCATCTCGCCGCGCGGATCATCCGGCCTGACCAGCCGCTGGCCTCGACCCTCGCCCACACCCTGACCGACATCGTCGAACTGGAGAGCCCGCTGAGCGAGAGCAGCTCGCAGCGCATGGGCAACGCGTTCCTCGAACTGCTCACCGCCTCGCTGGAGGCGAGCCTGACGGCGCCGGGGCGCAAAGTCGCCGAGGACGACCTCGTGCGCCAGGCCAAGACCTTCCTGCTCGCTCATATCGAGGACCCCGACCTCGACCTCGCCACGGTGGCCAACCGCCTCGGCGTGTCGCTGCGCACCCTCTGCCGCGCCTTCGCGGCGGACGGCACCACGGCGATCCGCTGGCTGTGGCAGCAGCGGCTGGCGCTGGCCCACCGGCTGCTCGAGGAGGGCCAGGCCCGCAATGTCGGGCAAGTGGTGATGCAGTGCGGCTTCAGCGACTTCTCGCATTTCAGCCGGGCGTTCAAGAAGGCGTACGGGGTGATGCCGAAATCGGTGCTGCGGGCTGCCGGATAGTCTTCTTTATTTCAAAGGAAACGATGCTTCTCCCACCCTCCTTGTCATCCCGGGGCCGCGCAGCGGAACCCGGGATCCATAACCGCTGAGGATGCCTGAAAGAGCGGACCGCGTTCCGCTTCATCTTGCATCGTCAGCGGCTATGGATCCCGGGTTCCGCTGCGCGGCCCCGGGATGCCCCTGTGAGGTGGAGGTCGAAAGATCCATCCTCCTGCCCGGCCGAACGAGACTATCCCCGCGGCGCCAGCACGATCACCACCGCCCCCGCGAGGCAGAGCGCAGCTCCGGCGCAATCGAACCGGTCCGGCCGCTGCCCTTCCGCGACCCACAGCCAGGCGAGCGAGGCCGCGATGTAGATGCCGCCATAAGCCGCGAAGGCGCGGCCGGCGGCGTCCGATTCGGTCAGCGCCAGCAGGAACGCGAAGGCGCCGAGCGCCAGGCCCCCCGGCACGAGCCACAGGGCCGAGGCCGAGAGCCGCCACCAGGCCCAGACCGAGAAGCACCCGGCGATCTCGGCGAGCGCGGCGGCGGCGTAGAGAAGGACAGTCGGCATGACAGGGCTTCTTCCACGCCATGCCGCTGCTGGAAAGGTCAGGCCCGCCGCTTCATCAGGGCCGCCGCGGCGAGGCCGATGCCGGCCATCACCGCGCCGGTGGTCAGGGGGTTGAGCGCAGCCCGCGTGTAGGTGCTGGTATGGCGCACCATCCCCGGATGGTCGCCGCGCACGTGGCCGTCCTGGGCCGGCCGGTGGAGGGCGCCGTTGGGATCGCGCGGCGGCTCGGCGCGCAGCTGCTGGTCCGCCATCACGCCGCCGAGGCGGTCGAAGGTGCCGGGCGCGAGCTTCTTGAGGCCGGTCATCGCCCGGCCGCCGCCGCCGACGATGATCTCGCGCTGCGGGTAGACCGCGGCGTGCAGGATCGCGTGGGCGACCTCGTCCGGGTGGTAGACCGGCGGCGGCAGCTTCGGCTCGCGGTCGAGGTAGTTGCGGGCGTGCTGCGGGAACGGGGTGTCGATCGCCGCCGGCTTGATCAGCGTCACCGAGACCGGGGCGCGGTCGAGGTCCAGCTCGGACCGGAGCGCGTCGGTGAAGCCGCGGATCGCGTGTTTGCTCGCCGAGTACATGCCCTGGAGCGGGATCGCGAGGTCGGAGGCGATGCTGCCGAGGTTGATGATCGCGCCGCCGCGCCGGCGAAGATGGGGTGCGGCCACCAGCGAACCGTAGACCACGCCCCAGAAATTGGTCTGGAACAGGCGGTCGTGGTCCTCGTCCGAGACCTCCTCCAGCCGGCCGTAGATCGAGATGCCGGCATCGTTGACCCAGGTGTCGAAGCCGCCGAAGCGCTGCACCGCCTTGTCGGCGATGGCCTGCACGTCCTCGCGCCGGCCGACATCGGCGACGACGTGGGTCGCCTGCCCGCCCGCAGCCTCGATCTCCTCCTGGATCGTCGCCAACGCCTCGGCGTTGCGCGCGGCGAGCACCACCCGGGCGCCCGCCCGCGCCGCCATCCGGGCCGTGGCGAGCCCGATGCCGCTGGAGCCGCCGGTGATGACGATCACCTGCTCGCCGAGGGGCTTGTGGGCGTGGCTCATGGAATCCTCCGTACAGGATGGGGGTATCCAGGCCCTAACGATGACGGGCGCGCTTCGTTCAATCCATCGATGGCGGTGCTCGTGCCGGCGGCCACGCGCCGCCGATCCCGTCTCCTCCCCTTTCCCGGACGACTGAAGCGAAGCGGAGGGAGATCCGGGATCCAGCACGAGACGTGCCGCGAAGCGGCTCTGTCTTTGCGACGTTGCAGACATAAAGACGCTTCGCGACTTTTCGCGCTGGATCCCGGATCTCCTTCCACTGCGTTTCAGTCGTCCGGGAAAGGGCGTGGTGATTTTTTTCGGAAGGCCGGCTGCCCGGGCGCGATCCACCTCTCCGATCTCCCACCGCTCTGCGCCACGATCGAGCCGGCCGTCCCCAGCCATATCTCGAACCTCTGGCACGCGCCCGCACAAGCTATTGGACAGGCGGTCACCGCACCCCCATGATCCGCGCCGCGGCGAGGCCCCCGACGCCAAACTCCAGAGGGGCCCGTGCGCGGTGTTGAAGTCAGGGAGGAAGCCGATGGCTGGGACGGGTCGTGCCGGGATGCTCACGCGGCGCGAGGCGCTGGTCGGTGCAGGCGCTGCGGGAGCGAGCCTGATGCTGCCGGGCGGCTCTGCTTTCGCGCAAGGGGCGAAGCCCGCCGAGCTGAAGGTCGGCATCGCCACCTACCTGTCCGGCCCGGCGAGCGTCTTCGGCGTCCCCGGCCGCCAGACCGCCGAGATGCTGTTCGACGAGATCAACGCCGCCGGCGGCATCGCGGGCGTCAAGGTACGGCCGATCTTCGTCGACGAGGGCCCGGGCGTCGATCACGTCGTCGGCGAGTACCGCCGGCTGGTGCAGTCGGAGGGCGTGCACCTGATCTTCGCGGCGATCTCGTCCGCCGACTGCATCGCCTGCGCGCCGCTCGCCGACGAGCTGAAGCGGCCGACGCTGCTGTGGGATTGCGGCACCCAGCGCATCTTCGAGGACAACCGCTACAATTACGCCTTCCGCACCCAGGCCAACGCGACGCCGGAGATCCTGGCGGCGCTCCTCTACCTCCTGAAGGTGAAGCCCGACTTCAAGTCCATCGCCGTGATCAACCAGGATTACGCCTGGGGCCGCGATTCCTGGGACATCTTCCGGACAGCGATGAACACCCTGAAGCCGGGTGTGAAGGTCTCGGCCGAGCTGTTCCCCCGGTTCGGCGCCACCGACTTCTCGACCGAGATCACCCGCGTGCTGGCGCTCAGGCCCGACGTGGTCCTCTCGACCTCCTGGGGCGGCGACCTCGACGCGCTGATCCGCCAGGCCTCGGACCGCAAGCTGTTCGAGCGCTCGACCTTCGTGATGCCGCTCGCCGAATCCTCGCTCCAGCGCGTCGGCAAGGCGCTGCCGGCCGGCCACATTGTCGGCGCCCGCGGCGACCACTGGTTCCTGCACCCGTCGCCGGCCGACCCGGAGCGGCTGAAGCGCTTCAGCGACAATTACCGCGCCAAGTACAATGCCTGGCCGATCTACCCCTGCTTCCATATGGCCCAGGCCGTCTCGGCGATGAAGGCCGGCATCGAGAAGGCGGTGGCGGCGAAGGGCGGCGGCTGGCCGACCGACGCGGAGCTGGCGGCCGCCTTCAAGGGCCTGGAATTCCCCTCGCCGACGGCGAGCGTGCGCATCCGCGAGGACGGCCAGGGCCTCGAGAACCAGCTCATCGGCACCACGCTGCACTCCGACAAGTACCCGTTCCCGGTGCTCACCGACATGATCGTCTTCCCGGCCGACTCTGTCACGACGCCGGTCGGCCAGAAGAGCGCGGACTGGCTGAAGACGCTGACCCCCGACATGGTGGGCAAGCTGCCGCAGGCGCAGGCCTTCAAGAGCTGATGGCCTGGTTGTCGGAGAACGGGATCCTCGTCGGGCTGGCGTTGCTCGACGGGCTGTCCTACGCCGCCGCCGTGTTCATGGTGGCGGTGGGGCTGAACCTGGTGTTCGGCGTGCTGCGGGTGCTCAACGTCGCCCATGGCAGCCTCTACGCCATCGGCGGCTACGCCGCGGCCTCCCTCGGGCTGTTCGCCGCCTCCCTCGGCGCCCCGCCCTGGCTCGGCCTGCCGATCCTGCTCGCGGCCTCCGTGCTAGTCGGCGTGGTGCTCGGGCCGGTGATCGAGCGGCTGCTGCTGCGCCGGATGCAGGACCGCGAGCCGGTGCTGCAGCTCCTCGTCACCTTCGCGCTGTTCATGATCCTGGAGGACCTGCAGAAGCTGGTCTGGGGCGTGCAGCCGGTGGTGTTCGACGCGCCGCTGAAGTGGCTCGGCACCGTCGACGTGCCGTTCGGCCAGGACGTGATCCCGTTCACCGCCTACCAGCTCTACGTGCTGCCGGGGGTGGCGCTCGCCACCCTCGCGATCCTCGCCTACGTGCTGCGCTACACGCTGACCGGCCGGATGGTCGTCGCGGTCACGGTCGACCGCGAGGCGGCCCGCGCCATGGGCATCGACGCCGCCAAGGTGACGATGCTGACCTTCACGGTGGGCGCCGCGCTCGCGGCGCTCGGCGGCGCGCTCGCGGCGCCCACCGTCTCGCTGGTGCCGGGCGTCGGCGCCTCGACCATCGTGCTCTCCTTCGCCGTGGTCGCGACCGCGGGCCTCGGCCAGATCGAGGGCGCGGCGGTGGCGGCCCTCCTCATCGGCCTCGGCCGCTCCTTCGCGGTCTACGTCGCGCCGGAATTCGAGGTGGTGGTGCCCTACGCCATCATGGTGGCGGTGCTGCTGTTCCGGCCCCAAGGCCTGTTCGGCGTGGCGGAGACCCGGCGGATATGACCTGCATCCTTGAAGGAGGCGTGGCGCCATGACCCGCCGCTCCGAAACCCTGCTCGCGTTCGCCGGCGCCGTGCTGGTCGTCGCGCTTGCCTACGCGGTGCCGTGGCTGCGCTTCGTCCTCACCATCGCGCTCGCCAAGGGGCTCGCGGTGCTCGGCATCCTGCTGCTGCTGCGCGCCGGCCAGGTCAGCTTCGGCCACGCGCTCTACCTCGCGCTCGCCGCCTACACGGTGGCGTTCGGGGCCATGGCCGTGCCGGAGGCCCTGCTGCTCGTGCCCTTCGCAGGCGTGCTCGCCGGCCTGCTCGGCCTGCTCATCGGGCTCTTCGTGGTGCGCTACCGCGAGATCTTCTTCGGCATGCTGAATCTCGCGCTCAGCATGGTGTTCTACTCGGTGCTGGAGAAGTTCTATTCCTTGACGCACGGCGCCGACGGAATCCGGCTCCCGCCGGTGACCTTCCTCGGCCGGCCGCTCGCCGGCGAGGCGGGCGAGTGGACGGTGCTGGGGATCGCCCTCGTCCTGGCTCTGGCCTGCGGCGCCCTGGTGCGGGTGGCGCTCGCCTCCCCCCTCGGCGAGGCGCTCGCCGGCATCAAGACCCGTGAGACCCGGCTCGACTTCATGGGCGTGTCGCCCAAGCGC
Organism: Methylobacterium sp. 174MFSha1.1; assembly: GCF_900116815.1. NCBI lineage: Bacteria > Pseudomonadati > Pseudomonadota > Alphaproteobacteria > Hyphomicrobiales > Methylobacteriaceae > Methylobacterium > Methylobacterium sp. 174MFSha1.1. The sequence continues at coordinate 208,366 of NZ_FPCB01000007.1, read as the reverse complement.
GTGCTGCTCGCCGCCTACGTGGCCTCCGCCGTGATGGCGGGCTTCGCCGGGGCGATCATCGCGCTCACCACCCGCCACGTGACGCCGGCGCTCAGCTACTGGACCACGTCCGGCGAGCTCGTCTTCATCGCGATCCTCGGCGGCGCCGGCAGCGTGATCGGGCCGTTCCTGGGCGCGGCGGCCTACGAACTGACCCGGGTCTACGCGGCGGCCACCTTCGCCAACGCCTGGCAATTGGTGCTCGGCCTCGTGCTTCTCGGGGTCATCGTGTTCGCGCCGGGCGGCCTCTGGGGCATGATCGCGAGCCGCAGGAGGGCCGCATGACCGCGCTCCTCCAGGCCCGGGACCTGCGTCTCGCCTTCGGCGGCCTCAAGGCCGCCGACGGGATCGACCTCGACGTCGAGGCCGGCGAGTTCCTGGCGATCATCGGCCCGAACGGCGCCGGCAAGACCACCTTCATCAACATGACGACCGGCTACCTGAAGCCGCAGAGCGGCTCGATCGCCTTCGAGGGCAAGCCGATCCTCGGCCTGTCGCCGCGCCGCATCGTCGATCTCGGCGTGGCGCGCAGCTTCCAGCTGCCGCAGCTCTTCACCGAGCACACCGTCTTGCAGAACGTGGCGCTCGCGGTGGCGGCCCGCGAGGGCGTGTGGTCGGTGCTGAACCCGCTCCTGCGCCCGCGCTTCCGCGACGAGGCGGCGGAGCTGATCGGGCGCTTCGGCCTCACCCGCATCCTGGATGTGCGGGCCGACGCCCTCAACGAGGGCGCGCGCAAGCTCGTCGACATCGCCATGGCGGTGGCGCTCCGCCCCCGCCTCCTCCTGATGGACGAGCCGACGAGCGGCGTCGCCGCGGCCGAGAAGATGGCCATCGTCGAGACCCTGGTGCGGGTCCTGCGCGAGGCGCGCGTCACGGCGGTGTTCGTGGAGCACGACATGGAGGTGGTCGGACGCTTCGCCGACCGGGTGGCGGTCTGGGGCCAGGGCAAGATCGCGGCGCTCGGCCCGCCGGCCCAGATCCTCAACGACCCGGAGGTGCAGCGCACGGTGATCGGCATCGCACCCGCGGGAGGCGCCCATGCTGCGGCTTGAGGGGGCGGCGGTCGCGATCGCCGGGGCGCCGGTGCTGCGCGGCGTCTCGCTCCAGGTGCCGCCGGGCGGGCGCGTGGCGCTCATCGGCCGCAACGGCGCCGGCAAGACCACGACGCTCCGCGCCCTGATGGGGCTCCTCCCCCTCCAGGCCGGCCGTCTCGTCCTCGACGGGCAGGAGGCCGGCGCCGTCCCGGCGCATCACCGCGCGCGGCTCGGCATCGGCTACGCCCCGGAGGAGCGCAAGCTGTTCGGCAGCTTCACGGTGCAGGACAACCTGCTGCTGCCCGCGCAAGTGCTGGGACTGCCGAAGGCGGAGGTCGCGCGGCGGCTCGATTCCGTCTACGCGCTCTTGCCGGAACTGAAGGACTTCGCCCCCCGCAAGGCGGCGGGCCTGTCGGGCGGCCAGGGCAAGATGGTGGCGCTCGGCCGGGCCCTGATGGTCGGCACCCGCGCGGTGCTCCTCGACGAGCCGTTCCAGGGCCTCGCCCCGGCTCTCGCCCTTCGCTACGCCGAGGCCCTGGCCCGCCTGCGGGCCGCGCTCCCCGACGTCGCGATCCTGATCACCGAGAGCAGCCCGGACCTGCTGCGGGCGCTGGTCGACACCACCATCCAGATCGAGCGCGGCGAGATCTCGGCCGCGTGACCAAGGAGTGTTTCCCATGAGGCTGAACGGCAAGGTCGCGATCGTCACCGGCGCCGGCGGCGGCTTCGGCGAGGGCATCGCCAAGCGCTACGCCGAGGAAGGCGCCAAGGTCGCAGTGCTCGACCTGCGCGGCGACGCCGCCGAGCGCGTCGCAGGCGAGATCGGCGCGTCGGCGATCGCCATCGCGGCGGATGTCGGCAGCGCCGAGGACGTGCAGGCAGCCGTCGCACGTACAACCGAGGCTTTTGGCACGCCGCAGATCCTCGTCAACAATGCCGGCACCACCCACCGCAACCAGCCGCTGATGGAGGTCGACGAGGAGGCCTTCGACCGGGTCTTCCGGGTCAACGTGAAGTCGATCTTCCACTTCGTCCGGGCGCTGGCGCCGGCGATGCGCGACAATGGCGGCGGCGTGATCCTCAACGTCGGTTCGACCGCCGGCATCCGGCCCCGTCCCGGCCTGACCTGGTACAACGCCTCGAAGGGGGCGGTGAACCTGATGTCGAAGTCGCTCGCCGTCGAGCTGGCACCGTGGAAGATCCGCGTCAACGCCCTCTGCCCGGTGATGGGCGAGACCGGCCTGCTCGAAGCCTTCATGGGCGTGCCCGACACCCCGGAGAACCGGGCGAAGTTCGTCGCCACGATCCCGCTCGGCCGGATGTCGCGGGCCTCGGACATCGCCAACGTGGCGTTGTTCCTGGCCTCCGACGAGGCGGAGTTCATCACGGGGGTGGAGATGCCGATCGATGGGGGGCGGACGGTCTGACGCCAACGGCCTAAGATGCTGACGCATCAACTCGATCTCGGGCAGGCCCGAGATCGACGAGGCCGTTGAACTATCTCGAATCCTCGATGACAAGCCAGATGTTTGACGAAAATTCGAGAATCGAACCCACGGGACACGACACAGCAGCTTGCGCGGCGGCCATCGTACCTGCACCGCACAACCTGCTGTGTCATGTTCCGTGAATGAAGTCAGACGTCCTTTCTTGATCGTAGAGAACAAAACGGCAATACATAGATAATAGTTATCGCGTTCTATGATTTTTATGTATCGCATATATTTTGTATACAAGATAAGTGATGATATAAATAATCAATAAATAGGCCATAAATTGATACGGAATATAGTATGCTAATGTGTTCTTTATCATTGGTGCTGGCGGAACCCTGCCTTGGCTCTGCATGCTTCTGATTAATGGAGTCCATGGATCCATGTTCATAATTATTAAACAGAAAAATAATATAAGACATGGAGCAATGTGACCTATGATACATATTATTATGGTCACAATATCAGGTATGATGTGATTAATTATTATGTAATATTCATCATGCGGATGTTGCAAGAAAAGAGCGGATATATAATCATCATCCGAGCGACGAACATTGATCAGTAGGGAAATTATAGAAATTATTAAAACTGTTCTAAATGATCTGAATAGCGTGCTTTTAACAAAAAAATATTTTATGTTCATTTGCGGATCCCGAGTCATTTGCAATGATTTCAGACTTGCGTTAATCATACGAAATGACAGTTTCTTTAATATTGCAGAATGCAAATACATAAAATTATAGCAGACACTGCTTATCAATAATTTAAGTTTAAATTGACATGGATTGAAATACGTGCCTTGCTCACCAAAGTCGAGGGCCCGCATCCCCCGGTCCGGGAATGCGGCGATAGCTGCCGGTCCCGAGGCCGCTGCCGGGACCGCCGTTCAGGTAGAGGGCCGGACGACCGTCCGGATGGACGTAGCTTTCCCAATAGATCCGGTTGCCGTCCGCGACCGTGAGCAGGTCGCAAGCAATGAGGTCGCCTGATTCCGACATCGCGCCTGCACCGCTCTCTCGCCCTCACCGCGGCTGGCACGTCTCGCAATAGAACGTCGAGCGCCCGGACTGCACCAGCCGCCGCACCACCCCGCGGCACCCCTTCGCCGTGCAGCCCAGCCCCTCCCGGTCATAGACCCGGAACGCATGCTGGAACGCGCCCGCGCTGCCGTCGGTATGGACGTAGTCGCGCAAGGTGGAGCCGCCCGCCGCCACCGCCTCGGTGAGCACGTCGCGGATCACGGTGGCGAGGCGCTTGGCCTTCGCGGTCGGGCGGCCGGCGGCGTCGGCCAGGGTGCCGGCCGGCGCCTCCGGGTGGAGCTTTGCCCGGTGCAGGGCCTCGCAGACGTAGATGTTGCCGAGGCCCGCGATCAGCCGCTGGTCCAGGAGCGCGGCCTTGAGCGGCGTGCGCTTGCCCGCAAACAGATCCGCGATCGTTTCGCCCGAGAGCTCGTTGCCGAGCGGCTCGATGCCCATGCCGGCGAAGTGGCGGCAGGTCGCGAGGTCTGCCGACGGCACGAGGTCCATGAAGCCGAAGCGGCGGGCGTCGTTGTAGACGACCCGGGCGCCGTTCGAGAGCGCGAACCGGACGTGGTCGTGCTTCGACTGACCCTGCGCGCCCTCCAGGTAGAAGTCGCCGGGCGACACGGTGCGGCCATCGGGCAGTTGCACGTCGAAGCGCCCGCTCATCCCGAGATGCATGATCAGCGCCTCGCCGGAGGAGAGATCGGCCACCAGATACTTGGCGCGCCGCGACAGGGCGGTCACCTCCTGGCCGCGCACCCGCTCGGCGAAGCGCGACGGGAAGGGAAAGCGCAGGTTCGGCCGGTTCAGCACGACCTCGGTGAAGTGGGCGCCGACCATCGCCGGCTCCAGGCCGCGGCGCACGGTCTCGACTTCGGGCAGTTCGGGCATCGCTCTTCCGTGGAGAAGGCGGTGGGCGCGACGAAGCGCTCCCCTCGCAGATGCTGGCCAAGATGGTGCTTTCCCCTCGCCTTCGCTATGCAGGCCGCCACGACAGGGGACCTGATGGCATGGCCGGCGACGAGACCAGCACCGATTTCGGCTTCGAGCGCGTCCGGCTCGCGGAGAAGCAGGACCGCGTCAACGAGGTCTTCCGCTCGGTGGCCAAGCGCTACGACCTGATGAACGACCTGATGTCGGGGGGCCTGCACCGGGCGTGGAAGAGCGCCTTTGTGTCGAGCTTACGGCCCTCGCGCACCCGGCCGTTCCGGCTGCTCGACGTCGCCGGCGGCACCGGCGACATCGCGTTCCGCACGCTGGAAGCCGGCGGGCCCGACACCAAGGTCACGGTCCTCGACATCAACGACGCGATGCTCGGCGTCGGCCGCGAGCGGGCGGGCCATCGGTACGGCTCGCGGATCGATTTCGTCGCCGGCAACGCCGAGTCGCTGCCGCTGCCGTCCGAGACCTTCGACGCCTACACCATCGCCTTCGGCATCCGGAACGTGCCGCGGATCGAGCTGGCGCTCCAGGAGGCCCATAGGGTGCTCAAGGTCGGCGGGCGCTTCCTGTGCCTCGAATTCTCGCATGTCGACGTGCCGGGGCTCGACAAGATCTACGAGGCCTACTCGTTCAAGGTCATCCCGCGCCTCGGCTCGCTCGTCGCCGGCGACAAGGAATCCTACCAGTACCTCGTCGAGTCGATCCGCCGCTTCCCGACGCCGGGCTCCTTCGCCCGGATGATCGAGGAGGCGGGCTTCGGCCACGTCACCCACCGGCCGCTCTCGGGCGGCATCTGCGCCATCCATTCCGGCTGGAAGCTCGCGTGAGGCATTCCCCGTGCTGAGCCTCGTCGCCCACCTCGCGCGGGGCATCCATGTCGGCTGGGTGATGGCCCGCGAGGGCGCCCTCGCCTTCGTCGACGCCGCCGAGCTGCCGCCGCACCTGCGCCTCGTCCTGCGGCTCGGCCGCAAGCTGGAGCGTCCCGGCCTCGGCCCCGGCCGCCTGCCCGCCGCGCTGACGCGGCTCGGGCCCTCCTACGTCAAGTTCGGCCAGTTCCTGGCGACGCGGCCCGACATCGTCGGCATGGCGGCGGCGCGCGACCTGGAGCGGCTGCAGGACCGCGTGCCGCCCTTCCCGCAGGCCGTGGCGGTCGCGACCCTGGAGGCGACCCTCGGCAAGCCGGTCCACGAGCTGTTCACCTCGTTCAGCGAGCCGATCGCCGCCGCCTCGATCGCCCAGGTCCACAAGGCGCACCTGCACGAGCCCGACGGGACCGAGCGGGTGGTCGCGGTCAAGATCATGCGGCCGGGGGTGCGCGAGCGCTTCGCCCGCGACATCCAGGCGATGCGCTTCATGGCCCGGGTGGTCGAGGCGCTACGCCCCGAAGCCGAGCGCCTGCGCCCGCGCGAGGTGGTGGAGACGCTCGCCCGCTCCGTCGCGATGGAGATGGATCTGCGGCTCGAGGCCGCCGCCCTCTCGGAGCTCGCCGAGAACATCAAGGACGATCCCGAGTTCCGGGTGCCGCAGCCGGTCTGGGAGCTGACCGGCCGCGACGTACTGGCGAGCGAGTGGATCGACGGCATCCGCCTCAACGACCGGCAGGCGATCGTGGCCGCCGGCCACGACACGGCGGCGCTCGGTCGGACGGTGATCCAGTCCTTCCTGCGCCACGCGATCCGGGACGGATTCTTCCACGCGGACATGCACCCGGGGAACCTGTTCGTCGATCCGGCCGGGCGGCTCGTCGCGGTCGATTTCGGCATCATGGGCCGGCTCGGGATCAAGGAGCGCCGCTTCCTGGCGGAGATTCTTCTGGGCTTCATCCTGCGCGACTACCGCCGGGTCGCGGAGGTGCATTTCGAGGCCGGCTACGTGCCCTCGCACCACTCCGTCGACGATTTCGCGCAGGCGATCCGGGCGATCGGCGAGCCGATCCACCAGCGCCGGGCCGACGAGATCTCGATGGCGAAGGTGCTGACGCTGCTCTTCGACGTCACCGCGCTCTTCGACATGAGCACCCGCACCGAGCTGGTGATGCTCCAGAAGACGATGGTGGTGGTCGAGGGCGTCGCCCGCTCGCTCGATCCGCGGCTCGACATGTGGACCACCGCCGAGCCGGTGGTGCGCGCCTGGCTCACCCGCAACCTCGGGCCGATCGGCCGGGCCGACCAGGCCCGCCGGGCGGTGCTGACGCTCGCCGACGTGGTGGCGGACGTGCCCGACCTGGCGCAACGCGCCAAGCGCGTGCTGGTGCGCCTCGACGAGGAGGGCCTGCGCGAGGTGTCTCGCGTGGAGCGTCGCATCCGCACCGAGACCAAGCGGATGGTGTGGTCGACCCTGGCGCTGTGGGTGATCGCCGGATCGCTGCTGGCGATCGCCCTGCGCTGAAGCAGGAATCGCGGGCGGGCCCCGCGTTCCGGCGGCGCCCGGAACCGATCGCTCCGGATCAGCGCCGGCGTGAGGCTTCGGTGCCGAGGTCGCTCGCCTTCCGCATCGCGCTTTCCCGCTCAGACGATCCGTTCTCCGCTCCTCCCCTTTCCCGGACGACTGGAGCGACAGCGGAAGGAGATCCGGGATCCAGAGGGGGAAGTGCCGCGAAGCGGCTCTGTATGCTGCGTCGTTGCAGATAACAGGACGCTTCGCGACTTCTCGTGCTGGATCCCGGATCTCCTTCCGCTGACGCTTCAGTCATCCGGGAAAGGGCGAGACTTACGAAGATTCGGTAGCGTCACTCCGCGATCTCGATCCGCGCCTCGACCCCGAGCAGGCGCCCGAGCCCGCGCAGGCGGTTCGACAGGCGGTCGCTGGCGAGGTCGCGCAGGGAGTGCGGCAGGGTCAGCACGACGGCGCCGTCGCGCATCGCGAGCGGCGTGCGCGGCAGGATGCCCTCCATCGCCACCGAGACCGGGAAGGCGACGCGCAGGACCGCGCCGAGGAGCCGGGCCTGCTCGAACAGCCGCGGGCCGGCGAGCTGGCGCAGGAGCGGGCTCGCCTTCTCGGGCGCGACGCCCTCGTGGCGGAAGAACACCGACACCGCGAGGTAGGCCCGGCCCGGATGGTCGATGCCGGTGAAGGAGGCGTGGGCGATGACGTTGAGGCTCTGCTCGCCGCGGTAATCCGGATGGGTGCGCCAGCCGACATCGGCGAGCAGGCAGGCGGCGTGGCGCAGGCGCCGCTCGTCGGCGGTCTCCGGCGTCGACAGGCTCGCCATGAAGGCGTCGGTCCAGGCCTGCAATTCGGGGCCGTGGCCGGGGCTGCGGCAGCGCAGGCGGTTGAGCTCGGCCGCCGCCATCAGCAGCGGGTCGCGGGCGCGCGCCGCGTCGTCGAGCTTCTCGTAGAGCAGGCCCTCGCGCACGCCGGTGGCCGAGATCGCGATCTCGCGCGGGCGGCCGGAGCGGATCACCTCCTCGAGCACCACCGCGCCGTAGGCCAGCAGCGGCCGGCGCGCCTCGGACACGCTCTCGACCGCGGCGAGCGTCGCGGCATCCGACTGCTCGACGACCTGGAGGAAGGAGACTTCGTCGTTGGGCTCGATCGTGTAGCCGTGCATCACGTGCAGGCGGTAGTCCCGCGCTGCCTGATGCAGGCGGGCGAGCGCCCGCCAGGTGCCGCCGACGGCGTAGAAGGTGCGGCCCTTGAGCGTGTCGAGTTGCGGACCCGCCTTCTTCAGCGCGTCGGCGGCGATCTTGCGGGCCTTCTTGAGCGAGCCGCCGCTGAGGTCCTGGAGGGCGAGGCCGCCCAGCGGCATGGTCACGCCGCTGCCGACCGCCGAGCCGCGCAGGTCGACGAGCTCCAGGCTGCCGCCGCCGAGGTCGCCGACCACGCCGTCCGGCGCGTGAAAGCCCGAGATGATGCCGTAGGCCGAGAGTTCCGCTTCGCGCCGGCCGGAGAGAAGCTCGATCGGGTGGCCGCAGGCGGCCTCGGCCGCTTCGAGGAAGGCCGGGCCGTTCTCGGCGTCGCGGGCGGCGGCGGTGGCCAGCACGAAGACCTGGCCGACATGCATGGTCTCGCACAGGACCCGGAACCGGGCCAGAGCCTGGAGGGCGCGGCGCACCGCCTCCTCGTTGAGGCGGCCGGTGGTCAGCACGTTGCGGCCGAGGCCGCACAGGACCTTCTCGTTGTAGAGCGGCGTCGGCGCCCGGCTGATGCCCGAATAGGCGACCAGCCGGACGGAGTTCGAGCCGATATCGATGATGGCGACGGGGGTGCCGGGCTCGATCCGAGCGAGCGCGGCCTCATCGAGGGCGGTACGATCCAGGCCCATCCAGGTCCTCATGACGGAAGCGCCACCCGACCCGGAGGACCCTGGAACCCGCCCGGGCCTCTCCGATCAGGCGCGCTGGGCGCGCCGGCTGAGCGCGCGCGGACTCGATTTCTTCGATGCCTTCCCGCGGCCCGACAGGCTCGGGTTGGTCATGAAATACTTGTGCGCGTTGAAGGGTTCCTCGCCCTCCGCGGGCTCGATCCGCTCGCTCGCGCCCGACGCCAGTACACGCCAGCTCTGCTGGTTGTCGAGGAGATTCGCCATCATGATCTGGTCGAGCACCTGCTGGTGCACCGTCGGGTTGAGGATCGGCAGCATCGCCTCCACCCTGCGGTCGAGGTTGCGGCTCATCAGGTCCGCCGACGCGATGTAGACCCGCGCCTTCGGGTGGGGCAGCCCGGCGCCGTTGCCGAAGGCGTAGACCCGGCCGTGCTCCAGGAAGCGCCCGACGATCGACTTGACGCGGATGTTCTCCGACAGGCCCGGCACCCCAGGGCGCAGGCAGCAGATGCCGCGCACCACGCAGTCGATCGCGACGCCGGCCTCGCTCGCGTCGTAGAGCGCGTCGATGATCTGGGTGTCGACGAGGGAGTTGCACTTGATCCAGATCGCCGCCGGGCGTCCGGCCTTGGCGTGGGCGATCTCCTCGGCGATGTGCTCCAGGAGGCGCGCCTTCAGGGTCAGCGGCGAGACCGCCATCCGCTCCAGCTCCGCCGGCTCGGCATAGCCGGTGATGAAGTTGAAGATCCGCGACACGTCGCGCCCGATCACCGGGTCGGCGGTAAAGAAGGACAGGTCGGTGTAGATCCGCGCGGTGATCGGGTGGTAGTTGCCGGTGCCGACGTGACAGTAGCTCACCAGGCGGTCGCCCTCGCGGCGCACCACCATCGAGAGCTTGGCGTGGGTCTTCAGCTCGATGAAGCCGAACACGACCTGCGCGCCCGCCTTCTCGAGGTTGCGGGCCCAGCGGATATTGGCTTCCTCGTCGAAGCGCGCCTTCAGTTCGACGAGCGCCGTCACCGACTTGCCGGCCTCCGCGGCCTCGGCCAGAGCCGCGACGATGGGCGAGTTCGACGAGGTGCGGTAGAGCGTCTGCTTGATCGCCACCACGTTCGGGTCGCGGGCGGCCTGGGCCAGGAACTGCACCACCGAGTCGAACGACTCGTAGGGGTGGTGGACGATGAAGTCCTTCTGGCGGATCGCCGCGAAGCAGTCGCCGCCGCTCTCGCGGATGCGCTCGGGGAAGCGCGGGTTGTAGGGCTTGAACTTCAGGTCCGGCCGGTCGATCCCGACGATCTGCGAGAGTTCGTTGAGGGCGAGCATCCCCTCGACGACGAACACCGCGTCGGACGAGATCTCGAGCTCGTCGGCCACGAAGGTGCGCAGGTCCTCCGGCATGGTGGCGACGACTTCGAGGCGGATGACCACGCCGCGGCGGCGCTGCTTGAGCGCCGTCTCGAAGTGGCGCACCAGGTCCTCGGCCTCCTCCTCGATCTCGAGGTCGGAATCGCGCACCACCCGGAAGCCGCCCTGGCCCTTCACCAGGTAGCCCGGGAACAGGCGGCTGGTGAAGAGCACGATCACCTGCTCGATGGCGATGAAGCGGGCGGTGCCGCTGCCGCCGGGATCGGGCAGGCGCACGAAGCGGTCGATGATCGAGGGCAGGCGGATCAGCGCCCGCAGGGTCCTGGCGTCGCGCGGGCGCACCAGGGTCAGGGCGATGGTCGAGCCGAGATTCGGGATGAACGGGAACGGATGCGCCGGGTCGATGGCGAGCGGCGTCAGGACGGGGAAGATGTGCTGGAGGAAGTAATCCTCGAGCCAGGCCGCCTCCTCGGCGGTGAGGTCCATCGCCTCGACGAGGTCGATGCCCTCGTGGTGCAGCCCCTCGCGCAGCTCGCGCCAGCGGGTCTGCTGGTCGCGGGCGAGACCGGTGACCTCGGCGTCGATGCGGGCGAGCTGCTCGGAGGGCGACAGGCCGTCGGCGGAGGGCGCGGTCAGCCCGGCGCGGACCTGGTCGTGCAGGCCGGCGACCCGCACCATGAAGAACTCGTCGAGGTTGTTGGCCGAGATCGACAGGAACCGCAGCTGCTCCAGCAGCGGGTGGCCGGTATTCGAGGCCTCCTCCAGCACCCGGCGGTTGAATTGCAGCCAGGACAATTCGCGGTTGACGTAGCGGCCCGGCTCGTGGCGGAGCGCCCGGCCGGCCGCGACGGCCTCGGCCTTGGCCTTCCGGGCGGCGTCCTGCGCGGCCGCGCCGGCGGCGCGGCGGGCCTCGGGATCGGCCTTGTCGCTGGTCTTGGTCTCGGTCTTGGCCTCGACCTTGGCGTCCGCGAGGATCTCCGCCTCGTCGCGCCGAGCGCCCTCCACCTTCTCCGGCGTCGCCTCGGTCTCGTCGAGGACCGGGATAGCACTGGCTCCGGCAGCGGTGTCCGACACGATGGCTCCTCCTTGGATCGATGCCGGGGCGCGGCTCTCAGCCCTCCCCGGTGACAGGTCAGTTTGACATTTGCATGAACGGTGCGGGAGTTATCCGTTCGCACACGGATGGTTCCCCGGTCTCACTCCTCGTCGGCTTCGTCGGACTCGCTCTCGCCCTCGCCGTCCCCCTGCCCCTCCAGTGCCGCCAGGGTGGCGAGCGCCAGCGGCCGGGTGATGCGCCGGCGCCGGCTCAACCCCTCCCGGTCGAGCACCGCCACCACGTCGCGGGCGCGGGCCAGCGACCGGTCGAGGCGGAGCGCCAGCGCGTCGACCACGCTGGTGTCGACGACGAGCTGGCGATCGATGAAGAGCTTGACCAGCACGACCTTGAGCAGGGCCTCGTCCGGGGGCGCGAGTCTGACGCCGGGCGCGAGTCGCAGGCGCGAGCGGAGGTCGGGGGTGGCGATCCCCCAGGCCTCGACCGCGCCAGAGCCGGTCACCACCACGCTCGAGGACCGCTCGCGGGCGAGGTTGAGGAGGTGGAACAGGGCGGCCTCGTCGCGGCCCGCCTCGCGGTCGGCATCCTCGATCACCAGGGCCTCGGCGCGGCTGAGATCCGGCACCGCCTCCGCCGTCACGGCCGAGACCGGCACCGTCAGCGCGCCCGCGCGCTCGGCGAAGATCGCCGCGAGATGGCTCTTGCCGCTGCCCGGTGGGCCGGTGAGCACGAGGACGCGATCCGGCCAGTCGGGCCAGGACTCGATGCGGGCATAGGCCGCCTCGTTCGAGGGGCTGACCAGGAAGTCCTCGGAGCCGAAGCGGGGGGCGACGGGCAGGTCGAGGGCGAGCTGGCGCGGCTGGTCGGGCATGCGGGGTCGGGCGCCTCGTGCGGTCAGGGCTTCGATATGGCGGGCGGGGCGGGTTTCGCCACAACGACCGTGGCGGCTCCCGCATCGGGGGCGAGGATCGGCGTGCCGTCGTGGTAGAGGCGGCTCGCGAGGTAGCGCTTGACCCCGAAGCGGGCGACGACCCCGAGCGCCGCCGCCACCGGCACCGCCAGCAGCAGGCCGAGGAAGCCGAACAGCGAGCCGAAGGCGAGGAGCGCGAACATCAGCCAGACCGGGTGCAGCCGCACCGCGTCGCCGACGAGCTTCGGCTGGAGCACGTTGCCCTCCAGGAACTGACCGACCAGGAACACCCCGACCGTCAGCAGCACCGAGACCCAGTCGGGCCAGAACTGCACCAGGGCGACGCCGGTGGAGAGCAGGAAGCCGGTGAGCGAGCCGACATACGGGATGAAGGTGAGGAAGCCGGCCATCAGGCCGATCAGCACGCCGAAATTGAGCCCGACCAGCCACAGGCCGAGCGCGTAGAACGTGCCGAGGATCAGGCAGACCAGGCTCTGGCCGCGGATGAAGGCGGTGATCGCCCCGTCGATCTCGGTGGCGAGCATCCGGGCGGTGGGGCGGTGGCGCGGCGGCACCCAGCGGTCGAGGGTCGCGATCATCCGGTCCCAGTCGACGAGCAGGTAGAACGCGACGACCGGCGTCACCACGAGCAGCGAGACGATGCCGACGACCGCCTGGCTGCCCGACCACAGCGAGCGCAGGAAGCCGAGGATCCAGGCCACCGCCTGGCCCATCAGGTTGCCGACCGAGGATTGCAGCTCCTGGAGCGCACCGTGGCCGCCGGCCCGCTCGATCAGCGGCCCCGCCCGCTCGGCGATGATCCCCTGGAGCTTGGCGATCATCGCCGGCAGCGAGGCGACGAGCGCCGCGACCTGGTTCGCCGCGAGCGGCACGACCAGGATCAGGGCCAGGATCAGCCCGAGCAGGAACACCGCCAGGATGATCAGCGTCGCGGCGAGCCGCCCGACCCCGAGCCGCTCCAGCCGGTCGGCGACGGGATCGAGGGCGTAGGCGAGCGCCGCGCCGGCCACGAAGGGCAGGAGCACGTCGCGCAGCTGGTAGAGCAGGAAGACCAGGAGGGCGAGGACGGCCAGGGTGATGGCGGCCCGGCGTTGGATCGGCATGCGCGCTGGCCTCGTCCCACCACGCGAATCCGTCGCGCCCCGGCCGGCCCGAGATGGAAGGTGACCGCCGCAGGGTCAAGCCGGGCGACGCCGTCGAGGCTCATCGGACGTCCCGGCGCGCCACCCGGCGAGGCCCTGGACGACGCCCGAGGCGACCGACAGGCCGGCCAGCGCCGGCATCGCCAAGGCCTCCGCGGCGGCGGCGGCGGCGTCGAGCCCGAGCGCCCGGCTGCCGAGGAGCCAGGCCAGGAAGGCGATCTGGCAGGCGGTGTTGAGCTTGCCGACGCGAAGCGGCGGGGTCTCCAGCGGCCGGCCGGCGAGGCGGGCGAGGCCCGCGCCCGTCACCATCAGGCCGTCGCGGGCGATCAGCACGGCCGGAAACCAGGCCGGCACGAGGCCGGCCAGCGTCAGGCTCACCAGCACCGCGAGCATCAGGGCCTTGTCGGCGAGCGGATCGAGGATCGCGCCGAGTCGGCTCGTCAGCGCGTAGCGGCGGGCGAGGAACCCGTCGATCCCGTCGGAGACCCCGGCGAGCGCGAAGACCAGGAAGGCGGCGCCCCAGGCCTCGCGGGCGATCGCCCAGACGACGACCGGCACCAGGGCGAGGCGCGCCGCGGTGATCAGGTTCGGCAGGGATCTCGGCACGGATGGCGGCAGGATCTTCGGCAAGGTCTTCGGCGGAGTCATGGCTTCCGGGCTGCCCCGACTCGCGATCCCGCACAAGAGCGGCTAAGAGCGGTCGCAACAGGTGCAGGATCGAGGCGAAGGGTCGAGGGATGACGACGGGCGAGCGCCAGAACGGGATGACCTACGCGGAGGCGGGCGTCGACATCGACGCCGGCAACGCCATGGTCGAGGCGATCAAGCCCCTGGTGCGGGCGACCCGCCGGCCGGGGGCCGATGCGGAGATCGGCGGCTTCGGCGGCCTGTTCGACCTGAAGGCGGCGGGCTTCAAGGACGCGATCCTGGTCGCGGCCAATGACGGCGTCGGCACCAAGGTCAAGATCGCGATCGAGACCGGGCGCCACGCCACGATCGGCATCGACCTCGTGGCGATGTGCGTCAACGACATCATCGTGCAGGGCGCCGAGCCCCTGTTCTTCCTCGACTACTACGCCACCGGCAAATTGGTGCCGGGGGTCGGCGCCGACATCGTGAAGGGCATCGCCGAGGGCTGCCGACAGGCCGGCTGCGCGCTCATCGGCGGCGAGACCGCCGAGATGCCGGGCCTCTACGACGGTTCCGACTACGACCTCGCGGGCTTCGCGGTGGGTGCGGCCGAGCGCGGCGCGCTCCTGCCGGTCGCCGGCATCGCGCCCGGCGACGTGGTGCTCGGCCTCCCCTCCTCGGGCGTGCACTCGAACGGGTTCTCGCTGGTGCGCCGGATCGTGGCGGCCTCCGGCCTCGGCTACGACGCGCCGGCGCCGTTCGCGGAGGGCGTCAGCCTCGGCGAGGCGCTGCTCGCGCCGACCCGCATCTACGTCAAGCCGCTGCTGGCGGCGCTGAAGGAGACCGGCCACGGCGCCATCAAGGCGCTCGCCCACATCACCGGCGGCGGCTTCCCCGACAACCTGCCCCGCGTCCTGCCCGACGGCGTCGGCATCGCGCTCGACCTCGACGCGGTGACAGTGCCACCGGTCTTCGGCTGGCTCGCCCGCCAGGGCAACGTCGCCGAGGCCGAGATGCTGCGCACCTTCAATTGCGGCATCGGCATGGTGGTGGTGGTCGATCCCGCCCGGGCCGAGGCGGTGAGCAAGGCGCTCCAGGCCGCCGGCGAGGCGCCGGTCCGCCTCGGGCAGATCACCGCGCGGGGCGAGGCGCCCGTGACCTATTCGGGCCGGCTCGGCCTATGAGCGCCCGCGCCAAGGTCGCGGTCCTGATCTCGGGCCGCGGCTCCAACATGGCGACGCTGCTCGAGGCCGCAAGGCGGCCGGACTACCCGGCGGAGATCGTCCTCGTCGCCTCGAACCGTCCGACCGCGCCCGGCCTCGCCCGGGCGGCGGAAGCCGGGATCGCCACCGAGGCGGTCGACCACCGCGCCTATCCCGACCGGGCCGCCTTCGAGCGGGCTTTGGACGCGGCTTTGCGCCGCCACGGCGTCGAGTTCCTGGTGCTCGCCGGTTTCATGCGGGTGCTGACGCCGTGGTTCGTCGAGGCCTGGGCCGGGCGGATGCTCAACATCCACCCCTCCCTGCTGCCGCTGTTCCGCGGCACCCACACCCACGCCCAGGCGCTCGCCGCCGGGGTGCGCGTCCATGGCTGCACGGTGCATTTCGTGGTGCCCGAGCTCGATGCCGGCCCGATCGTCGCCCAAGCCGCCGTGCCGGTGCTGCCGGAGGACGACGAGGATTCCTTGAGCGCCCGGGTGCTGGTGCAGGAGCACCGGCTCTACCCGGCGGCGCTTGCCCTGGTGGCGAGCGGGCGGGCCCGCCTCGACGGGAGCCGGGTGGTGTTCGCGCCGGGCAGCGGCGCCGCCGAGGGCGCCCTGGTGGCGCCGGCCCTCGGCTGATCAGGGGGCCGACAAGAGCAGGCGCCCCGGTATCTCAGCGTCCTGTTCGCCCCCGGACGAATCGTCGAACGGGTCGCCCGGTTGTGCCGGGTCGACGCACCGACGATCGGGTGGGGCTCTGCTGGCCTTGAGCGATCCTCGACGGGTCATCCCGCGGCACCGACTGCCGCGGCGGGAGACCGATGTAGTCGCCAGCCCTCTCCGGCACGACGTCAGCCGCAGGGGAAGACCGGACGACCCGTCGCTATCGGATTGTCCTTCACAAACATACAACTTGAGATAGAGTCACCCGGCGGAGCGTGACCGGGAGGCGCCGGATGTTCTTCATCGTCTCGGCGACGATCAGCGGCGGGCTGACGGCCCTGGCCTGGACGCTGCAATACGGCACCGGCTGGGCGATCGTGTTCGGGATCCTCACGGCGACGGTGTGCGGCGCGCAAGCCGCCCTGATCCTCGCCGCAATCGAGCGACGCGAGGATCCGGAGCCCGGTGGCGAACCCGCCGCGCCGGTGCCGCCGGCCAAGCCCGCCGAGACAGTCGATGTCACGGTGCCGCACTCTCCTCGGGCGGAACATTAAACCTTCCGGACCAGGATTGCGGAGCGCGGTGCGATCTGGCACCGGCATCGTTCGACGGAACCGGGCCGCGAGGCCCGCACGGATCACCCACGCATGTCCAGAGCGTCGCGCTATCTCGGCTGGCTGATCCTGGCCGCCATCACGGTGGCGACCATCGCGCCGATCGGGTACCGGCCGGTCAGCACCATGCCGGTCTCGATCGAGCGGTTCGGCGCCTTCGCGGTGCTCGCCTTCCTGCTGGCGCTCGGCTATCCGCGCCACCGCTGGCAGGTTCTGGTGCTGACGGTGGTGGCGGCGGGCGCGCTCGAGGCGTTCCAGCTGCTCGAGCCGACCCGGCACGGCCGCGTCGCCGACCTGATGGTCAAGGTGGTCGGCTGCGGCGTCGGCGCGGCGGCGTCGCTCGCCGCCGGCCTGGTCTTTCCCCGCCTCGGCACCCGCGGCGAGGCGTGACCCGCTAATTGATGCTGTAGGCGCGCTCGATGACGACGCCGCAGCTCTCGGCCAGGGTGAACGCCATCTCGCGGGTCAGGCCGAAGATCAGCGGGGTCTCGCCGCGATAGAGCGTGTAGCGGCCGTCGGGCCGCACCGTGATGCGCACCGTCTCCTGCATGGCTGCCTCCTCCAGGGCCGGCCCGTTCTGTGCGAGCCGACTCGGGGGAGACATTAGTCCGATTCGGTGCGGCCGCGAAGGGCTCCGCTTCAGGCGGCGCGGCGCCGGGTGCGGCGGCGACGCTTCGTCCTGGGCTTCGGCGCCGCGGCCTTGCCGATCTCGGCCAGCGCCGCGCGCTGCTGACGCCGCACGGCGTTCGCCGCGTGGCCCATCCAGAAGCCGGCGGCCCGGTTGGCGGCGGAGAGCCACAGGCTGTACGGGGATCCCTTCATCGCAATCAGCACCTCCGCTGGGTCAACGGCCGGAGGCCTCGGGGAGTTGCGGCCGGGATCACGGCTCCTCCGCCCGCCGTCCCCCGGTCTGGCCGCCCCCCTCGCCCTTCGGCACCGCCGCGCCGATCGATTGCCGCCACTCGGCGAGGAAGCGGGCGCGCCTCGCCCGGTCCTGCACCGCGAGCAGCACCGGCCCGACGGTGATCGGCCGGAAGGCGCCGGCGGCCGACAGGCTCGGCGGGCCGTTGATCCCGGGCGGCAGCGGGCCGGTGCGGTCGAAGAAGAAGGCCTCCTCACGCGAGACCCGCTGGCCGCGCTCGGACAGGAGGTAATCGACGAAGGCGAAGGCGTCCCCGACCGCCCGGGCGGTGACCGGCACGAGGGCGGCGCGGGCGAGGACCAGGGTGTAGTCCCGCGGCACGATCAGGCCGAGGCGCGCGCCGCGCCTCATCGCCCGGTAGACGTAGGAGCCGAGCAGGTTGTAGCCGATGGCGATGCGCCCGGCCTCGAGATCGGCGATCAGGTCGCCGGTGCAGCAACGGACCTGGAGATTCGCCCGCCCGAACGCCTCGACGAGGCGCCCGTAGGTGGCGGCGGCGGCGCGGCCGTCATACGCGGCGAACAGGTAGCCGATGCCCGACAGCGTGATGTCGTAGGAGCCGATCTTGCCGGCATAGGTCTCGGGCTTGCGCCGCAGGAGGTCGACGAGTTCGACCCGGCTCTGCGGCAGGTCCTCGCGCGGCACGAGGTCGGGCCGGTAGGCGATCACCGCCGGTTCGGTGGTGAAGCCGAACACTTCGTTGCGCCAGGCGGCCCAATCGGGCTGCCGTCCGGTCTCGATCGAGCGGTGTGACCGGGCGCAGCCGTCATTGGCGAGCTTGATCAGGTGGTCGACCGACGAGGAGATCACCACGTCCGCCGCCCGGCCGCGTTCGGCGCGGCCCGCGGCGCAGGACGCCGCGATCTCGCCGAACAGGTCGGCGGTGATGTACTCGTGGTAGACCACCGTCACGTCCGGGTAGAGCAGCTGGTAGTCGCGGATCAGCGGCGCCATCGCGTCGAGGTCGGCGGCGGAGCGGATCGTGAGCGTGGTGCGCTCGTGCTCGCTGGCGGGGAAGCGGGTCGCCTCCTCGGCAACCGCGTGGCCCGCGAGAACGAAGCAGACGAGCAGGGCGAGGCGACGGATCACGGCCGCTCCTCCCCGTCCGGCAGGGACAGGATCACGCAGAACCCCCTCTCCGAGTGCGACTCGAAGCGCATCTCGCCGCCATGGGCCGCCGCCACCTCGGCGGCGATCGACAGGCCGAGGCCGGACCCGACGGTGCCGCCGGTAGCGGCCTGGAACGGCTCGCGCACCCGCGCCCAGTCGCTCGCCGGGATGCCCGGCCCGTCATCCTCCACCGCCAGCACCACCCGGCCGCGCTCGCGCCCGACCCGGACGGTGAGCCGGCCGGGCGCGCCGTGCTTGAGGGCGTTGTGGATCAGGTTCGCCAGGGCCTCGCGCAGGGCGATAGCGTCGCCCGGGATGGTCACGGCCTGGTCCGGCCCCTCGTAGCCGATATCGACCTCTCGGTCGCCCGCCGTCTGCACGGCGTCGATCAGGGTGCGGCGGGCGAGCCCGGCCACGTCGACCGGATCGAAGGCCGCCGTCCGGGCGCGGTGGATCACCATGGCGTGGTTGAGGAGCTGGTTCGTCAGGTGCCCGAGCTCGGCCATCCGCGCGCGGATGCGGGCGAGCTGGTCGCGTCGGCGGCCCTCGTCGGTCTCGTCCGACAGGAGGTCGAGCTGGGCGGCCAGCGCCGTCAGCGGCGTGCGGATCTGGTGCGCGGCATCGGCGATGAAGCGCTTCATCACCGCGACGTGGCCCGAGAGCCGGCCCATGAAGTGGTCGATCGAGGCAACGAGCAGGTGGATCTCCTGCGGGGCGGCGAGGCCGAGGGGCTGGAGGTCGTTGGGCCCGCGCGCCGCCAGCACGCCCTCGATGGCGCCGAGCGGCCGCAGGGCGCCCCGAACCGCCACCGCGACGGCGCCGAGGGCCAGCGCGCTCATCGCCAGCACCATCAGGCTCGCCTTGATCGTCAGCGAACGGGTGAGGCTGCTCCGCGCCTCGCGGGTCTGGGCCACCACCACGGCGGCGAACCCGGCCTGCGTCGCGTCCGGCACGTAGCGGCCCGTCACCACCGCCCGCACCGCGAGGCCGCGATGCTCCCCGTCGAGGAGGAGCGGGCCGGCGGCGAGGCGGGCGCGGTCGACCGGGATCCTGAGGTCGGCATCGCCCGTGAGCAGCCGGTCGCCGGGATCGACCACCTTGTAGAAGATCCGGTCGCGCGGGCTGAGCGCCAGCGTCTCGAAGGCCGAGAAGGGCGGATCGACCGAGATCGCGCGCCCGTCGCTGGCGATGGTCTCGGCGATCTGGAGCGCCGCGCCGACGAGGAGCCGGTCATAGGCCTCGTCCGCCGCGAGCCGCGCCGAGGCCCAGGCGGCGACGAGCAGCAGGGCTGCGCCGACGGCGAGCACCAGGGCCAGCACCGCGACGAGGCGCGAGAACAGCGAGGAGGTGCGGGAGATCATCGAAGAGGGATCATCGAGGCGGGATCACGGATCCGGGCACACCACCTGGTAGCCCAGGCCCCGCAGGGTGCGGATCTCGGCCTGGGCGCCGGCGGCGGTGAGCTTGCGGCGCAGGCGCGCCACGATCTGCTCGACGGCGTTCTCGCTCGATTCCTCCTCGAAGGCGAAGACCCGCTCCAGCAATTCGCCCTTGGCGAAGATGCGGCCCGGCCGCGCCGCCAGGATCTCGATCAGGGTCCATTCCCGCCGCGTCAGGTCCAAGGGCTCGCCCGCCACGCTGGCGCTGCGGGCCTCCCGGTCGAGGCGCAGGTTGCCGAGGCTCAAGGCGTTGTCGGCGTGGCCGCTGTTGCGGCGCAGCAGCGCCCGCACCCGCGCCTCCAGCTCGCGGAAGTCGAACGGCTTCACCAGGTAGTCGTCGGCGCCGAGATCGAGCGCGCCGACCCGGTCGTCGACCTCCGAGCGGGCGGTGAGCACCAGGACCGGCACCGGGCCGCGCCGCGCCCGGAGGCGCTTGAGGATCGCGAAACCGTCGAGGCCCGGCAGGTTCACGTCGAGGATCACGAGGTCGTAGGCCTGCACCTCCAGCACGGCGTCCCCCGCCGCGCCGTCGGTCTCCCAGTCGACCGCGTGGCCGAGCCCGCGCAGGCGGACCGCGATGGCCTCGCCGACGTCCCGCGTGTCCTCGACGAGCAGGATGCGCACGAAATTTCCACTCCCGATCCCGACCGGAACTATCTGTCAGATTGGCAACAGGTTCGAAGCCTATCCCACGCTCCAACGCCCGGCCAGATCGAACGCACGGCCCAACGGCACGACGACGGACGTAAGGGGAGGCCCACTATGAACGCACGCCCAACCATCATCCCCGAGCCGCTGCTCCAGGTCGAGGGCGTCACGCTCCAGTACAAGACCACCGATCACCTGGTCACCGCGACCTACCGGGTCGATTTCGAGGTGATGCCGGGCGACCGCTACATCCTGCTCGGGCCGTCGGGCTGCGGCAAGTCCACCCTGCTCAAGGCGATCGGCGGCTACATGACCCCCGTCGAGGGCGAGATCAAGCTGAAGGGCCGCAAGGTCACCGAGCCGGGCTCCGACCGGATGATGGTCTTTCAGGAGTTCGACCAGCTCCTGCCGTGGAAGACGGTCAGACAGAACGTCGCCTTCGCGCTCACCGCGTCTGGCCGCGCCACCGGCGCGGAGGCCGATGACCGGGCGATGGCCTATATCGAGAAGGTCGGCCTGGCGAAATTCACCGATTCCTTCCCGCACATGCTGTCGGGCGGCATGAAGCAACGTGTGGCGATCGCCCGCGGCATGGCGATGGAGCCCGACATCCTCCTGATGGACGAGCCCTTCGCCGCCCTCGACGCGCTGACCCGCCGCAAGATGCAGGACGAGCTCTTGCGCCTGTGGGACGACACCCGGTTCACGGTCCTGTTCGTCACCCACTCGATCGAGGAGGCGATCAAGGTCGGCACGCGCATCCTGCTGCTCTCGCCCCATCCGGGCCAGGTCAAGGCGGAGCTCAACAGCCTGCCGGCCTCGGAGCTCGGCACCGCCGCGCAGGGCGCCCTCGAGACCCGCATCAACGACATGCTGTTCGCCTGACCGACAGAGAATCCGGGAGACACGCCGTGACCGCCACCCTCGCCCCCCTCACCACGCCTCTGGCCCAAAGGCCCGAGATCGTCCGCGAGACCTCCGCCGCCGGTGCGATCAGCGTCGAGCAGCGCCTGTCCTTCGCCGAGCTCGCCTATCGCCAGAGCTGGCTGCGCAAGGCGCTGGTGCTCGCCGTCCTCGCGGTGATCTGGGAGACTTACGGCCGCTGGCTCGACAACCCGCTGCTGTTCCCGACCTTCTCCGCCACGGTCGAGGCCTTCGCCGCCGCGATCCTGAGCGGCGAGATCCCCACCAAGGCCCTGGTCTCGCTCCAGACGCTGGCCATCGGCTACGGCATCGGCATCGTACTCGCCGCGCTGCTCACCACGCTCGCCATCGGCTCGCGGATCGGCACCGACCTGCTCGAGACGCTGACGGCGATGTTCAATCCGTTGCCGGCGATCGCGCTCCTGCCGCTGGCGCTGATCTGGTTCGGCCTCGGCCAGGGTAGCGTGGTCTTCGTCCTCGTCCACTCGGTCTTGTGGGCGATCGCGCTCAACACCCATGCGGGTTTCCGCTCGGTCTCGAACACGCTGCGGATGGTCGGCCTCAATTACGGCCTGCGCAACCTGAGCCTGGTGCGGGCGATCCTGATCCCGGCGGCCTTCCCCTCGATCCTCACCGGCCTCAAGGTCGGCTGGGCCTTCGCCTGGCGCACGCTCATCGCCGCGGAACTCGTCTTCGGCGTCTCCTCGGGCTCGGGCGGCCTCGGCTGGTACATCTTCGAGAATCGCAACGCCCTCGAGACCACCAACGTCTTCGCCGGCCTGTTCACCGTCATCATGATCGGTCTCTTCGTCGAGAACGTGATCTTCGCCAACATCGAGAAGAAGACGATCCGCCGCTGGGGCATGCAGCACTAAAACCGCGGTCCTGCGCCTTAACCCCCTGGAGCCTTGCCCCCTGGACCGGCGACGGCCCGGGGAGCATGACCGACAAAGTTTGGGAGGAAACCACATGTTCGCACGCAAGCTCCTCGGCCTCGCCGCCGGCGCCGCCCTGGCGCTCTCCATGAGCCTGATCCCGGCCGGGGCCGAGGTGTCGGAGATCCGCATCTCGAAGGGCTACGGCGTCCTCTACCTGCCGCTCTTCGTGATGCAGGAGAAGAAGTTCCTGGAAGCCCAGGCCGCCAAGGCGGGCCTCGGCGACGTCAAGGTGACCTGGCTGACGCTCGACGGCGGCAACGTCATCAACGACGCGATGATCGCCGGCTCCCTCGACATCGCCGGTACCGGGGCGCCCGGCTTCCTCGCCCTGTGGTCGAAGGGCCGCGGCAGCCCGAAGACCGAGGTGATCGGCGTCTCGGGCATGTCGGCCACCGCCCTCGACCTCAACGTCAACAAGCCCGAGATCAAGTCGCTCGCCGACTTCACCCCGAAGGACAAGATCGCCATCCCGGGCATCAAGACCTCGCTCGCCGCGGTGGTGCTGCAGATGGCGGTGGCCAAGCAGTTCGGGCCCGAGAACTACACCAAGCTCGATTCCAGCACCGTCGGCCTGCCCCACCCGGAGGCGGTCGCCGCCCTGCTCTCGGGCAAGACCGAGATCGTCGCACACTTCGCCTCGCCGCCCTTCACCGGCGTCGAGCGTGCCGACCCGAAGGTGCGCACGATCCTCAAGGCCTCGCAGATCTTCGGCAACATCACCCTCGACGTGGTGTTCGCGCTCAAGCGCTTCACCGAGGCGAACCCGAAGACGACCCTGGCCTTCCTGGCCGCCCTCGACCAGGCCTGCGACTTCATCATCACCAACAAGGCCGAGACCGCCGAGATCTTCGCCCGCTCCTCGAAGGTGAAGGTGAGCCCGGCCGACGTCGCCCAGATCCTGGAGGACCCGGACAGCAAGTTCTCGGCGACGCCGCACGGCATCATGGAGTTCGTCACCTTCATGCACCGGGCCGGCATCATGAAGACCAAGCCGGCGACCTGGCAGGACCTGTTCATCCCGGCCCTGCGCGAGCGCGCCGGCAGCTGAACCGCCCGAGATCGCCTTGAGCCGACGACCTCGCCGCGCCGCCTGCGCGGCGAGGTTTTTTTACCTCCGGTTAACCCTGGCCGCTCCTGATGCCGGCCATGCCGACTCAGCCTCTGACAGCCAACCTTTCCCCGGATCCGCTCAGCGACGCCCGGGACCTGCACGCCAGCATCGCGGCCTTGCGCCTCCTCCTGGCGGCGCAGGGCCGCCAGTTCGAGGCGATCGAGCGCCGCCTCTCCCCGGCCCGCAGCCCGGCCGAGACGGGCGCCCGGCGCCTGCGCGCCCTCAAGGCGGAGGGTTTCTGACGCCGGCGGCGCCGGCGCAACCTCGGGATGCAAATCTCCGGGTCGTGCACGTCGGTGACCAGACCGTAACCTTGATCGACTCACCGATGGACCACCCCTCGCCGCACCGCGTTATCCGGTTGACAGTGAGAGGAGTATCCAGCGTGGACACCAGCAGCGGGACGCCCGTGAGCTTGACCCTGGGTCGACACCGGATCGAGGGTGTCCTGCGGGCCGTGGGCGAGTTCGTCGAGATGCCCGGCGCGCCCGGAAGCCCGGCGCGCCGGCTGCGCAACCTGATCCTCGATTTCGGCCAGGCCTGCGCCCCGGTCGAGGTGTGGCTGGCCGAGCCGGAGCCGCAGGGTCCCCAGCTCCCCATCCCTAACCCTTCATCAAGGTCCTGAGCACCTCCAGGATGTCGTCGCCGCGGCAGGGCCGCGCGACGAAGCGGGCATGGGCGGGCATCCGGTCGGGATCGGGCTTGCTGCGCCCGGACACGACGACGATCGGCAGGTCCGGCCGCATCTGCGCCGCGCTGCGGGCGAGGTCGAAGCCGTCCGTCTTGCCGGAGAGCTCGACATCCGTGATCAGCGCGACGATGTCCGACCTCCCGGTCAGCAGGCTGAGGGCGCGCTCGGCGGAGGCCGATTGCAGCGCCTCGTAGCCGGCCGCATCCAGCACGTCGCTGAGATCCATGATCGTCAGCGCCTCGTCCTCCACCACCAGGATCACGGGCCGCTCGTGCTGGGTCTCGTCCTTGGCCTTCACGGTGTCGTTGTCCACGTCGCCTGTCCTCGCCGGTCGTGCCCGTCCGCAACACCCGCCGGGAGGCGGCACGAGGGAACGGGCGGTCTCCTGTTGTTCGGGCGGCCGATCCCGGCCGACCGGCGCCCACACGCCGGCCGATGATCGAAACGGCCGATACCCTGCACCGGTTGCAGCGGCGCCGTGTCCGTCCAACGAGGAATTCTCGGGCTTCCACGGCCTCCCGCCCATCTCGCGCTTGCGTCGCGGCCCGCGCCCCGCTAGAGGACGGCACCTGACCGGCACGGGCGCTCCGCCGCCCCGCCGATCTGGCCCGGAGAGGTGGCCGAGTGGTTGAAGGCGCACGCCTGGAACGCGTGTATACGGGCAACCGTATCGAGGGTTCGAATCCCTCTCTCTCCGCCAGGATTTCTTCCCCGACACCGGCCCCGACGATCCGCTAGAACGTGCGGGATCCAAGCGTGCGGGATACCGGGGACGGCTGCGCGACATGACCCCGACGATTCGCGAGATCGAGGATGCCGACGTGCCGGCGGTGATCGCCCTGTGGCACGAAGCCGGCGTGGCGCGGCCCTGGAACGACCCGGCCACCGACATCGCCTTCGCCCGCCGCGGCCCGCACGGCACCGTCCTGGTGGCGGAGGTCGACGGGCGCATCCTCGCCAGCGCCATGGCCGGCGAGGACGGACATCGCGGCTGGCTCTACTACGTCGCGGTGGCGCCCGGGCAGCAGGGCAGCGGGCTCGGGCGGCGGATGGTCGAGGCGGCGGAAGCCTGGCTCGCGGCGCGCGGGGTCTGGAAGGTGCAGCTGCTGGTGCGCCGGGAGAATGACGGCGTCCTCGGCTTCTACGACCACCTGGGCTATCGCGACACCAACGCGGTCTGCCTGCAGAAAGTAATTGCGAAGGGGTGATCGGGATTTGAACCGGCGGCGGAGCCTGTTCAACAGTCTTGACGCCCTCCGCGTCATTCCGGGGCCGCGCAGCGGAGCCCGGAATCCAGAAACTCAGGTAATTCAGAAGAAGACGGGACGGTCTCCAAATTCTTCTGAACCATCCGCGGTTCTGGATTCCGGGCTCCGCTGCGCGACCCCGGAATGACCCGGTGGATGGCAGTCCTGTCGCGCGGATCGAGAGGCGCTCGCACGACCCCTCACCCATCCAGCCCCGGCCAGATCACCCAATGCAGGTCCGGCGTCTCGGGAAACAGCCGGCGGTGCTGGCTCACCGCGTAGTTGTCGGTCATGCCGGCGATGAAGTCGGCGACGCGGCGCGGGGTGCGGGGGTCGTCGGAGCCGGTGAGGCCGGCGCTCCACTCCTCGGGCATCCGGGTCGGGTCGCGCCGGAAGGTGGAAAAGAGGTCCTCGACGATCGAGGCGGCGCGCCGGCGCACCGCCATCACGCCGGGATGCCGGTACATCCGGGCGAACAGGAACGTCTTGATGTCCCGGTCGGCCGCCGCCATCGCCGGCGAGAAGGCGACCACCGGGCCGGCGGCGTGGCGGATCGCGGCGGCGTCGACGGGCTGCAACGCCGAGAGGCGGCGCTCGGCCTCGGCGATCACGTCCTCGACGAAGCGGGTGATGACCCGGCGGGCGAGCTCGTGCACCACCCGCGAGCGCTCGAGGCCGGGATAGGTGCGGCGGATCTCGTCCAGGAGGCCGGCGAGGAATGGCACCTCCTCGAGGTCGTCGAGGGTGAAGAGATCGGCCCGCAGCCCGTCGTCGAGGTCGTGGGCGTCGTAGGCGATGTCGTCGGCGAGCGCCGCCACCTGCGCCTCGGGGCCGGCGAAGGTCGCGAGCTCCAGGTCGTTCTGGAGGTTGTACTCGGTGATCGCCACCGGGATGCCGCTCGCCGCGTAGTGCGGCGTCGGCCGGCCGTCCCGGGTCAGGAGCGGGCCGTTGTGCTTGACGAGGCCCTCCAGCGTCTCCCAGGTCAGGTTGAGCCCGTCGAAGGTGGCGTAGCGCCGCTCCAGCCGGGTCACCAGCCGCAGGGCCTGGGCGTTGTGGTCGAAGCCGCCGTGATCGCGCATGCAGGCATGCAGCGCATCCTCGCCGGTATGGCCGAAGCAGGTGTGGCCGAGGTCGTGGGCCAGCGCCAGGGCCTCGGCCAGGTCCTCGTCGAGGCCGAGCGCGCGGGCCAGCGCCCGCGCGATCTGGCTCACCTCCAGGGTGTGGGTCAGGCGGGTGCGGTAATGGTCGCCCTCGTGGTGGACGAAGACCTGCGTCTTGTGCTTGAGGCGCCGGAAGGCGGCCGAATGCACGATGCGGTCACGGTCGCGCTGGAAGTCGGTCCGGGTCGGGGAGGGGCTTTCGGGAATCAGCCGCCCGCGCGACGCGAACGGATCGCTGCCGTAGGGGGCCCGCCAGCGCTCGCCTGTCCGTCTCACGTCGCAGCTCCCGTTCGTCATCCGTGCGCCGCTGTTGCGGGCGCACGGCACCCTTGCCCATCATGCGCCGCTGTTGCACGCGCACGGCACCCTTGCCTCTCATGCGCCGCAGTTGCGGCTCACGGCCGGCATTCTTATGTTGCCTTCGCACGCTGGACCCCCACCCGAGAAGCCGTCGATGACCCCGATCACCCTGACGTCCCGCGCCGCCCGCCGCATCAACGAGATCATGGGCGCCGAGCCCCCCGGCTCGATGCTGCGCATCAGCGTGAATGGCGGCGGCTGCTCCGGGTTCCAGTACGCCTTCGACATCGCGAAGGACCGCGCCGCGGACGACCTCGCGGTGGAGGTCGACGGCGCCACGGTGCTGGTCGACCCGACCTCGCTCCCGTACATGGAGGGCGCGACGATCGACTTCGTCAACGACCTGATCGGCCAGTCGTTCAAGATCGAGAACCCGCAGGCCACCGCCTCCTGCGGCTGCGGCACCTCGTTCTCCCTGTAATCCCGCCTTCACGATCCCGGGACGCTCCGCCATGACCCGCTTCTCCACAACGGGCGTGGCCCGGGCCGCGCTCGGCGCTCTCGCCTGCGCGACGCTGACGGTCGCCCTGCCGGTGCTGCCGCCCCTCGCCGGCCCGGCGCTGGCCCAGACGACGCCGACCCAGGATGCGGCGGCCCAAGGCACCGCGGTGGGCGCCACCGTCGCCCTGGACGAGGTCGTGCTGCCGCTGGGGCCGATCACCCTGAAGGCGCCGAAGCTCGAACTGCGCGGCACCGCCCTGTCCCGGGACGAGGCGCGGGCCGTCCTCGATCCGGCCGGGCCCGCGCCGTGGCGGATCCGCCTCGAAACACTCTCCGCCCGCGAGATCGTGATCCCGGTGCTGCGGGTCGAGCAGCCGGCCGGCGGGCGCGTCCAGGTCGCGGTCTACCACGACGTCGTCGCCCGCGACGTCGCGGCGGGCCGCATCGGCACGCTGGAGGCCGGGGGCGCCACCCTGACGGTCGAGGGGCCGGGCCCCGACGCCGCCGGGGCCTACGGCCGCCTGAGCGCCCGCGAGGTCGACCTGCCGGGCCTCGCGCGCCTGTTCACCGAGCCCGGCGGGCCCGACGCGACCCCGATCCGGATCTATGGCGGCGTCACCGCCGAGGACATCGCGCTCACCAACCCCGACGGGGCGGCCCTGCGCATCGCCCGCATCGACGCCCGCGACCTCACCGGCCGGCCGACCACGATCCCGTGGGCGGAGTCGGTGCGGGCGCTCGCGGAGGGAGCGGGCAGAGGAAAAGGGGATTCTGCGGGACCGGAGCGCTCCCGCCTGTCGGGCCTCGCCGCGGACCTCGTCGACGGGATCGGCGTCGGCGGGCTGGAGATCAGCGGCGTCACCTTCGCGGCGCCGGGCGGCGGCAAGCGACCGAACCCGGTCCAGGCGAGCCTCGCCCGCGTGACCTACGGGCTCGAGGACGGGGCCGGCCGGATGAGGGCCGAGGGCCTGTCCGTCGATGCTCCGGCCGGCCGCGTCGCCCTCAAGGGGTTGACGCTGTCCGGCCTGTCGCTCAAGCCGGTGCTGGAGGGTCTGCGCCGCGCCGCCGCCGGCCCGCTCGACCAGGCCGAGCTGCGCCGCTACGCCCCGGGGATCGGCCGCATCGCGCTGGAGACGCTCGACGTCGACCTGCCGGCGCAGCCCTCGGCCGAGGATCCGCTGAAGGCGTCGGGCCCGATGCGCTTCGCCGTGCGCAACGCCGATCTCGCCATGAGCGACCTGCGCGACGGCGTGCCGACCGCCTCGCGCCTCGCCTTCGACGGCTTCACCTGCGCGGTCCCGCCCGGCACCACGGCGCCGGTCCTCGCCGACCTCGCCGGCCTCGGCTATACCAGCCTCGACCTCTCCGGCACCGCCGAGACCCGCTGGGACGAAGCCGCCCGCGAGGTCATCGTCAAGGACGTGACGCTCACCGGCAAGGACATGGGCACCGCCCGGATCACCGGCACGATCGGCGGGATCGGCAAGGAGGTGTTCGACCCCGAGCCGATGGTCTCCTCCCTGGCTCTGCTCGGCGCCAGCGCCAAGTCCCTGGGCCTCACCCTCGAGAATGGCGGCCTGTTCCAGCGCTTCGTCGATCAGCAGGCCAAGGCGCAGAGCCTCAAGCCCGAGGAGCTGCAGCGCGAATACGGCACCGCCGCGATGCTGGGGATCCCGGCGGTCCTCGGCGGCTCGCCATCCGCCAAGGCGCTGGGCCAGGCCGTGTCGCGGTTCGTGGTCAAGCCCGGCCGCCTCTCGGTCAGCGCCGCCGCCAAGGATCCGGCCGGCCTCGGGCTGATGGATTTCAGCACCGCCCCGAGCCCCGGCAAGATCTTCGACCGCCTGACGGTCGACGCCACGGCGGAGTAGCGGCGAGCCCGGTCGTCCGGCCGGGCTCGCTGGCGATGCCTGGAGCCCTCGCTGTCGGTCTGGCGCACCGGAATGCGCAGCTCCGAGTCATCCCGGGTTCCGCTACGCGGCCCCGGGATGACAAGAGGATGTGAATTCGGTCCGGAGGCTTTGAACCGGATCGGAGGTCTCTCCGCCGCAACACGGCACGCAATCACCCTGCAACGGCGCCATCGCACAGGTCCCTCCATCGACGGTCCGACGCGGCCGGGTGAAGGAAGAGCGATGCTGAACGTTGCAAGGATCCTGTTCGTCGCCGTCATCCTGATCGGCCCGACCGGCCTCACCCCCGCCGGGTCGGCCCATATCGTCCCGATCGATCTGGCGGGCGGCACCGCGGCGAAGGTGCCGGCTTCGGAGAGCACCTGCCCGCTGCGGGCGTGGCCCTATATCGGCTGACGAAAGAGGCCGGCCCCGAGGGGACCGGCCCTGCATGGCCGCCGGGCCGCCCCGGCGGCGCCGACAGGGAAGCGGGGACTTGGGGGTCCCCTCCCCGCTCAATACGCGTTCTCGGTCTTGAACAGCGCCAGCGGAGTCATCGCCAGGATCTGCAGGTCGAAGAACACCGACCAGTTCTCGATGTAGTAGAGGTCGTGCTCGACGCGGCGCTGGATCTTCTCGTTGGTGTCGGTCTCGCCGCGCCAGCCGTTGATCTGCGCCCAGCCGGTCATCCCGGGCTTCACCTTGTGGCGGGCGAAGTAGCCGTCGACGATCTGGTCGTAGAGGGTGTTGGCCGCCTTGGCCTGGAGGGCGTGCGGGCGCGGCCCGACCAGGGACAGCTCGCCCCGCACCACGTTGATCAGCTGGGGCAGCTCGTCGAGCGAGCTCTTGCGGATGAAGCGGCCGACCCGGGTCACCCGCGGATCGCCCTTGGTGACGATCTTGTTCGCGGCGTAGTCGCACTGGTCGGTGTACATCGACCGGAACTTGTAGATCTCGATCACCTCGTTGTTGAAGCCGTGGCGCTTCTGCCGGAAGAAGACCGGGCCCGGCGAGGTGAGCTTCACGGCGAGCCCCACCGCCAGCATCACCGGCGAGAGCAGGAGCAGCAGCACGGCGCCGACCATGCGGTCGAACACGCCCTTCACCACGACGTCCCAGTCGGCGATTGGGCGGTCGAACACGTCGAGCACCGGCACCGAGCCGAGATAGGAGTAGCTGCGCGGGCGAAGCCGGAGCTTCGAGGCGTGGGCCGAGAGGCGGATGTCGACCGGCAGGACCCAGAGCTTGGCCAGCATCTGCAGGATGCGCGCCTCCGCCGAGATCGGCAGCGTGAAGACAATCAGGTCGACCTTGGTGCGCCGGGCGAAGGTGACGAGGTCGCTGACCGTGCCGAGCTTCGGGTAGCCGGCGACCACGTCGGAGGAGCGGCCGTCGTTGCGGTCGTCGAACAGGCCGACGACCTTGAGGCCGGAATCGGCCTGCGCCTCGATGGCCCGGATCAGCGCCTCGGCCGGCTCGCCGCCGCCCACGATGGCGACGCGCCGGTCGAAGCGGCCGCGGCGCATCTGTGCGCTCACCACCAGCGACAGGACCAGCCGCTCGACGACGAGCAGCGCCAGCCCGCCGCCATAGACGGTGCCGAGCCACAACCGCGAGTAGTTGTCGCCGAGCTTGGCGAAGAACAGCACGGTCGCGGCGAGCAGCATCACCAGCGACCAGCCGAGCACGACTCGGGCGCCGACGCTGAAGAAGGCTCGGAACGCCCGGATGCCGTAGGCCCCGAGCGCCTGCAGCACCAGCACGTTGAGGCCGGCGAGCCCGAGGATCGCCCCGACGTAGCCGAGATGGAGCGGCACCGCGCCGGCGAGGAGCCAGCGCTGGGCGCACAGGCCGGCGAGCGCCACGAGGACGAACTCGACGGCCCGGACGCAGCCGGTGAACACCACCGGCGAGACGACCGGGTCCGGCCGGACCGGCGCCACCGTCTCGGCGGGCGGCACGGCCTCGCGCTCCGGGCCCGGGCGGCCGAGCGGCCCGGCCGGGTCGGCCGCCACCGTCTTGAGGATGTCGCGGACGTCGAACGCACTCATGGCACGGTTCTCATGACACGGTTCCGGTCTCGGTCGTGACGGGGAAAATCACGCATCGTCCGGGGGTTAGGATTGCGATCCTGCCGGGAAGCCCTGAGGGAAGGCTTAAGGCGACCGCGTCGGGTTTGTCGAAAATCGGTCGTAACCGGCAGGGCCGCGGCTAGCGCCGGGCCCGGGCGGCGGCGTAGCCGGCGAGCCCGTCCTGGGCCATCCGGTCCATCGAGAAGCGGCAGCGGACGAAGGCGCTGAGCGCCGCCGCCTCGCCGGCGCGCTCCTCCGGATCCTGGTCGATCTTGCGCAGGATCGCCCCGCCGAGGGCGGCGACGTCGCGCGGCGGCACCAGGGCCGGCGCGGCGGGCCCGAAGATCTCCGGGATGCCGCCGACATCGGTCGAGACCAGGGGCTGGGCGGCGGCGGCCGCCTCGAGGATGACGTAGGGCAGCGACTCGGCGAGCGAGGGCACCACCATCACAGTGGCGCGGCTCAAGGCGGCGCGGATCGGCTGGGGCGGCTCGAACTGCACGTCCTGGGCGAGACCGAGGGCGGCGACGCGCTCGCGCAAGGCGATCTCGTCCGGGCCGGAGCCGACCACCAGCAGGGTCAGGCGCCGCCCCTGCTCCCGGCGCAGGCGCGCCAGCGCCTCGAACAGCACCGGCACGCCCTTCGCCTCGCGCAGCTCGCCGATATAGACGAGGTCGAACGGCTCCGGGTCCGGAGTGATCGGGGCGAACTCGGCGGCCGAGATGCCGTTGTGCACCACCCGCGCCAGCCGCTCGGTCGGGCCGACATAGGCCCGGTAACGCCCGGCGATGTAATCGCTCTCGAACAGGAAGACGTCGGTGCGGCGGGTCAGCACGCCCTCCGCCAGCATGTAGAGGCGATGGAGCGGCGTGCCCGGGCGGTAGTTGAAGCTGCCCCCGTGCGGCGTGTAGGCGCGCACCGGCTCCGCCCCGCCCAGGGCCGGCACCAGGCGGGCGAACAGGCCGCCCTTGGAGCCGTGCCCGTGCAGCACGGTCGGAGCCAGGCGGCGCACGAGGCCGGAGAGCGCCGCCAGCGCCGCGAGGTCGCTCGGATGCGGGTTGCGGCGCATCGGCAGCCGGGTGATGCCGAGGGAGAGGTGCGGCGCCAGCTCGGCGAGCACCGCCTCGGCCCGGGCGCCCCCGGTGCTGGCGTCGCAGAACAGTCCGACGGCGTGGCCGGCCTCCGCCTGCAGCCGCGCGACGTCGAGGACGTGGCGGAAGAGGCCGCCGACCGGGGCGCGGAAGACGTGCAGGATCCGCTCCCGCGTGGCCGCCGCGGGCGGCGGCACCGGCGCGGCCACCACGGGCGCGGGATCGGCGTCGAGGCGGAGTTGGGAGGCGGCCACGGGCATGTCCTCGGAGACGGATGGCGGCGCCGCGGCGCGCGGCTGCCGATATCTCGCCCAAGGCCCGTGGGCATGAGGTTAAGCGGAGGGAGGGAAGACCAACGCGGACCGCGATGGATGAGGGCGTGGTTAACCGCCGGTCAGCGCAAGTCCGAGGCTTCTGGAGCATCATCCAATGGCGCTGCCATCGGACGATGCTCCAGGTCTTCGATTTTGCCGCATTTTCTTCGACGAGCCGGTGTCCACTTCGTCGGAAAATGCTCTGGCGATCCGTCAGGTGTCAGAACCACCGCTCCTTGACGACGATCGTGTCGCCGGGGCGGACCGGGTAGGTCATCGGCACGATGCCCGAGACGAGGCCGGTCGGCCCCTCGCGGGTGAGCACGGCGTAGTCGCGGGCGGCGCGGGGACCGAAGCCCGCGGCGATCGCCACCGCGGTCTCGACCGTCATGCCGCTGACATAGGGGTACTGGCCCGAGGTGGTGACCTCGCCCAGGATGAAGAACGGCCGGTAGACCTCGACCTCGACGGTGACGTGCGGCTCGCGCACGAAGCCCTCGCGCAGGCGCGCCTCGATGGCGCGGGCGGCCTGCGCGGTCGAGCCGGCCGCGACCTTGATCGGGCCGATCAGCGGCATGGCGATGCGCCCGGCCCCGTCCACCGCGTAGATGTTCGAGAGGTTGTCCTGCCCGAACACGATCACCCGCAGGCGGTCGCCGGCGGCGAGCGAGTAGGCGGCGCCGACCGAGCCGGTGCCGGTCTCGTCGAGGAGCGCGGTGCGGTACTCGGGACGCAGGCAGCCGCCGAGCGCGAGCGTGGTCGCCAGACCTGTGAGAAGGGCGCGTCGGTTCATCGCTTCCGGCCAGTTCAAGTCGTGTCGGTCGTCTTGTCCCCAGGCCTAGAGTGCCGTGGTTAATGAACTCTGACCTGTCGAGGCCGGCCGGCGGACCGGCACAGAGGATTCGGGTCTTAACTGCACGGCAACCTTAATCGAGTGTGCTGGCGGCAAGGCCCGGTCCGGGCCAGCCCCGCCTCCTGATCGACGGTCCGCAATGCCCCGCGTCTTTCCCTTCGCCGAGCGGTCGCATGCCCGCCTGCCCGACCGCCTGGCCGGTCGGGGGCGCCAAGAGCCCACGAGCAAGGACGCCAAGAGCAAAGTCGCCAAGAGCGAGGATTCGCAGGATCCCGGCACCGAGACTGCGGCAAGGACCAGGATGGGACGGAAGCAGGCGAAGTTCACCGGGACCGACAGGCCCGACACGGCGATCCGGGAGCGCGGAAGCGAGGACGGCCTGACCCTCGGCGATGTCGGCCGGCTGCTGGGCCGGCGCTGGCTCGTCATCCTCCTGCCGACCGTGGCGGCCTTCGGCCTCGCCGTGACCTTCGTGCAGGTCGTGCCGCCGCGCTACACGGCGGAAGCCAAGCTCCTGCTCGAGAGCCGCGACAGCGCCCTCACCCGGTTGCAGCAGGACCGGGGGGAGCTGCCCCAGCCGATCGACGAGCAGGCGGTGGCGAGCCAGGTCCAGGTGGTGATGTCGCGCGACATCGCCCGCGAGGCGATCAAGAGCCTCGGCCTCGTCGGCAATCCCGAATTCGACCCGATGGTCAACGGGGTCGGCGGCCTGCAGCAGGTGCTGGTGATGCTGGGCCTCGCCCAGAATCCCCTCGACCGCGAGCCGGTCGACCGGGTGCTGGAGAAGTACTTCGACCGGCTGCTGGTCTATCCGGCCGGCAAGTCGCGCATCCTGACGATCGAGTTCCGGTCGAAGGATCCCGAACTCGCCGCCAGGGCGGCCAATACGATCTCGGACCTCTACCTCTCCTCCCTCGCCGCCGCCAAGGTCGACACCGCCCGCTACGCCTCGACTTGGCTCGGCACGAACATCGAGACCCTGCGCAGCCGCGTCGCGGAGGCCGAGGGGAAGGTCGAGGCGTTCCGGGCGCGCAACGGGCTGATCGGCAGCGGCGGCACCGCCAACCAGCCGCTGGCGGCCCAGCAGCTCGCCGAGATCTCGACCCAGCTGACCCAGGCCCGCGCCGCCCAGGCCGATGCCGGCGCCAAGGCCAAGCTGATCCGCGAGATGATGCGGGACGGCCGCGGCTTCGAGATCCCGGACGTCGCCAACAACGAGCTGATCCGCCGCCTCGTCGAGCAGCGCATCGGCCTCAAGGCGCAGCTCGCGCTCGAGGCGCGCACGCTGCTGCCGCAGCACCCGCGGATGAAGGAACTGCGGGCCCAGCTGGAGGGACTGGAAGGGCAGATCCGCGCCGCCGCCGACCGCGCGGTGCGCACGCTCGAGAACGATGCCCGCATCGCCGGCAGCCGGGTCGAGAGCCTGCAGGCGGCGGTGGACGCGCAGCGCACCGTCGTCGCCAAGGCGAACGGCGACGAGGTCGAGCTGCGCGCCCTGGAGCGCGAGGCGAAGGCCCAGCGCGAGCAGCTCGAATCCTATCTCGGCCGCTTCCGCGAGGCCGCCGCCCGCGACGCGGCGAGCGCCGCCCCGGCCGATGCCCGCGTGGTCTCCCGCGCGGTGGTGCCCGACCTGCCGTCCTTCCCCAAGAAGCTGCCGATCATCCTCTTCGCCACGGTGATCGCCCTGCTGTTCGCCATCGGCAGCGTGGTCGCCAAGGCGCTGCTGGCCGGCGATCCGCCGGGCCGCGGCCGCGGCCGCCCGCCCGTGCGGCGGCCGGAGAGCGAGCCGGTGCCGGAGGCTCCCGTCGCCACGGCGCCCACCTTCGCCCCGGCGATGCCGGCGGCGGCCTCCGCCACCCGTCCGGCCGAGCCGGAGGGGGCCGCCGCGCCGCTCGTTGCCGCCGCGCCGGTCCTCGCCGCCGCGCCGACCCTGGCCGCGGAGCCGGTCCTCGCCGCCGCGCCGGTCCCGGCGGCGAAACCAGCGTCGGCCGCAGAGCCGTCGCCGTCCGAAGCGATGCCATCCCGGGCGGCACCGTCCCCGGCGATGCCGCCCGTCGCGCCGGTCCCGCCGGCCGTCGCGCACGCCCCCGCCGATCCGATCCCGCCGGTCGCGCCGGAGGTGCCCGCCGCGACGGTCCCGCCGGTCGCGGACGCCCTCCTTGCCCCCGCCCCGGTCCGGCTGCCCTTCGAAGCCCGCTACGACCTCGACGTGCTGGTGGCGCGCCTCGACGCGATCGAGACCGCGGGCGGCGGCCGGCGGGTGCTCCTCGTCGGCACCGGTGGCGAGACCGACCACGACGGCCTCGCCCGCAGCCTCGGCCGCGTCGCCTCCCTGCACGGCCGCGCCCTCCTGGTGCGCCTCGACGAGGCGCAGGAGGACCGTCCGGGCCTCATCGACCTCGTCGCCGGGCGGGCCGACTTCACCACCGTGATCCGGCCCGATGCCGGGCCGCGCCTGAACCTGATCGGCCGCGGCCACGGCGACGCCGAGACCCTGGTCTCGGGGCGCGACGCCCTCGGCCTCACCTTCGACGCCCTCGGCGAGGCCTACGACTGGGTGATCGCCTGCATGGACGACGGCTTCGCCGCCGGGACCTGGCCGCTGGTGAGCGCGGTCTCGGCCTGGATGGACGCGGTGGTGATCGCCTCGAACGCCGAGGCCGACGATCCGCGCCTCGTCGGCCTGTACGACACCGCCGAGGCCGCCGGGGTGCCGGAGGTGATCGTGGCCCAGGACCGGGCGCCGTCCGAGATGCCGGCGCCGTCCCACGGCCTGCGCCGGACGGCCTGAGCGGGCACGCGATCGCCGCGCGACCCGGCCGGCGCCCCCGGGATGCGCCGATCGGCGCCGGTGTCCCTCCGGGCGGAAAACATGCATAAGGTGAGCGACCGCCCCTTTTTCGGCCGCCCGCACCCCGCTCGGGCGGCCCCGAGACCCCGCCATGCGCCTCCTCCTCGCTACCGCCCTCCTCGCCCTCGCCGCCGGCACCGCCGCGGCGCAGACCGAGACCACCGCCCCGCTCGGATCCACCCCCGCCGGCGTGACCGCTCCCGACGCGACGCCGGCGCCCGGCGGCCGGCGGCAGCCCCGCCGGGTCGACGGCGCGGCTTCTGGCGGCGCGGGTGCCGCCGCGGTGAAGCCGGCCCCCGCGAAGGCCGACTCGGCGGATGCCCTCCGCAAGGCCCAGGCCGCCACCGCGGCCCGCGACAAGGCCTGGGACAGCCGGATGAAGCGCACCCTCGGATCGATCTGCCACGGCTGCTGAGCCCCGACCGGAGGCGCCGCCGATGATCCGCTTCGAGGGGGCGGGAAAAACCTATCCCGGGCAGGCAAGGCCGGCGCTCGACGCCCTCGACCTCACGGTCGAGGC
The DNA here is from genome assembly GCF_900116815.1 of Methylobacterium sp. 174MFSha1.1. Taxonomy (NCBI): domain Bacteria; kingdom Pseudomonadati; phylum Pseudomonadota; class Alphaproteobacteria; order Hyphomicrobiales; family Methylobacteriaceae; genus Methylobacterium; species Methylobacterium sp. 174MFSha1.1. The sequence continues at coordinate 171,388 of NZ_FPCB01000007.1, read as the reverse complement.
CGGCACGACCTGCGTGCTGATCGGCCCGTCGGGCTGCGGCAAGTCGACCGCCCTGCAGATGGTCAACCGCCTGGTGGTGCCGAGCACGGGCCGGGTCCTGGTCGAGGGCCGGGACGTCGCCGGGCTCGACCCGATCGTGTTGCGCCGCCGCATCGGCTACGTGCTCCAGGGCGTCGGGCTGTTTCCGCACCGCACGGTGGCGCAGAACGTCGCGACGGTGCCGGGCCTCCTCGGCTGGGCGCGGGCGCGGATCGCAGAGCGGGTCGACGCGATGCTCGACCTCGTCGGCCTCGACCCGACGGAATTTCGCGAAAGGCGGCCGGACGCGCTCTCGGGGGGCCAGCGCCAGCGCGTCGGGGTCGCCCGGGCGCTCGCCGCCGACCCGCCGGTGCTGCTGATGGACGAGCCGTTCGGCGCCGTCGATCCGGTCGCCCGCACCCGCCTGCAGGACGAGGTCCGGGGGATTTTGGCCAAGCTCGACAAGACCGTCCTGATGGTCACCCACGACATCGACGAGGCGGTGCGGATGGGCGACACGGTCGCGCTGATGCGCGACGGGCGCCTGGTCCAGGCAGCGCCGCCCGCCGCCCTGCTCGCCGCCCCCGCCGACGCCTTCGCGGCGGAGTTCGTCGGGGGCGACCGGCTGCTGCGCCGCCTCTCCCTGCTGCCCGCGCGCGACCACGCCGAGCCGGATCCCGCGGGCGACGCGCCGCGCCTGTCTCCCGACGCCTCGCTGAAGGACGCCCTGGCCTTGATGCTGGCGAGCGGGCAGGAGCGGGTCGGGCTGGAAGAGGGATCGGTGAGCCTGTCGCGCCTGCGCGCCGCGGCGGAGGCCGCTCCGCCGGCGTGAAACTTTATCTGCGGCCCCCGATGGTGTAGGCGCGGCGATCCGTTCCGCCCGTCCGCGGCGCGCGCTCCTCCGCGGGCGCGCCGCCGCCCCCGAGGTCGCCCCCGATGTCCACCCGCCTCGCCGACACCTTCGCCCGCTGCCGCGCGGAAGAGCGCGCCGCCCTCGTCACCTACGTGATGGCGGGCGACCCCGATGCCGAGACCTCGCTCCGGATCCTGCGCGCCCTGCCGGAGGCGGGCGCCGACATCGTCGAGTTCGGCCTGCCCTTCACCGACCCGATGGCGGACGGGCCGGCGATCCAGGCGGCGGGCCTGCGGGCGCTCAAAGGCGGGCAGACGCTGGCCGGCACCCTGGAGCTGGTGCGCCGCTTCCGGGCCGAGAACACCGGCACGCCCGTGATCCTGATGGGCTACTACAACCCGATCTACACCTACGGCGTCGCCCGCTTCCTCGACGACGCCAAGGCCGCCGGGATCGACGGGCTGATCGTGGTCGACCTCCCGCCCGAGGAGGACGACGAGCTCTGCCTGCCGACGATCGAAGCCGGCCTCGCCTTCGTCCGCCTCGCCACGCCGACCACCGACGAGGCGCGGCTGCCCGCGGTGCTCGCGAACACCGCGGGCTTCGTCTACTACGTGTCGATCACCGGGATCACCGGCACGGCGACCCCGGATTTCGGCGCCGTCGGCGCCGCGGTCGAGCGGATCCGCCGCCACACCGACCTGCCGGTGGTGGTCGGTTTCGGCGTCAAGACCGGCGCGCATGCCGCGGCGCTCGCCGGCCACGCCGACGGGGTGGTGGTGGGCTCGTCGATCGTCGCCGCGCTCGCCGGCACGCTCGACGGCGAGGACCGGGGAGGGCTCGGCTCGGTCGAGGCGGTGACGACGCTGGTGCGCGAGCTCGCCGCCGGGGTGCGCGCCGGACGCGCGGACTAGAGCATTTTCCGACCAAGTGGCCGCCGGTTGGGCGAAGAAAATGCGGCAAAATCAATGACCGGAGCACCGCCCGATTGCAACGCGATCGGGCGGTGCTCCAGCGCCGCGATCCCCATATCACCGACACGAATCGACGACCGAGGAGCGATCATGGTCGAGGCGATGAACTGGATCTCCGAGGTCGTGCGCCCGAAGATCAAGACGCTGTTCAAGCGCGAGACGCCGGAGAACCTCTGGGTGAAGTGCCCGGAGACCGGCCAGATGGTGTTCCACAAGGAGGTGGAGGCCAACGGCTGGGTGATTCCGGGCTCGGAGCACCACCTGCGGATCACCGCGCAGCAGCGCCTGAAGCTGATGTTCGACCAGGGCACCTGGCTCGACGTGCCGCTGCCCGAGGTGGCGCCCGACCCGCTGAAGTTCCGCGACGAGAAGCGCTACGCCGACCGCCTGAAGGACGCCCGCGCCAAGACGGGCATGACCGACGCGTTCAAGGTCGGGTTCGGGCGCGTCGCCGGCCTGCCGATGACGCTGGCGGTGCAGGATTTCGGCTTCATGGGCGGCTCGCTCGGCATGGCGGCCGGCGAGGCCTTCGTGCGCGGCGCCGAGACGGCTCTGGAGAAGCGCACGCCCTACGTGCTGTTCGCGGCCTCCGGCGGCGCGCGGATGCAGGAGGGTATCCTGTCCCTCATGCAGATGCCCCGCACCACCGTGGCGGTGCGCCGGCTCAACAACGCCCGCCTGCCCTACATCGTGGTGCTGACGAACCCGACCACCGGCGGCGTCACCGCATCCTACGCGATGCTCGGCGACGTGCACTTCGCCGAGCCCGGGGCGCTGATCGGATTCGCCGGCCCGCGGGTGATCGAGCAGACCATCCGCGAGAAGCTGCCCGACGGCTTCCAGCGCGCCGAGTACCTGAAGGAGCATGGCATGGTCGATCAGGTCGTGCACCGGCGCGACCTGAAGGGCACGATCGCGGGCCTGTGCGGGCTCTTGATGCAGGTGCCGGCCGGGACCGCGGAGGCCGAGGCGAAGCCTGAGGCCCGGCAAGAGGCCAGGCAGGACGCCAAGCCCGTCCCGGCGTGAGGCGGCGTCCCTGATCCTCTCGCGTCCCGCCGCCGTCCGGCGGCGGGCCCGGTCCGTCCAGTCCCCCCGCGAGACCGACGATGGAATCCTCCGACGCCCTGATGGCGCGCTTCCTCGCGCTGCACCCGCGCACCATCGACCTGTCGCTCGGCCGGATCGAACGCCTGCTCGCGGCGCTCGGGCATCCGGAGCGGCGCCTGCCGCCGGTGATCCACGTCGCCGGCACCAACGGCAAGGGCTCGACCATCGCCACGATGCGGGCGATCCTGGAGGCCGGCGGCCTCTCGGCCCACGTCTACACCTCGCCCCACCTCGTGCGCTTTCACGAGCGCATCCGCCTCGGCGCCGTCGGCGGCGGCCGTTTCGTGCCGGAGGACCGGCTGGCGGAGGCCTTCGCCCGCTGCGAGGCGGTGAATGCCGGGGCGCCGATCACGGTGTTCGAGATCACCACCGCGGCGGCCCTGCTGCTCTTCTCCGAGGCGCCCGCCGACGTGCTGCTCCTGGAAGTGGGCTTAGGGGGCCGGGTCGACGCCACCAACGTCGTCGACCGGCCGGCCTGCGCCGTGGTGACGCCGATCGGCCGCGACCACGCCGAGTATCTCGGCGACACCGTCGAGGCGGTGGCCGGCGAGAAGGCCGGCATCTTCAAGCGCGGCTGCCCGGCGGTGATCGCGCCCCAGGACTACGCCCAGGCCGACGCGGTGCTCTGCGCCCGAGCCGAGGCGGTCGGTGCCGGGCCGATCCTCGTCGGCAACCAGGATTTCTCCGCCCACGAGGAGCGCGGCCGGCTGGTCTACCAGGACGAGGACGGGCTCCTCGATCTGCCGCGGCCGAAGCTCGCCGGGCGCCACCAGATCGTCAATGCCGGCACGGCGATCGCGGCGCTCCGCGCCGCGGGCTTCGGCGATATCGGCACCGAGGCCTTCGAGGCGGGGTTGTCCGCCATCGAGTGGCCGGGCCGGCTGCAGCGCCTGCGCCGCGGCCGCCTCGCCGGCCTCGTCCCGGCGGGGGCCGAGCTCTGGCTCGACGGCGGCCACAACATCGACGGCGGGCGAATCCTGGCAGCCGCGATGGCGGACCTCCAGGAGCGCGGCGACGCGCCGCTCGTCCTCGTCTCCGCTCTCCTCGGCACCAAGGACGCGGAAGGGTTCCTGGCCAACTTCGCCGGCCTCGCCCGCTTCCTGGTGGCGGTGCCGCTGCCGGGCCAGATGGCGGCGCGGCCGGCCGCGGAGGTGGCGGAGATCGCCGGGCGGGTGGGATTGAACGCCGCGACGGCGCCGAGCCTCGAGGCGGCCCTGGTCTCCTTAAGCGACCGGGCCTGGGAGCGCCCGCCGCGGGTGCTGATCTGCGGCTCGCTCTACCTCGCGGGCGCCGCGCTCTCCGCCAACGGCACCCCTCCGACCTGAGATGACGGCCGCCCTGCAACGACCCGTTGCAGAACGCTGAATCGCGGGGAACGGGACAACGGTTATATGAGCGGGGAAACCCGGGATGGTTTGCCGGCAGGCTTGACATTGACCGGCCTCCCGTCCCCTCCCGTGTCGTTGCCGCACCGATGTGGCTGAACTGCTACATCGTGTGCGAGGGAAATGGTCTAGCTTGGCCTCGATCGGGGAACCTGCTGGGGACCATCATGAAGAAACTCCTGAGTGCTTTCGCTGCCTTCACCGCGCTGACCGCCGCCGCTTCGGCCGCGGACCTGCCGCGTCGCGTTGCTCCGCCGCCGGTCTTCACGCCGGTGCCGGTCTTCACCTGGACCGGCTTCTACGCCGGTTTCAACGCTGGTTACGGCTTCAACACCGCTGACACCCGCGCCCCGACCGTCGTCGGCGTGCCGGCCGGCGCCACCGCCGCCAGCAGCGTGTTCGTCACCGGCGCCGGCGTGCCCACCACCGGCGTGCTCGCCTTTGGCAACCGCAACAGCAACGACGGCTTCGTCGGCGGCGGTCAGATCGGCTACAACTACCAGTTCACCCCGGGCTCGGGCGTGGTCTTCGGTATCGAGGCCGACGCCCAGTACGTCGACTTCGGCCGTGACCGCAACCGCTACGCCTTCGCCACCGTTCCGGGCGGCAGCGTCGCCCCGGGCGCCCTGGTGTTCAACCCGAACGGCATCTCGGGCCTGGACTTCTTCGGCACCGTGCGCGGCCGTCTCGGCTACGCCTGGGACCGCACCCTCGTGTACGCCACCGGCGGTTTCGCCTACGGCTCGGGCGGCGGTCGCGATTTCGGCCTGACCAACAGCTCGCGTGACGACTTCCAGACCGGCTGGACCGTCGGCGGCGGCGTCGAGTACGCCCTGCCCACCGACTCGTTCTTCAACTTCTTCCGTTCGTCGGCGGTGACGCTGAAGGTCGAAGGTCTGTACGTGAAGCTGGACCAGGGCAACCGCAACAACGGCGTGTTCGCCCAGACCGCCAACGGCACGCAGTACTCGGTGTTCTCGCCGGGCGTCGTGTCGGTCGGCCCGGCCACCCTGTACCGTCGCGAGACCGAGTTCGCGGTCGTCCGCGCCGGCCTGAACTACAAGTTCAACGCTTTTTAAGCGTCGCACTCCGTCACCTCGACGGCGCGGAGCCCGGCCTCACGGCCGGGCTTTTCGCGTTTTTGACGTACCGACGACGGAACGAGGCGCGCCCTAGGAGCGGATCCCTTCTCGTTGAAGCCCGCTTGCCGCTGCGGCACGCTGCCGAATCGTGGCGCCCCGCCCCATTCGAGCCGGGGCGCCCTGCCGGAGACCTTGGGCGTCATGAGCGACACGCGGCCGAAAACCCTCGCGGACGCCGTCCGCCGCCTTCGCGCGGGCGATCCCGCCGGCGCCTGGGCGGTCCTGCCCGAGAGCCTGCGGGATCTCGCGCGCCGGGCCGGGGACGGTCTGACCCGCCTTCGCGGTGGCTCGCGCCCGGATGCGGCGGCGTCCTCTGCCGGGCGCGTCCTGTCCGAGACCTATGCGGGTCCGCCGGGGCAGCGCGCCTACCGGCTCTACGTGCCGGCCGGCTATCGCGGCCGGCCGGTGCCGCTGGTGGTGATGCTGCACGGCTGCACCCAGTCGCCCGAGGATTTCGCCGCCGGCACCGGCATGAATGCCCTCGCCGAGGCCGAGACTTTCCTCGTCGCCTATCCGGAGCAGACGCGTCGCGCCAACCAGGCCCTGTGCTGGAACTGGTTCAGCCCGGCCGACCAGCCTCGCGACCGCGGCGAGACCGGGGTGATCGCCGGGATCACCCGCGCGGTGATGGCGGCCTACGCGGTCGATCCGCGGCGGCTCTACATCGCCGGGCTCTCGGCCGGGGGCGCCGCGGCGGCCAACGTCGCCTCGGCCTATCCGGACCTCTACGCGGCTGTCGGAGTCCATTCGGGCCTGTGCGCGCTGGCCGCCCGCGACCTGCCGGGGGCGCTGGCGGCGATGCGCGACGGCGCCGCCGGGCAGGCGCCGCCGATCCCCACCATCGTGTTCCACGGCGACCGCGACGCCACCGTGAATCCGAAGAACGGCGCGGCGCTGATCAGTGCCACCGGCGGCCGCCTGATCCGGCGCGAGGACGGACGCTCCCCGAATGGCCGCGCCTTCGAGAAAAGCCTCTACGCCGACGAGACCGGCCGCCCGGCCCACGAGCACTGGGTGATCCACGGCTCCGGCCACGCCTGGTCCGGCGGCAACCCCGCCGGCAGCTACACCGATCCGCAGGGCCCCGACGCGGCCCGGGAGATGTGGCGGTTCTTCAAGGAGCACCCGCGGCGGGGCTGATTCCTCACCGGTAGTCGTTCGGATCGAGCCCGTGGCGGGCGATCTTGTCGTAGAGGGTCTTTCGCGGCGTCCCCAGCGCCTCCGCCGCCACCCGCACGTCGCCGCCGGCCATGATCAGCTCGTCGCGGATCAGGCCGCGCTCGTGCCGGTCCATCTGCTCGGCGAGCGTCGCCGGCCTCACGGGCTCGGCCTGGGCCGGGCCGGTGGGAGCGAGGCCGAGGGCGCAGCGCTCGGCGAAGTGGCCGAGTTCGCGCACGTTGCCGGGCCAGTCGTGCCGGCTCAGGTGGTCGCGGATCGACGGCGTCACCGGCGGCGGCTCGCGGTTGAAGCGGGCGGCGGCCTTGCGCAGGAAGTGCTCGAACAGGAGCGCCACGTCCTCGCGCCGCTCGCGCAAGGGCGGAATCGCCACCGAGACGACGTTCAGGCGGTAATAGAGGTCATCCCGGAACGTGCCCTGCGCGGCGGCTTGGCCGAGGTCGATCTTGGTGGCGGCGACCACCCGCATGTCGACGGGCTGGATCGCGTTGGTGCCGAGCGGCTCGACCACCCGCTCCTGCAGCACCCGCAGGAGCTTGACCTGGATGTTCAGCGCCATGCTCTCGATCTCGTCGAGGAACAGCGTGCCGCCGTCGGCATGCGCGATGCGCCCAACCCGCTTCTTGAGCGCGCCGGTGAAGGCGCCGGCCTCGTGGCCGAACAGCTCGCTCTCCACCACCGTGTCGGGGAGCGCGCCGCAATTCATCGCCACGAAGTTGCCCTTGGCCCGCCGGCTCCAGCGGTGGAGCGCACTCGCCACCACCTCCTTGCCGGATCCCGTCTCGCCGAGCACCAGCACGTCGACGTCGGCCTCCGCCACCTCGCGCACGAACTGGCGCAGGCGGGTGATGCCCGGCGACACGCCGAGGAAGGCCGGATCCTCGGCCACCGCGGCGTCGAGGCGGGCGCGCAAGGTCCGGTTCTCCTGCACCAGGGCGCGGCGCTCCAGGGCGCGACGCACCGAGGCGACCAGGGTCTCGGCCGGATAGGGCTTGGCGAGGAAGTCGTAGGCGCCGGCGCGCATCGCCCGCACCGCCATGGTGATGTCACCGTGGCCGGTGATCAGGATCACCGGCAATTCGGGATCGGCCTCCTGGAGTGCGGCGAACAGGCCGAGCCCGTCGAGCCCCGGCAGGCGCACATCGGTGACGACGACCCCCGGCGGGTCGGCCAGGACCGCCTTGAGCGCCGATTCGGCGTCGGCATGGGTCTCGACGGAGAAGCCCGCGAGATCGAGGCTCTGGCCGTTGGCCCGGCGCACCTCCTCCTCGTCGTCGACGAAGACCACGCGTTGCAAGGACGCGCTCATGCGGCGGCTCCCGGAACGGCGTTGGCAGCGGGCGCGAGGGGCAGCTCGACCCGGAACAGCGCACCGCCCTCAGGGCTTGCCCCGGCCGAGAGGGTGCCGCCGCACTCCTCGACGATCCCGCGGGAGATCGCGAGGCCGAGGCCGAGGCCGCTGGCCTTGGTGGTGAAGAAGGCGTCGAAGACCTGCGCACCTCCGTCCGGCAGACCGCTGCCGTTGTCGCTCACCTCCAGCACCGCGCGCTCTCCCACTGTGCTTCCCCCCAGGACCCGCACCGTCACGGCGATGCGTGGCTCGTTGACGCCCGCGACCGCGTCGAGGGCGTTCTGCACCAGGTTGACCACGACCTGCTCCAGCCGCGGCCCTTCCCCCAGGACATAAGGCGACGGCTCGGGCAGAGCGAGGGCGAGATCGATGCCCGACAGCCGCCCCTCCACCACCTCCAGGCTCGCCCGCACGACGTCCGCCAGGGCCACCGGATCGCGCCGGCCCGAGGCCTTGCGGGCGAAGCCCTTCAGCTGGCGGGTCAGGCCGGCGATGCGCTCGGTCAGGCGGCCGACGGCCGAAAGATTCTCGGTCGCCTCGGGCAGGCGTCCGCGCTGGATCAGGATGCCGGCATTGTCGGCGTAGGAGCGGATCGCCGCGAGCGGCTGGTTGATCTCGTGCGCCATGCTGGCGGCGAACTGGCCGAGCGCGGCGAGGCGCCCCGCATGGGCGAGCTCGCGCCCGAGGCGCTGGCGCTCGGCCTCCGCCAGCCGCCGCTCGGCGATCTCGGCCTTCAGCTGGCGGTTGGCCTCGGTAAGGGCCTGCGTCCGCACCCGCACCCGCTCCTCCAGCTCGGTGCGCCGCGCCGCCGCCTCGGCGAGGCTCGCTCGCAGGCGCCGGCGCCGGCCGGCGATCTCGGCGAGGCCCAGGGCCGCGAGGCCGACCGCGAGCCCGGCGATGACCTGGGCCTGGACCCGCTCCCGCCCGACCGCGACGCCGATCCGGGTCAGGGTGTGGAGCCGCCAGGTCGTGCCGGGGATCGGGGCGTCGAGCGGAAGCGCCAGGCGCGCCGGCTCGGCCCCGTTGCCGACCCGCACCAGGGACCCGTCCGCCGCCGGATGGAGCGGCAGAGGCTCGAGGGCGGCGTCGCCGAATTCGAGCCGCTCGCGGATCAGCCGGCGCTCCTCGTCCGGCACCGGGCGCAGGGCCCCGAAGCGCCAGGCCGGCTCGCTCGCCATCAGCACGATGCCGCGGGGATCGGTGACCATCACGGTCTCCCCGCCCTTCCGGCTGCCCTCGCGCCAGGCGGCCTCGATGCCGTCGAACTCGACCTTGACGACGACCACCCCGGTCCGCCCGCCGGGACCGGCGACCCGGCGGCTGAGATAGAGGCCGGGCCGGCCGCTGACGGTGCCGAGGGCGAATTGCCGGCCCGCCCCCTCGCTCTGCGCCTGCTGGAAATAGGGCCGGAAGGCGTAGGACGCCCCGACGAAGCTGCCCGGCTCGCCGGCATTGCTCGCGGCCACCGCGGTCCCGTCCTGGCGGATGACGTAGATCACCGCCGCCCCCGAGGCCCGGGCGATCTCGGCCAGCCGGTCGTTGACCCGGGCGAGCAGAGCCGGATCCGGCGCCGGCCCGACCACCGCGGTGATCTCGGGGTCGCTGGCGAGCGCCAGCGGCAGCGAGCCCTGCTTCTGCATCTCGGTGCGGAAGGCGGCGACGTGGAGCGCCAGCGTCGCGTTGGCCGAGCGCCGCAGGTCCGTCAGCGCCGCCCGCTCGGCAGTGCGGCCGGCGAAGAGCGAGGCGGCCAGCACCGCCGCGAGCCCGAGGAGCCACGGCAGCGCCGGGGAGCGCGGCAGCGCGCGCCAGCCGATCACGGCCGCCCCGCGGGGCGGCGGATTCGGGCCCGGCGAATCTGGTTCCGGCCGGTTGCGGATTTCCGCACCGGATCCGGGCCCTCGTTGCGGCGCGCCGGAAGGCTCCACCGGGCCGTCTCCTCCATCATTCTGAAAAACCTTTTATTCGTCTGTACTTAACAAAAAATTTCGAAATTTTTCCGGCTGGCACGCCGGTTGCCATTGTGGGTTCGTCCGCGGCCCGCCGGTACGCGGCAGGCCTGCGAAAAGGTCGATACCCGCCGAGAGGCCAAGACGCCTGAAGGCCAAGACCAAGAGCAACCCCGCGATCCACCGCGAAAAGTCGACCTGCAACGAGCCATATAGGGAGAACGTCCGATGGCTACGATCCCGTCCCCGCTGACCGCGCCGCACGCGCCGCCGGCCCCGAAGCCGATCTACAAGACCCTCTATTTCCAGGTCCTGGTCGCCGTCGCGATCGGCATCACGCTCGGGCATTTCTACCCGCAGCTCGGCGCCGACATGAAGCCGCTCGGCGACGCCTTCATCAAGCTCGTCAAGATGATCATCGCCCCGGTGATCTTCCTCACCGTGGTCTCCGGCATCGCCGGCATGACCAACCTCGAGAAGGTCGGCCGGGTCGGCGGCAAGGCGCTGATCTACTTCCTCACCTTCTCGACGCTGGCGCTCATCGTCGGGCTGATCATCGCGAACCTCGTCCAGCCGGGCGCAGGGATGCATATCGACCCGAAGTCGCTTGATCCCAAGCAGATCTCGATGTACGCCGAGAAGGCGAAGACGCAGTCGATCACCGACTTCCTGATGAACATCATCCCGAATACGGCGGTGAGTGCGTTCACGAGCGGCGAGATCCTGCAGGTCCTGTTCTTCTCGATCCTGTTCGGCTTCGGCCTCGCCTTCCTGGGCGACCGCGGCAAGCCGGTGCTCGACTTCATCAAGATCCTGTCCGAGGCGGTCTTCGGCGTCGTCCACATCATCATGAAGGTCGCCCCCATCGGCGCCTTCGGCGCCATGGCCTTCACCATCGGCAAGTACGGCATCTCCTCGCTCGCCAACCTCGCCTACCTCGTCGGCGCGTTCTACCTGACCTCGGCGATCTTCATCTTCGGCGTCCTCGGCGCGGTCGCCCGCTACAACGGCTTCTCGATCGTCAAGCTGGTCCGCTACATCAAGGAGGAGCTGCTGCTCGTGCTGGGCACCTCGTCCTCCGAGTCGGCCCTGCCCTCGCTGCTCGAGAAGATGGAGCGCGCCGGCTGCTCGAAGCCCGTCGTCGGCCTCGTCGTCCCGACCGGCTACTCGTTCAACCTCGACGGCACCAACATCTATATGACCATGGCGGCCCTGTTCATCGCCCAGGCGACGGACACGCCCCTCTCCTACGGCGAGCAGGCCCTGCTGCTCCTCGTCGCGATGCTGTCCTCGAAGGGCGCGGCGGGCGTCACCGGCTCGGGCTTCATCACCCTGGCGGCGACCCTCGCGGTGGTCCCCTCCGTGCCGGTCGTCGGCATGGCGCTGATCCTCGGCATCGACCGCTTCATGTCGGAGTGCCGGGCGCTCACCAACTTCATCGGCAACGCGGTCGCCTGCATCGTGGTCGCCCGCTGGGAGGGTGAGGTCGACATGGACCGCCTGAAGGCCGCCCTCGACGGCAACCCGATGCCGCTCGACGAGGTCGCCCCGGTCCCGGCCCTCCAGGCCGCCGAGTAAGCGACGAACCGGGGCTTCCGGCCCCAGGGTTCAGGATGGGGGCGGCCCTGCGCGCGGCGCGGGGCCGCCCTTCTCGTTTTCCGGGCTATCCTCCGGCCTCGTTTCCGGGAGGATCCACGATGACGGGTGGCGACTGGCGCGGGATGGACCGCGCGACGCTCAGCAAGGCCTACGACAATTCCGGCGCGGTCGCCGGCAGCAGCGCCTTCATGGCTGCCTTACGCGAGCGGAGCGCCGCCTTCCGCGAGGCGCATCCGGGCGAACTCGACATCCCCTACGGCGACGGCGCGCGGCAGCGTTTCGACCTCTTCCGCTGCGGCCGGCCGCAGGCTCCGCTCCTCGCCTTCATCCATGGCGGCTACTGGCAGCGCAACGACAAGCAGGGCTTTTCCGCGCTGGCCGAGGGGCCGCTCGCCCGCGGCCTCGACGTGGCGATGATCGGCTACACCCTCTGCCCCGAGGCGACGATGACCGCGCTCTGCGCCGAGATCCCGTCGGCGCTGGCGGCCTTGCGGGCCCATGCGAGCCCGCCGCGCCTCGTCGTCTCGGGCTGGTCGGCCGGCGGCCACCTCGCGGCCCTCGCCATGGCCTGCCCGGAGGTCGATGCGGGCCTGGCGCTGAGCGGCGTCTTCGACCTCGCGCCGATCCGGCGCACGGCCCTCGACGACGCGCTCCACCTCGGCGAGGACGAGGTCGCCGCGCTCTCGCCGATCCGGCACCTGCCGCGCCGGGCCGGGCCGCTCACCGTGGCCTACGGGGCGGACGAGCTGCCGGAGCTGTGCCGGCAATCGCAGGTCTACCACGCCGCCTGGGCCGGGACCGGGCTCCCCGGCGACCTGCTGCCGCTCCCCGGCGACGACCACTTCACCGTGCTCGACCAGATGATCCGGCCGGACGGGGCGCTGACCGAGGCGGTTTTGCGGCTCGCCGCCGGGTGACGCGGGGCTCGCCCTGGCACGGGTCCCGCCCTAAAGCTACCGCGCCAGGGTGACGGTGCGGGCTCGGACACGGGCCCGCGCGAGCGACAGAGAGCGGGCATGGGCCAGCATCACGACCACGCGCACGAGCATGGCGATCACGACCATCACGGCCATGACCACGGGCACGGCCACGGCGCGGGCCATCATCACGGCGCGGGCCATCATCATGGCCCGGGCCACGTCCACGCCCCGGCGAATTTCGGCCGCGCCTTCGCGATCGGGATCGCGCTCAACACCGGCTTCGTGCTGATCGAGGGCGCCTACGGGTTCCTGACCGATTCGGTGGCGCTGCTGGCCGATGCCGGCCACAACCTCTCGGACGTGCTCGGCCTCGTCGTCGCCTGGGCGGCGGCGACGCTCGGGCAGCGCCGGCCGACGGCGCGGTTCACCTACGGTCTGCGCTCGTCCTCGATCCTGGCCGCCCTGTTCAACGCCGTGTTCCTGCTGGTCGCGGTCGGGGCCATCGCCTGGGAGGCGGTGCAGCGGTTCAGCGAACCCGCCCCCGTCCCGGGCCTCACCGTGACGATCGTGGCGCTGATCGGCATCGCGGTGAACGGCGTCACCGCCTGGCTGTTCGCCTCCGGCAGCAAGGGCGACCTCAACGTGCGCGGCGCCTACCTGCACATGCTGGCCGACGCCGCGGTCTCGGCCGGCGTCGTGGTGGCGGGCCTCGTCATCATGGGAACCGGCTGGACCTGGATCGACCCTCTCACCAGCCTCGTCATCGTGGCGGTGATCGTCGCCGGCACCTGGGGGCTGCTGCGCGACAGCGTCGTGCTGTCGCTCGATGCCGTGCCGCCCGGCATCGACCCGGCGGCGGTGCGAGCCTGCCTCGCCGACCGTCCAGGCGTCGCGGAGGTCCACGACCTTCACGTCTGGCCGATGAGCACTACCGAGACGGCGCTCACCGCCCATCTGGTGATGCCGGAGGGCCATCCCGGCAACGCCTTCCTGCACGACTGCGCCGCCGCCTTGAAGACCCGCTTCGGCATCGCCCACGTGACGCTGCAGGTCGAGCTGGCGGGGGGGCCGGCCTGTGCGCTGGCGCCGGACCATGTGATCTGATGCATCTCAGGACGGGTGGGGCACGACGGACCTGCAACCCTCGATGTCATCCCGGGGCTCGCCGCAGGCGAGAACCCGGGATCCATAACCGCTGAGGTTGGAGAATGGAGCGACTCGCGTTCCGCGCTATCCTGAACCGTCGGCGGTTATGGATCCCGGGTTCCGCTTCGCGGCCCCGGGATGACGCAGAGGGTGGCACGGCCAGCATAGCACCCTAATGCAGCGCGCTATCCCTCACCCCCCATTCTACCCCGCCTTGCGCACCGGCTGGCGGGCCAGCACCGCCTCCGCCGCACGCCCCGTCAGCTCCGCCCGATGATCGAAGCGGGTGGTGAAGGTGCCGACCCCGGCGGTGGCCGAGCGCAGCTCGACGATGAGGTCGGTCATCTCGGATTCGGGGATCAGCGCCTCGACCACGTCCCAGCCGGACCAGCCGGGCCGCGCGTCGAAGCCGAGGATCTGGCCGCGGCGGGCGGTGACGAGGCCGGTCGCCTTCGCGGTGGCGCCGCTCGGCACCGCCATCGACACCGCGAGGATCGGTTCGAGCAGCACCGGCCCGGCCTTGGCGAGCGCGTCCTCCAGCGCCAGCCGCGTCGCCGCCTGGAAGGCGGCGTCCGAGGAATCGACCGCGTGCGCCGCCCCGTCCTTGAGCGTCACCGCGATGTCGACGACGGGGAAGCCGAGCGGCCCCTTGGCGGTGAAGGCCCGGGCGCCGGCCTCGACGGAGGCGATGTACTGGCGCGGCACCGCGCCGCCCACCACCTCGTCCTCGAACGAGAACCCCACGCCCCGCGGCAGCGGCCGCACCGCCAGAGCCACGTCGGCGAACTGGCCGTGGCCGCCGGTCTGCTTCTTGTGCCGCGCCCGCGCCTCGGCCGGGCCGCGGATCGTCTCGCGATAGGCGATCCGGGCGCGCTCGGTCTCGACCCCGATGCCGAAGCGCGAGGCCAGCCGCTCGACCGCGACCCGCAGGTGCATCTCGCCCTGGCCGGACAGGCGCAGGTCGCCGAGCTCGGCGCGGTGCTCGACGATCAGCGCCGGATCCTCGTCGGCGAGCTTCGTCAGCGCCGCCGAGAGGCGCACGTCGTCCTTGCGGTCGCGCACCCGGAGCGCCACGGCGTGGACCGGCTCGGGCGCCGGCAGGCTCACCAGGGCTTCGGACGCCTCGGAGCCGGTCGCCAGGGTCTCTGCGGTGGCGATGCCCTCGAGCTTGGCGAGGCCCACGACCTCGCCCGCCTGCGCCTCGGGCACGCGGTGGCCGGCGGCGCCCGCGAGCTGGCTCAGCCCCGCCACCCGGGCGGTGCCGCCGGCGGAGCCCGTCACCGCGTCGCCCTCGCGGATCGCCGCCCGCAGCACGCGGCCGACCGAGAGCTTGCCGCCGAAGCCGGTATGGAGCGTCTTCATCACCTGGACGAGCGGCGTCCCCTCCCCGTCGATCCCGAGACGCGCGCGGGTCTCGGGCAGCCCCGGCGCCTCGTGCCGGAGCGCCTTCAGCAGGCGGGTGACGCCGTGGCCGTGCTCGGCCGAGCCGAACAGCACCGACACCGCTTGCCCGTCGCGCAGCTCGCGGGCGAGGTCGGCGAAGACCCGGTCGGCCTGCGGCTCGACCTCCGCGATCAGGTCCTCCATCAGGGCGTCGTCGTGGTCGGCGAGGCGCTCCAGCATGGTGTAGCGCTCGGCCTTCTCCCGCGGCAGCTCGACGTCGGGCAGGGCCACCACCTCGCTTTGCGCCTGCTCGCACCAGATGAAGGCGCGCTCCAGGGCAAGATCGATGAAGCCGACCGCCGCCTCGCCCTCGATCAGGGGGATCTGGCGCATCAGTAGCGGCACCCGCGAGGCGGGTTGCAGCAGGGCGAGCGCGTCGCGCAGCGAGCCGGGGGCGGTCTCGGCCTTGTTGATGAACAGGAGACGCGGGATACCGGCGGCCTCGAGCTCGCGCAGGGTCAGCTCCAAGGCCGGCAGCTTGCGCTCGTCGGCCTCGCAGACCACGATCGCGGCGTCGCATGCGGGCAGCACCGCCCGCAGGTCGTGCGCGAACTCGATCGAGCCGGGACAATCGACGAAGGTGAAGGACTCGCCGAGGAAGCGCGTCGTGGCGAAGGCCGGCTCCACGCTCATGCCGTGGGCCCGCGCCTCGGGCGAGGTATCGCCGATCCGGGAGCCGGCGCGCCCGGGCCGGTCGATCGCGCCGGTGCGATGGAGGATGGCCTCGAGCAGGGCGGTCTTGCCGCTCTGGAACGGACCGACGATCGCGATGCACCTGTGCTGCGCAGCCACGTGACGTCTCCCACCTTCGTCTTTAGTTGACAGCGAGTTAAGCATCATTCGCCGAAGTGGTCACCGGTTCGGCGGCGAAAATGATGCAAAAAGTAAGAAGCTTAGCCGAGTTGCCCCGTGCAACTCGGCTTGAGCACCGGGACGAAGCCGGGTCCAGGCGGCAGGTGTGCAGGCGCGAAGACGGGCCGATATAGGATCACCGGAAGGCCCGCTCCCGCGCGGGCCAGGACAGGGAAGCGCCCGATGCCCGAGATCGACATCGACCACCTGCGCGGCTGGATCGGCCGCACCCGGGAGGTCGAGGACTTCGTGACGCCGCGCCTCGTCGCCGAATACCGGGCGACGCTGGCGCCCCATCTCGCTCCGGTGGCCGACGGCGAGGCGCCGCTCGCCATCCACTGGTGCCTCGGCCCGGAGACCCCGGCGGCCGACGCGCTCGGGCCGGACGGCCACGCGGCCAAGGGCGGGTTCCTGCCCCCGGTGCCGCTGCCGCGGCGGATGTGGGCCGGCGGCGAGGTCGAGACGCTGGCCCCCCTGCGCGTCGGCGACCGGGTGGTGCGCCGCGAGACCGTCTCGGACGTGGCAGTGAAAAACGGGCGCACCGGCACGCTGTGCTTCGTCACCGTGCGGCACGACTACCTGACCGAGCGGGGTCCGGCGATCCGCGACCGGCAGGACATCGTCTACCGCGAGGCGAGCCGGCCGGGCGACGCCGCACCGGCGCCGAAGCCGGTGCCGGCCGAAGACGAGGCGGCATGGTCGGTCGAGGCCGATTCCGTGCTGCTGTTCCGCTACTCGGCGATGACCTTCAACGGCCACCGCTTCCACTACGACCACCCCTATGCCACGCAGGTCGAAGGCTATGCCGGCCTCGTCGTGCACGGGCCGATGCAGGCGAGCCTGCTTCTCAACCTCGCCGCCGCCCGCCTCGGCCGGGTGCCGGCGCGCTTCCGCTACCGCGGCGTCGCGCCGATGATCGCGGGATCCCGCTTCGCGGTGGCCGGCCGGCCGGAGGGCGGCGAGTTCCGCGGCTGGACGGCGATCGGCGGCGCGGTCCACATGGAGGCGGAGGCCGTCTTGGAGGCGGAGGCCGTCTTGGAGGCGGAGGCAGGTTAGGCGATCGGCGCATTGCGGCGGCGGAATCGAACTGTCAGGGTCACCGCCGAACGAACAACGACAACGAGGAAACGCCATGCCGACGCCGTCCCGTCCTGCCCTGAGCCTCACCCGTCGCGCCCTCGCGGCCGGCACCGCCCTGCTCCTCCTGTCGGGCGCCGCGCTCGCCCAGGCGCCGATCGTGATCAAGTTCAGCCACGTCGTCGCGCCGGACACGCCGAAGGGACGCGGCGCCGACAAGTTCAAGGAACTGGCGGAAAAATACACCAACGGCAAAGTGAAGGTGGAGGTCTACCCGAACTCGCAGTTGTTCAAGGACAAGGAAGAGGTCGAGGCGCTGCAGCTCGGCGCGGTCCAGATGCTGGCGCCGTCGCTGGCGAAGTTCGGGCCGCTCGGCGCCAAGGAGTTCGAGGTCTTCGACCTGCCCTACATCCTGCCCGACAAGGCGGCCCTGCGCCGGGTGACCGACGGGGCGCTCGGCAAGCGGCTGTTCGACAAGCTGCAATCGAAGGGCATCACCGGGCTCGCCTACTGGGACAACGGCTTCAAGGTGATGAGCGCCAACAAGCCGCTGAAGATGCCGGCGGACTTCCGCGGCCTGAAGATGCGGATCCAGTCCTCGAAGGTGCTGGAGGCGCAGTTCCGCGCGCTCGGCGCGATCCCGCAGGTGATGGCCTTCTCGGAAGTCTACCAGGGCATGCAGACCGGCGTGGTCGACGGCTCGGAGAACACGCCCTCGAACATGTTCACCCAGAAGCACCACGAGGTGCAGAAGTTCATCACGCTGTCCGACCACGGCTATATCGGCTACGCGGTGATCACCAACAAGAAGTTCTGGGACGGCCTGCCGGCGGAGATCCGCACCGAACTCGACAAGGCGATGAAGGAAGCCACATCCTACGCCAACGAGGTCGCCGACAAGGACAATGCCGACGCGCTGGAGGAGATGAAGAAGTCCGGCAAGACCACCTTCATCACGCTCAACGCCGACGAGAAGGCGGCCTGGAAGGCGGCGCTCGAGCCGGTCACCGCCGACATGGCCAAGCGCGTCGGCAAGGACGTGATCGAGGAGTTCCAGAAGGAAGCGAAGGGCGGGACGCAGTAGGCGGCAATTCCGACCCTCCTCGACCAACTATCTGACGATCGCGCCCCGCCGTCGAGCATCGACGGCGGGGCTTTTTTTCGTGGCGACGCCGTCGGGAAGGAACTGGATCCGTGGCGATCTTTTGCCGGGCAACCAACCAATAGCTCCCGGCCGCCACGGTCCCGGAAGCAGGACTGCCGGCGATCTCGGCAACCTTCACAGGAGTGTCGCAGAACGCCCATACAGAGCGAACACAGTTCGAAACATGCTGTAACAAGGCAGACTCGCCCGACTCGCTCCGACACGTCGAACGATCGCGGGCGAGCCCTGGGCCGCTGCGCGCTTCTCCAACCCTTCAAGACCTAACAGGTTCGCGCTGAACGGTGGCGCTCGCCCTCGCGCCACCGCTTTTCCCGCGCGCCCGGAGACACTGGACCCCATGGCCACCACGCTCGTCAACGGCACCATGATCTTCGACGCTGCGCCCTCGCTCCAGGGCCAGTCGGGCGCGACCGCGACGACCCCGCCGACCGCCACCAACGCGCTCCAGCTCGTGCGGCTCGGCGCCTACGCGACCACCAACGATGCGGCGACGCAAGCGGCGCCGAACGCCGAGGTGGTGGCCTACGATTCCTCGACCAGCCGCCTCTACGTCCAGAACACCAACGAGAACCGGATCGAGATCGTCGCGCTCGACGCCGCCGGCAGCTTGCGCAAGTCCGGCGAGATCCTGCTGTCGGGTCTCGAGCAGTACGGCGCGGTGAACTCGGTCGCGGTCTCCAACGGCCTCGTGGCGGTGGCCTACGCCAACGCGACCGGGGACGCGGCGGGCCGTGTCGCCCTGTTCAACGCCGACGGCACGCTGCTGCGCTCGCTCGCCGTCGGGGTCGGGCCCGATCAGCTGGTGTTCAACCGCGACGGCACCCGCCTCCTCGTCGCCAACGAGGGCGAGCAGGCAAGCCAGAACAGCAACCCGGTCGGCGGCATCTCGATCATCGACGTCTCGGGCGGGGCGGCGGGCGCCTCGGTCCTCACCACCATCGGGTTCGACGGCCTGAACGGCAGCGAGGCGACCTTGCGCGCCCGCGGCCTCGCGATCACGCCCGGCAATACGGCCGCGGCCGACATCGAGCCCGAATACATCGCGATCTCGCCCGACAACCGCTTCGCCTACGTCACCCTGCAGGAGGTGAACGGCGTCGCGGTGATCGACCTCGCCAACCCCGGCACGGCGCCGATCGCGATCCAGCCGCTGGGCGCGGTCAACCACGCGCTGCCCGGCAACGAGTTTGACGCATCCGACCGCGACGGCCCGAACGGCACCGCCTCGATCCGGATCGCCAGCACCCCGGCCAGTACCCCGATCTATGGCCTGCTCCAGCCCGACAGCATCGCGTCGTTCACGACGGGTGGGGCGACCTACTTCGTCACGGCGAACGAGGGCGACCAGCGGGTCATCGGCGGCGCCGACGACACCGGCGACGTCGCCCGTCTGAGCGCGGTCCCGAACAACCGGCTCACGCCCGAGTTGCAGGCGCTGAAGTCCAACGCGGCCTATGCCCGGCTCAACGTGCTGCTGCGCAGCGGCGACACCAACGGCGACGGGGTG
This sequence comes from Methylobacterium sp. 174MFSha1.1, assembly GCF_900116815.1. Classification (NCBI taxonomy): domain Bacteria; kingdom Pseudomonadati; phylum Pseudomonadota; class Alphaproteobacteria; order Hyphomicrobiales; family Methylobacteriaceae; genus Methylobacterium; species Methylobacterium sp. 174MFSha1.1. The sequence goes on along the minus strand of NZ_FPCB01000007.1, from coordinate 151,727 downwards.
ATCGACCAGCTCACCACGCTCGGCGGCCGCGGCATCTCGATCTTCCGCCAGAACCAAGACGGCACCCTCACCAAGGTGCGCGAGACCGGCGGCGAATTCGAGAAGATCTTCGCCCAGATCGCGCCCGAGCGCTTCAACAACGACCAGACTATCCCCAACACGCCCGACGACCGCTCCGACAACAAGGGTCCGGAGCCCGAGGGCATCACGGTCGGCACGGTCAACGGCCGGATCTACGCCTTCGTCGGCCTGGAGCGCCAGAGCGGCATCCTGGTCTACGACGTGACCGATCCGGCGAACGCGAATTACGTCTCGTACGTGCCGCCGCTCGCCGGCTCGGCCGCAGATCTCGGCCCGGAGGTGCTGACCTTCATCCCCGCCGACCGCAACCCGACCGGCACCAACCTGGTGGTCTCGGCCAACGAGGTGGCGAATGGCGGCGCGACCCTCTACGCGGCGCTGCCGCAGGGCACGACGCAGGAGGTCTCCTTTACGGCCGATTCGCTCAGCGTGAGCCGGGCGGAGGGCGATAGCGGCACCACGACCCTCGGCTTCACGGTGCAGCGCACGAACGGCACGCTCGGCGCGGTGACCTTCACCGCCGAGCTCACCGGCACCGGCGCGAACCCGGCGAACGCCGCCGACTTCGCCGGCAACCCCGCCCTACCGCTCACCGTTACCGGCACGATCCCGGCGGGCGCCGCCTCGGCGGTGGTCAGCGTCACCGTGCAGGGCGACGTGACGCCCGAGCCGAACGAGACCTTCGGCCTAACGCTGCGCAGCGCCACGTCCAGCCAAGCCGGCATCGCCGCGGCGGTGAGCGCCACCAACGCGACCGCCACCGGCACCATCGTCAACGACGACGTCACCCTGATCTCGGCGGTGCAGGGCGCGGGCAGCGCCAGCCCCCTCGTCGGCCGGACCGTCACGGTCGAGGCGATCGTCGTCGGCGACTTCCAGAACGGCGACGCCGATGCCAAGCGCAGCATCGGCGGCTTCTACCTTCAGGAGGAGAAGGCCGACCAGGACGCCAGCCCGCTGACCTCGGAGGGCCTGTTCGTCTACGAGGGCACCGGCAACCGCCTCGTCGACGTGAACGAGGGCGACCGGGTCCGGGTCACCGGCACGGTCACCGAGTTCAACGGCGAGACGCAGCTCACGGTCAACGCCGCCTCCGGCATCCAGGTCGTGCAGGCCGGCGCGCTCTCGGCGGCCGATGTCAAGGCGCAGGCGGTCGATGTCAGCCTGCCGGCGGCCGGCACGGTCGGCACCGGCACCACCGCGCAACCGGACCTCGAGCGCTACGAGGGCATGCTGGTCCGCCTGCCCCAGACCCTGACGATCTCGGAGCAGTTCAACCTCGACCGCTTCAACGAGATCCGCCTCGCGGCGGGCGGGCGGCCCGAGACCTTCAGCAACGAATTCGAGCCGAACTCGCAAGCCTACGCGGCCTATCTCGCCCAGACGGCGGCGCGCTCGATCACCTACGACGACGGGCTGAACACCCAGAACCTGCCGATCGAGACTCTCGACGGCTTCGGTCCGACCTACTCCACCGCCACCGCCCCGCGGATGGGCGACACCGTGACCGGGCTCACCGGGACCCTCGGCTACGGCCCGTCCAACGCCTTCCGGGTGCGGTCGATCGAGGACGGCTCGAACACCTTCACCAAGGCCAACCCGCGGCCCGCGACGCCGGACGCGGTCGGCGGCACGCTCAAGGTCGGCAGCCTCAACGTCCTCAACTACTTCACGACGCTCAATGCTTCGTCGAGCGCGCTCACCGCGATCGGCCAGGCGCCGCGGGGCGCCAACACGAGCGAGGAACTGGCGCGGCAGACCGAGAAGCTCGTCACCACGCTGATCGGTACCGGCGCCGACGTGCTCGGCCTCACGGAACTCGAGAACCAGTTCCAGCCCGGCAACCCGGGCAACGCGCTCGAATACCTCGTCGGCCAGCTCAACGCCCGGGCCGGCGCCGGGACCTACGCCTACGTCAACCCGGGCAGCCAGCTCGACAACGGCCAGTTCCTCGGCGGCGACGCCATCGCGGTCGGCTTCATCTACAAGCCGTCCAAGGTCAGCGTCGCGCTCAACACCACGATCGAGACGCTCGACGACGCGGACGTGGCGCGCTTCGACCCCGCGCTTCTCCAGCAGAGCACGATCGGCCACGTCTTCAACGGGGTGAACACCAGCCGCGCCTCCCTGGCGGTGACCTTCCGGGAGACCACGACGGGCGAGGACTTCACCGCAATCATCAACCACCTGAAGTCGAAGAGCGGCAATGGCACCGGGGCCGATGCCGACCAGGGCGACGGCCAGGGCGCCTGGCAGCAGCAGCGGGAGCTCGCCGCCAAGGCGCTGACCGAGTGGGCCGCGACGAAGCCGACCGGCACCCAGGATTCCGACACGATCCTGCTCGGCGACTTCAACGCCTACCTCAAGGAGGACGCCCTCGACACGATCAAGGAAGGGGGCTTCACCAACCTCGCCGAGGACCGCCTCGCCAATCCGTATTCCTACGTCTTCAACGGGGCATACGGCGCCCTCGACCACGCCTTTACTAACACCAGCCTGAACGGGCAGGTCACCGGCGTGACCGAGTGGCACGTCAATGCCGACGAGGCGGACGCGATCGACTACAACCTCGATTTCGGCCGGCCGGCCTCGTACTTCGACGGCAGGGTCGCGGCGCGCGAATCCGACCACGATCCGATCCTCGTCGGGCTGAAGCTCGACCAGACCGCGCCGACGCTGGTTTCCGCCACGCCCGCCGACAACGCCACCGGCGTGGCGACGGGCGCCAACATCACCTTGCGCTTCAGCGAGGCGGTGAAGGCCGGCACCGGGTCGATCACCCTCACCGACGGGGCGGGCGACACCCGCGCCATCGCGGTCGCCGACGCCGCCCAGGTCGTCGTCTCCGGCGACACCGTGACGATCGACCCGAGCGCCGACCTGAAGACGGGCAAGGCCTACGACGTCGTCGTGCCGAAGGGCGCGATCACCGACACGGCCGGCAACGCCTTCGCGGGCCTCGCGCAGGACCAGCTCGACTTCACCACCCAGCAGGCTGCCCCGATGACCTACACGCTCCAGATCCTGCACGCCTCCGACTGGGAGGCCGGCCTCCTGGCGACCCAGCGGGCGCCGAACTTCGCGGCGATCGTCGACAAGCTCGAGGACGCGACCCCGAACTCGATCACCCTCTCGACCGGCGACGGCTGGATCCCGAGCCCGTTCTTCATCGCCGGCGCCGATCCGCAGCTGAACGCGACCTATAACGGCATCTACAACCAGTTCTACGGGCTGTCGGGCGCGGGCGCCTACAACCGCCTCACCGCCTCGCCGGGCCGGGCCGACATCACGATCCAGAACATCATCGGCGTCCAGGCCGCGGTGTTCGGCAACCACGAGTTCGACTCAGGGCCGACCGAGGTCGCCAACATCATCGGCGCCAACCTCGGCTCGAGCCCGGGTGCCGCCGACGACACCTGGGTCGGCGCCCAGTTCCCCTACCTCTCGACGAACCTCAACTTCTCGCGGGAATCGGCCCTCTCGGGCCTCGTCCACCAGGACGGCGACGCCGCAACCTTCGCCCAGACCGGCCCGACCTCGACCCAGACCGGCACCGGCGCCGACAAGATCGCCAAATCGACGATCATCACCGAGAACGGCGAGAAGATCGCCTTCATCGGCGCCACCACCCAGCTCGAGCCGCTGCTGACCACGCTCGGCAACGTCACCCTCGACGGCTTCACCGGCCGCGACGAGATCGCGCTGCTCGCCCAGCAGATCAACGCCGAGGTCGACCGGGTGCTCGCGGCCAATCCCGGCCTCAACAAGGTCATCGTCGGCACCCACCTGCAGCAGCTCGCCAACGAGCAGGCCCTCGCGCCGCTCCTGCGCAACGTCGACGTGCTGATCGGCGGCGGCTCGCACACGCTCCTGTCCGACTCGAACGACCGCCTGCTGCCGGGCGACACCGCGGGCGGCGCCTACCCGCAATTCTTCACCAACGCCACGGGCCAGACCCTGGCGCTGGTCAACACGGCCTCCGAATACTCCTATGTCGGCCGCCTGACCGTCACCTTCGACGACCAGGGCAACGTCATCCGCGACTCGGTCACGCCGCAGAACTCGGGCGCGGTCGCGGTCGACGACACCTCGGTGGCGCAGCTCTGGGGCTCGAAGGACGCGGCCTTCGCCCCCGGCACCAAGGGCTACCTGGTCAAGGAGATGATCGAGGGCCTCGACGTCAACAACGACGGCATCCAGGAGACCGCCGGCGTCGCTGACATCATCCGCCAGCAGGACGGCAACATCCTCGGCCGCACCAGCGTCTACCTCGAAGGGCGCCGCGGCGAGGTCCGCACCGAGGAGACCAACCTCGGCGACCTCTCCGCCGACGCCAACCTCTGGTACGCCAGGCAGTACGACCCGACGGTCGCGGTCTCGATCAAGAATGGCGGCGGCCTCCGCGACTCGATCGGCTCGTTCTCGACCGCCGGCGGCGGCACCGCCGAACTGCCGCCTGCCGCCAACGCCTCCGCGGGCAAGCAGTCGGGCGACATCTCGCAGCTCGACGTCACCAACTCGCTGCGCTTCAACAACGCGCTCGCCGTCACCACCGTCTCGGCGCTGGAGATGAAGCGGCTCCTTGAGCACGCGGTCTCGGCGACCGCCGCCGGCGCGACCCCGGGCCAGTTCCCGCAGATCGGGGGCCTGAGCTTCTCCTTCGACGCCACGAAGACCGCCCAGACCCTCGACGCCAACGGCACCGTGACGCGCGAGGGCCAGCGCGTCCTCAACGCGGCGATCGTCGACGAGAACGGCCGGATCACCGACACCCTGGTGCAGAACGGCCAGCTCGTCGGCGACCCGAACCGCAGCATCCGCACCGTCACCCTCGACTTCCTGGCGACCGGCACCTCGACCGCGCCGGGCTTGGGGGGCGACAATTACCCGTTCCCGGCCTACGGCGAGAACAAGGTGGCGCTCGCCTCCGCCACCCCGGGCGCCTCGCTGCCGAACTCCGCGACCTTCGCCGCGCAGGGCACCGAGCAGGACGCGATGGCCGAGTACCTGCGCGCCTTCTACGCCACCACGCCCTACGGCACCGCCGACACCACGCCCGCCGGCGACACCCGGATCCAGAACCTCGCCGCCCGCAGCGACACGGTGCTGGCCCGCGGCGTGGTCCGGAACGGCACGAGCGGCAACGACACGCTGGCCGGCACGGCCTTCGACGACATCATCACGGGCGGGGCCGGCAACGACACGATCACCAACTCGCCCGGCAACGACATCCTGCTCGGCGGGCGCAACGCCGACGGTTCGACCGGCACCGACACGCTGGTGTTCAATTCGCGGCTCGCCGACACCACGGTCACCCGCGACGGCGCCTACACGCTGATCGTCGGGCCGGAGGGCCAGGACCGGGTCACCGGCTTCGAGCGCTACCAGTTCACCGACGCGACGGTGGTGACCGGCGACGGCGCCCCGCTCGTCGACGACCTGTTCTATCTGGCGAACTACAAGGACGTGCTGGAGGCCGGCCAGGACGCCGACACCCATTACGCCACCTACGGCTGGCGCGAGGGCCGCGACCCGAACGCGCTGTTCTCCACCACCGGCTACCTCGCCGCCAACCCGGCGGTCCGCGCCTCCGGGCAGAATCCGCTGGAGCATTACGACCAGGCCGGCTGGAAGGAGGGCCGCGACCCGTCCGCCGCCTTCGACAACGAGCAGTATCTCGCCCGCAACCCGGACGTGCGCGCCGCCGGCCTCGATCCGCTCAAGCACTACATCGAGTACGGCCAGGGCGAGGGCCGGCAGATCTACGCGGCGATCGGCAAGACCGCCGACCTCGCGGTGCATCCGGGCTTCGACGCCGAGTACTACCTGCTCTCGAACCCCGACGTGGCCCGCGCGGCCATCGCCGTGGGCGGCGATTCCGCGGTTTACGCCTACCAGCACTACCAGACCTATGGCTGGAAGGAGGGGCGCAACCCGAACGCCGTGTTCGACACCAGGGGCTACCTGAATGCCTATGGCGACGTAAAGGCAGCGGGGATCGATCCGCTGATGCATTACGACCAGTACGGCTGGAAGGAGGGCCGCGACCCGTCGAAGGGCTTCGACTCGACGGCCTATCTCGGGGCCTACGGCGACGTGGCGCAGGCCAAGATCGACCCGATGCAGCACTACCTGCAATACGGCGCGACGGAGGGGCGCTCGACCTTCGGCGATACCACCTTCGGGGCGGGCAATATCGGGTAGCGTCCTGGCGCGACGGCGGGCGGCCCGGGTTCGCTGGGCCGCCAGAGATTGTGCGAGTTCGGAACCGCCTGAAAAGTAAAGCGCGGTTCCCCTCTCCCGTGTGGGAGAGGGGCCAGGGGTGAGGGTGCTACGGTTCTGATTCTAGCTCGAACCATTCCGTTTCCAGCACGACGCTCTCAGCTTTACACGGAAGCGTGTCACCCTCACCCCTACCCCTCTCCCAGACGGGAGAGGGGATCCCGCGCCTTATCTTGATAATTATTTTATTGATCCCGCCACCAGTGAGCATTCGATTACGCCGCGGCGCGGTCGTGGCGGCCCTCCTGGATCTCCTCGATGATCTTGGCCGAGAAGGCGTCGAGGTCGCCCGGGTTGCGGCTGGTCACGATGCCCTTGTCGGTGACCACGGGAAGGTCGTGCCACTCGGCGCCGGCATTGATCACGTCGGTCTTGATCGAGGCGAACGAAGTCATCTTGCGGCCCTTGGCGGCGCCGACCTCGACCAGCAGCCAGGGCGCGTGGCAGATCGCGGCCACCACTTTGCCGGCGGACAGGAAGCTGCGCAGGATCTCCAGTGCCTTCGGCTCCAGGCGCAGCTTGTCCGGGTTGATCTGCCCGCCGGGGAGCACCAGGGCATCGTAGGCGGACGCGTCGATGCTCTCGATGTCGGCATCGACCTTGACCGGACGGCCCCAGTCGGTCTCGTCCCAGCCGCGGATGCTGTCGGGCGTCCGGCGGGATTTCGGCGCCGCCACCGTCACCTGCGCGCCGGCCTCGCCGAGCTTGGCCTTCGGCACTTCGAGCTCGGATTGCTCGAAGCCGTCGGTCGCCATGATGAGGATCTTGGCCTGCTTGATGTCGGGCATCGGGTCTTACTCCAAGGGGGTTCTAATGCCCTGGCAACGACCCTGGGTAACGCCGGTTCCGGGACCCTGCCCCGACGGAACCGCACCGCGCCGGGCGGTTTAAACCCTCATACCCGCACCCTCAGAGGAGGCACGACCATGGCCAATCCAGGCCTGCCCGGCCACGAGCCGACCCCCGGCGGCGGCATTCCCGGCGACATCCCGCCCCCGGTCGCCCCCGACGAATTGCCCGATACCGGCCCGACCGGCCCGCGCTCGCCCTACCCGGTCAACGACCCGGGCATCACCGACCCGACCGGGCCGGGCTCCGAGCCGGACTACCTGCCGGGCGGTCCGACCAACCCGGGCATTCGCATCTGACGATAACCGAAGGGCGCCCCGACCGGGCGCCCTTCTCGCATTCAGTGCCCGCCGTGCGAGCTGCGCACGTCGCGCGGGGCGTTGAGGATCTCGTTGAGGGAGGTGGCGACGTGCCGCGCCTCCTCGTCGGTGAGGCGGAGCTGGAACGGCGGCAGCCCGCCGGCCTGAAGCGCCACCACCGCCTGGCCCTGCTCGTCGGTGCCGACCTCGATCGCCGGCGAGGTCACGTCCAGCAGAGCCGCATCCTCGTCGCCGAGGTCGTCGGCATCGCCCTCGTCCGGCTCGTGCATGACCGTCAGGAGCTGGCCCACCGCGCGCACGAGGGCGCGGGCCGCGCTGGCATCCATGATGACCGCGGTCGCCTGGTCGTCCTTCTGGAACGAGAGCTGGATGTTGGAACCTTCGAGGGAAACCGAGATACCCGCCATGGAGCGTCCGACACTGTACGATGTCGCCCGTATATGGGAGCAATCTGCCGGAGGCGACAGGGAATTCCACGCACACCCGGCCTGCAAGGCCCGAAACGCCGAGGCCTTCCGCGGCGTTGATCCCGTGATGAAACGGGCGCGCGAGCGCCCCGGCACGAGCGGATGACGACCATGGCCGCGCGCAAGAGCACCAGGACGACCGGCACCAGGACGACCGGCACCAAGACCACCGGCAACCGGACCACGGAGGCCCAGAAGGGCACGATCGCCCGAGTGATGCACGAGTTCAAGGAGGGCGAGCTGGAGCGCAGCGACGGCGAGCCGGTGACCGACCACCGGCAGGCCATCGCCATCGCGCTGCGCGAGGCCGGCGCCTCGAACCGGGAGAGCCCGGCCGACAACCGGTCGAATTTCCGCCGCACCCGGGCCAAGGAGCGCGACACGCGGTCCCATGCGACCCGTGCCGCGCTCTACGACGAGGCGAAGCGCCGCGACGTCAAGGGGCGCTCCCGCATGACCCGGGGCGAACTCGAGCAGGCGCTCAACCGTTAGGGCGGCTCATTGCAGGAGACCGCGCATGACCTCGAAGCAGCCGAAGACCACGACGCCCACCGACGCCGACCTGAAGGGCAATCCCGGCATCGGCAGCTCGAAGGGCATGACGATCTCCGGCGGCGACCCGGAGGACCTCGCCGGCGCGAACACCGACGAGGGCGACGTCGCGAACGACACCACGCCGGAGGGCGGGATCGATCCCAACCAGCGCGGGCGCAGCCACCCCTGACACGCGCTCCGCGAGCCGATCTTGGGGCTCCTGCCTTGTTCCGGCCAGACTGGGTTCCTACATGGGTCTCAGCGGCAACGGGCGGGTGGCCCGGGCGATCACGCCCCGCAGGGCTCCGAGAGCTCTGTGCACACGAGTTCCCTCCCGGATACATTGGCGCCGTCGCGCCGCGCTGCTCTCGACCCGAGGGCGGCCCGCTGCGACTTCTAACGAGACGAGGACGACCGCGTGAATACTGGTACTGTCAAGTGGTTCAACGACCAGAAGGGCTTCGGCTTCATCCAGCCGGATAACGGGGGCAAGGACGTCTTCGTCCACATCTCCGCGGTGGAGCGGGCTGGCCTGCGCGGCCTCGTCGAGGGCCAGAAGGTCTCCTACGAGCTGCAGGCCGACCGGCGCGACAGCACGAAGATGTCGGCCGTGAACCTGCAGGTCGCCTGAGGGCGGCCCTTCGGCCCGGGTTTACGTGGCCTTAACGATAACACCGTTAAGGTTACGGAACCTTGGCCGCACTGGAGCGTTCTAAGCCTGCGGGCTCAGACCACGCTCCGCCGGCGGCCATCTGGCCGCCTGCCACGCACAGTCGCTCCGACGAGGAGCGCCGCAACGATAGAAGAAAAGACATCCATGTTGTTCGAGTTCACCCGGCGCGACGGCGCGCCGTCCGTCTTCAATGACGGCACGACTTTCCACGTCGACCAGATCAGCCGCTTCGGCGACGGCAAACGCCCGATCGACGTCAGCCACCTGATCGACAAGAGCTACGGCTACCACTCCTCCCGCGAGCTGCGCTGGCACCTCGCCGAGCGCTTCGGCCTGACGCCGAATGCCGTGGCCGTTCGCGAGACCCACTGAGGTTTCGCGGGCTTCATAGACCGCCGTCACCGTACGAGGCGGGCCGCGCGCGAGCGCGGACCCGCCTTTGTCGTGTCTGGGGTGTGGCGAGAGGCCGGGACGGTGCCGCTCACCCGATCCGCAACAACCCCGCCAGCGCCGCCACGTCCCCCGGATTGTCCGACAGGAGCGCGTCGATCTCGCCGTTCGCGAGCGCCCGGACGTGGCGGCAATCCGGCCGGAACCGTGCCCCGGCGCAGGAGCAGCGCAGGCGCGGGCCGTCGCGTCCCTCGATCAGCCGCACGTCGTAGGGCGTGCCGGTGCTGCCGCGCACGACGAAGTGCAGGAGTGGCGCGCGGGTGCGGCTCGGCGCCACGCCGCGCAGGGCCCGGGCGGCGATCCCGTCGGGCGCCCGCCCGCCCTCCCCGGCCCGCTCGCGGAGGAGGCCGTGTCCCTTGGCAAGGCTCGCGATGTCGGGCGCGCCGGCCTCCCGCATCACCGCGAGCGCGATCTCCGCGCAGGCATAGGCGTCCTCGCCGGCATCGTGGTGGCGGAACGTCACGCCGATCCGGGCGGCGAGCGCCGAGAGCCGGTAGGTGCCCTGTCCCTGCCCGCCCTCCCCCGGCCAGTGCCGGCGGGCGAGCTGCACCGTGCAGAGCGAGGCGTAGGCGGGCTGGGGCAGGCCGTAGGCCTGGAGCGTGGCGGCGAGCACCCCGACGTCGAAGCTGGCATTGTGCGCGAGCACCAGGCTGCCGGCGATCTCGGAGAGGTACGGCGCCATCACCTCGGGAAAGGCCGGCGCGCCGGCGACGTCCCGCGGGCGGATGCCGTGGACCCGGATGTTGCCGGGCGAGAAGCGCATCTCGGCCGGGCGGATCAGCCGCGATTCGCGCCGCACCACCCGCCCGCCCTCGATCCAGGCGAGCCCGACGGCGCAGGGGCTGTCGCGGCGCTCGTTGGCGGTCTCGAAGTCGATCGCGAGGGTGCGGGGGAAGGTCATTCCCGCGCTCTTCCCCGCGAAGGCGCCGAATTTCAGGCGGACGCCACCATCGCCAGCCACGCCTCCTCCGAGACGACCGTCACGCCGTGCTTCTCGGCATCCTTGAGCTTGCTGCCGGCGCCCGGCCCGGCCACCACGAGGTCGGTCTTGGCCGAGACCGAGCCCGAGACCTTGGCGCCGAGGCGCTCGGCCGTCGCCTTGGCCTCGCTGCGGGTCATCTTCTCCAGGGTGCCGGTGAACACCACGGTCTTGCCGCTGAAGGCCGCGGCTTGCGCAGGGAGCGCCGCTCGCTCGGTCGCGACCTCGGCCAGCAGCGCCTCCACCGCCGCGACGTTGTGGCCTTCCGAGAAGAACTGGATCAGCGAGGCGGTGGTGACCGCGCCGATCTCGCCGTCATCGGCGAGCGCCCGGTAGGCATCGCCGGGCACCTGGGTCGCGGCGCGCTCCACCGCCGCCCGCACGCCGGCGGCATCGCCGTAGGCCTCGATCAGGGATTCGCGCTGCGGCGTCGACAGGCGCGCCACCGCGCCGCCGGCGAGCAGGTCGGCCTCCGGCGCCTCGGCCGCCGCCGCGAGCAGCCGGTCGCGGGTGGTGGCGCCGACGCGGTCGAGGCTCGCCAGCGCGATCCAGTCCGTTCCCGGCTGGCAGGAGGCCGCGGCAGCGACGCCCGCCATCAGGGCCGGCATATCCGAAAAGTGCTTGGCCAGCGCCTTGGCGGTGGCCTCGCCGACCTGCTCGATGCCGAGCGCGAAGATGAACCGGTTGAGCGGGATCGTTCGCCGCGCCTCGACCCCCGCGAGGAGGTTCTTGATCGCCTTGTCCTCGTCGTCCTTCTTCTTGGCCGCCTTCTTGACCTCCTTGCCGGCGGCGAGCGCCCGCTCGGCCGAGAGCGCCTGGCGCCGGGCGACCACCGCTTCCTTCAGGGGCTCGAAGTCGAGGCGAAAGAGGTCGGCGGGCTGGCGCACCAGGCCGGCCTCGAACAGGGTCTCGATGTAGGTCTCGCCGAAGCCCTCGATGTCGAAGGCGTTGCGCGAGACGAAGTGCTTCAGCCGCTCCTGGCCTTGCGCCGGGCAGATCAGGCCGCCGGTGCAGCGGCGCACCGCGTCGAGCTTGCCCGTGCGCGGGTTCAGGCCCCGCACCGCGTGGCTGCCGCAGGCCGGACAGGTCTCGGGGAAGCGATAGGGCACGGCGTCCTTCGGCCGGCGCTCCAGCACCACGTCGGCGACCTTCGGGATCACGTCGCCGGCGCGAAGCACCACCACCGTATCGCCGACGCGCACGTCCGAGCCCTGCGAGAGGTCGACGTCGTCGCGCAGGGTCTGGCCGGTCCAGATCGCCACGCCGCTGCGGATCGGCTGCCCGTCGGCATCGACGCCGTGGACGTAATCCTCGTTGTGGAGCGTCGCGTTCGACACCACGACGCCGCCGACCGTGACCGGCCGCAGCCGCGCCAGCGGGTTGAGCGAGCCGGTGCGCCCGACATTGATGTCGATCGCCTCGACCACGGTCGTGGCGCGCTGGGCCGGGAACTTGTGGGCGAGCGCCCAGCGCGGCGCCCGCGCCACGAAGCCGAGGCGGCGCTGGAGCGCGAAGGAATCGACCTTGTAGACGACGCCGTCGATGTCGTAGCCGAGCTCGGCCCGCCGCGCCTCGATCATCCGGTAATGGGCCAGCATCGCGGCCGCATCGATGCACAGGACCGTCAGCGGGTTCACCGGCAGGCCCCAGGACTTGAAGGCCTCGATCATCTCGAACTGCGACTCGGCCGGCGGCTCGGACATCTCGCCGGCGGCGTAGGCGAAGAAGCGCAAGGGACGCGAGGCGGTGATGCTGGAATCGAGCTGGCGCAGGGAGCCGGCGGCGGCGTTGCGCGGGTTGGCGAAGAGCGGCTTGCCGGCCGCCTCCTGGCGGGCGTTGATGCCGGCGAAATCGGCGTGCGACAGGTAGACCTCGCCCCGCACCTCGCAGATCGCCGGCCAGTCCCCGCCGGCCAGAACCTCCGGGATCTCCTTGATGGTGCGGACGTTGGCGGTCACGTCCTCGCCGACCTCGCCGTCGCCCCGGGTCGCCGCGGTGACGAGGCGCCCGTCCTCGTAGCGCAGCGACAGGGACAGCCCGTCGATCTTCGGCTCGGCCGTGAAGGCGACCGGCTCGCCCGCGGCGAGGCCGAGGAAGCGGCGCACCCGCTCGACGAACTCGCCGATCTCCTCGTCCGAGAAGGCGTTGCCGAGCGAGAGCATCGGCGCGGCGTGGCGCACCTTGGCGAACTTGTCCGACGCCTTGGCGCCGACGCTGGCCGAGGCCGCGCCGGTGCCGGCGAGATCGGGAAAGCGCGCCTCGATCGCCTCGAGTTCCCGGCGCAGGGCGTCGTATTCGGCATCCGAGATCGTCGGCGCATCCTCGCCGTGGTAGCGCCGGTCGTGCTCCGCGATCTCCGCCGAGAGGGCGGCATGGCGGCTCTGGGCGCTCTTCTGGTCGAGCTCGTCGAGGGCGGGGGCGCGGGTGGAGGGCATGGACGCTCGTGACGCGGGGCTCGGTGTTCGAGCTCGATTTAGGGCGCCCGGCGCGCGGTGGCGTCGGGTGCGGATCGAGACTTGTCATGCCCGCAGGTTGGCTCACATTCCGTTAACCCTGCTCGCGCACCGCCGCAGAGCGGCGCACCTTACGGGCGTTCAGGAGGTGAACGACCAGCGCCAGGGCCGCCACCAGAGCCGCGACGGGCCCCAGGGCACGGGCCGGCCAGAGCTGGATGACCCAGCCGCCGAGGAGACCTGCCACGCCGATGCCGAGATACAGGGCGGAGGCGTTCAGGGACACCAGGATCTGGCCGACCTGCGGCGTCGCGGAGAGCAGGCGATGCTGCTGCGCCGGCAGCAGCAGCCACCCCGCGCCGTTCCAGACCGCGACGCCGAAGAGTGCGCCCGGCAGCGTCGTCGCCACGGAGGGAAACACCGCGAGGATTCCCGTGACGACGATCAGGCTCGTCGCGACCGTGCGGTTCGCGCCCCACCGGTCGGCGAGCCAGCCGCTGAGCCCGTTGCCGATGGTCCCGGCGATGCCGAACGCGCACAGGACCAGGCTCAGGGTCCTCCCCTCGGCGTGCATCGTCTCGGCCAGGAGCGGGCCGATATAGGTGTAGACGGTGAAGCCCGCGGTCATCGCCAGGGTCGTGACGATCAGCGTTCCAGGGACCTGCGGCAGCCGCAGGGAGCGCACGCGCTCGCCGAGCGTGACCGTCGGCGGAGCCGGGAGCTCGGGAAGCTGGAGGGCGAGCCCTATGAGCGCCGCCACGCCGAGCCCCGTGACCAGCCAGAAGGCGGCGCGAAAGCCGCCGGCCTCGCCGAGCCACGTGCCGACCGGAACCCCGACGATGGTGGCGACCGTGATGCCGCCCATGACCACCGACAGGGCCCGCCCCCGGTGCGTCGGCCCCGCCAGGATCGCGGCGGAGACGGAGGCGCAGGGCGTATAGGCCGCCGACGCTATCGCCGCCACGACCCGGCCGGCCATCAGCATCGCGTAGCTCTCGGCCAGGGCCGCCATCGCGTTGCCGACGATGAAGACGGACAGGGCGAATAGCAGCAGCCTGCGGCGCGGCAGGTTCGCCGTCAGGGAGGCCAAGACGGGAGAGCTGATCGCGTAGACCACCGCGAAGACCGTGACCAGCTGACCGGCGGCGGCCACGCTCACGTCCAGCCGGCGACCGATATCCTGCAGGACACCGGCCACGATGAACCCGTCGGTGCCGATCGCAAGGGTACCGACTGCCAGAAGGGCGATTCTCGACCACATGCCGTCACTCCTTGAACCGGGCATGCGCCGACCGCTAAAGGGTGACAGCGCTGTCAGGGTCAAGCCGCGGCGGAGGGATGATGCAGATCGGCGAGTTGTCGCGTCGGACGGGGGTCAGCGTGCGGATGCTGCGCTACTACGAGCGGGAGCACCTGCTGCAACCGACGCGTCGCTCCTCCGGCTACCGCGATTACGACGAGGAGGATGTCCGCCTGGTCGAGCGGATCCGCGCGCTGAGTGCCGCCGGCCTCACCCTCGCGACCGCCCGGATCGTCCTGCCCTGCCTCGACGATCAGGGGCAGCGCTTCCAGGCCTGCAAGGAAGTTCGCCCGGCCCTGGAAAGAGAGATGCGGCGCATCGCCGAAAAAATCGCCACTCTGGAAACGAGCCGCCAGATCTTGACGGATTACCTCAGCGACGCGGGATGATCGACCTCGCGCGTCGCTTCATACGGTGCCGCGCGTGGCACCACGCGACCCGATGCGGGGCCACAAGCCGTGATCAGTGAGCGCCCACGATGGAGGGGCTGCAGCGTGGGGGCGGCGTCAGGCGCCGATCGAGTCTGTCGCGTCGGACCACACCTCCCATTTCGTTCATCCTTGCATCGCACCCATAACGTACATACGTTTGTGCACATGAACGTCAGGAGCGGCTTGTGCCGACAGGCGGGATCGAATGGGACGATGGCAATCGCGAGAAGTGCCAGAAGCACGGGGTCTCGATCGCCGAGATCGAAGCCGTCTTACGTGGCCGGCCGCGGATCGCGCCCGACTTAAAGCATTCGGCGGTGGAGCAACGCTTGATCGCCATCGGCCGTACGCCCGCCGGGCGGCCCCTTTTCATTGCCTTCACGGTCCGAAACCATGGCAGTGGACAGTCAATCAGGCCGATCAGCGCCCGCTACATGCACCGTAAGGAAGCGGAATCTTATGAACAGCAGGATTCCTGAATTCAAAACCGATACCGAAGCCGAGACATTTCTTGATCAGGATCTGTCCGATCTCGATTTCTCGCAATTCAAGCCTGTTCAGTTTGAATTTGCGCCGAAGACAGAGCGCGTAAACATGCGTCTGCCGAAGGATCTGCTCGATGCCGTCAAGGCTTCGGCTTCTCGGGAGGGCCTGCCGTACCAACGCTTCATCCGCCGAGTGCTCGAACATGCGGTTTCTCAGCCTCAGGAGAACAAGCCGGAGCCGTAAGAGATTGTTTGACTTGCAAAGATTGCACTGCGCGAAGATGATTTTTCCCACACGCGACCCCATCCTGATTTGCGACCAACGGGAGCCTCGAAGGAGGCCTCCAGTTGCCTCGGTGATATCTGGAGACCTCCTTCGAGGTCAGTCGATTTTCAATCGACTAACACCTCAGGATGAGGTTGTGGATGGGATAAGTTCTGCCGACCGGTCAAACAGGCTCTAAGTCGCCAGCGGCCGGCCGACTCAAAAGACCTTGACCGCCGATCACTCAATACGCACGCGAAGCCGCGGATGCAGGCTGTCGCGGGTGGTCACGTCAACCTCGGTCCCCAGTTGCTCCTTGAGGAAGAGCTTGATGCCGACGAGGTCGAAGCCGTTGAAGCGGCTCTTGGGGATCGTCGTCGATGAACAGGTCGAGTTTGCTGTCGGGCCGGGGACCGTCCCGGGCGGGCGGTCCGAACCGGGAGAGCGACGTCGCGCCCCGATCCCGCACGCTGTCGGCGTGTGCCTTGAGCTCGATGATCGCATCGTCGCGAGTCATGATGCCATGATACAGCGCGGCTCGACGCGAGGCCACAGGCTGCGATCACACGGGCTCAGGCCACCGCCTCCCGCTTCCCCATCAGCCGCGCCTTCCATCCCAGGGCCGGCCGCTCGACGAGGCGCCAGGACAGGGCCGCCACCGCCAGCGTCAGGACCAGCGACGGCGCGAGCAGCCACCACGCCGAGGCCGTCGGGAACAGGGCGTGCAGGCTCTGCTGCACAGGCCAGCCGTAGAGGTAGGTGCCGTAGGACAGGTCCGCCCGCGGATCGAGGGCCGGGTGGCGAACCGGGGGGGTGAGGCCGAGGCAGAGCACGCCGTAGGCCTCGGCGAGGAACAGCAGAGGCGCGTAGAGGGCGGTGCCGTGGGCGAGGCCCGCGAGGACGAGGAGCGCGAGCGCCAGCGGCCAGCTCAAGGGCGCCCGGTCGGCGTAGAGGAACAGGGCAGCGCCGGCCGAGAAGATCAGCGGCAAGCGCAAGCTCGTCTCGAGGGCCTTCGGCATCTCGCCGTCGCGCAGGCCCGCCGCCGCCAGCGCCACCGCCAGGCCGGCGACGAGGAGCGGCGCGAGCCAGCGCCGGCGCAGGGTGCCGAGCAGCCCCGCCGCTAGGAGGCCGAGATAGCACAGGACCTCGTATTTGAGCGTCCAGACCGTGCCCATCGGGAAGCGGAACGGGTTGTCGGAGAAGACGCCCGGTAGCGCCGCGTTGCTCTTGAAGGTGGTGAGCGTGCCCTGGACGAACCGCCACAGGCCGGGATCGGCCCAGTAGGCGGAGAGCGGCCGATCGGTCATCAGGCTGCCGAGGCCGAGCGCGACGGCGAGCGTCGCCGCCACCAGCCCCGGCACGATGCGCAACGCCCGCGCGACGACGTAGTCGCGGGGACCGCGCCGCATCAGGCTCATCGTGACGAGGAAGCCGGAGACGGCGAAGAAGCCGTTCACCGCGTGCTCGCCCAGCGTGTAGCCGGTCAGGCGCGTCAGCGGCTCGTCGAGGACGTGGCCGGTGGTGACGCTGAAGGCGTGCGAGACCACGACGAGGAGGGCGAGCGCCAGACGCACCGCCCCGAAGGCGTTGTGCAGCCGGGCGAGGCCGGCGGCGACCGTCACCATGCGCCGGCCTCCGGCTGAACGGCCGGATCCTGCGCCAACCCCTCCTCGGCGAGCGCGCTGCGGCCCTGCCGCGCCGCCCAGGCGCCGGCGACCGAGCCGCCGTAGCGCTCGATGCCCGAGCGGCGGAAGGCGAGCGCCGCCAGCAGCGCCTTCACGCCGTTTTTCGCCAGCATGCCGCCGGTCGGATCGGGCAGGCCGTACTTGCGCGAGACGTAGGCGCGCGACCAGGCCTGGTGCCAGCGCGAGCGGCGCACGCGTCCCCGCTCCGGCGCGCTCGAGGCGCCGCGGCCGTGGAGCGCCACCGCGCCGTGGACGTGGACCAGCGCCTTGCCCGCATCGGCGATGCGGCGGCAGAGGTCGTCGTCCTCGTAGAACAGGAAGATCTCGGGATCGAATCCGCCGAGGGCCAGGAACAGGTCGCGGCGCACCATCAGGCACGCACCGGACAGGAACGGCGCGCAGGCATCGCCCTCGGGCGGGTGGAGGCGCCCGCGCGGGTTGGTGAGGTAGGGCGCCAGCAGCGAGCGCGGCTGGTAGAAGAAGCGCCCGTCCGGCTCCACGATGCGGGGCGCGAACAGACCCGCATCCGGATAGGCCGCGGCCGCGGCGAGCAGCGCGTCGGCGGCGCCGGGCTGCAGCTCGACGTCCGGGTTGACGATCAGGGCGTATTCGGCCCGGCCCGCCGCCCAGATTCCGGCATTGTTGGCCCGGCCGTAGCCCTCGTTGCGGGGGAGCCGCAGCACCCGCGCCCCGAGGGAGGCGGCGAGATCCGCCGAGCCGTCGCGGCTCGCATTGTCGACGACGAGCGCCGGCACGTGCTCGCGGGCGAGCGCGGCGAGACAGGCCGGCAACACGCCGGCGCTGTCATGCGCGACGACGACCGCGACGAGACCGGGCACCGGCTCCGATCAGCCCTGCTTCTGCGGCAGGTTGAGGCGGATGTGCAGCTCGCGCAGCTGCTTCGGGCCCACCTCGGAGGGCGCGCCCATCATCAGGTCCTCGGCGCGCTGGTTCATCGGGAACAGAACCACTTCGCGGATGTTCGGCTCGTTGCAGAGCAGCATCACGATGCGGTCGACGCCGGGCGCGATGCCGCCGTGCGGCGGGGCGCCGAGCTTCAGCGCGTTCAGCATGCCGCCGAACTTCGCCTCCAGAACCTCCTTGGGGTAGCCGGCGAGGCCGAAGGCCTTCTCCATCACCTCGGGGCGGTGGTTGCGGATCGCGCCCGACGACAATTCGATGCCGTTGCAGACGATGTCGTACTGGAACGCCTTGATGCCGAGGATCGTCGCGTGGTCCTCGGGATCCAGCGCCATGAACGCCTCGTGATCGAAGTTCGGCATCGAGAACGGGTTGTGCGAGAAATCGACCCGCTTCTCGTCCTCGTTCCACTCGTACATCGGGAAGTCGGTGATCCAGCAGAAGGCGAACTGGTCCTTGTCGGATAGGTTCAGCTCGTCGCCAACGCGGATGCGGGCCTTGCCGGCGAGCCCCGCCGCCTTGGCCTCCGGCCCGGCGGAGAAGAATACCGCGTCGCCGGCCTTGAGCCCGGCTTTCGCGGCGATGGCGGCTTGCGCCTCGGCCGGCACGAACTTGGCGATCGGCCCGCGGCCGGTGAGCTGGCCGCCCTCCTCCTCGAACACGATGTAGCCGAGGCCGGGCGCGCCCTCGGAGCGGGCCCAGTCGTTCAGCTTGTCGAAGAACGAGCGCGGCTGCGAAGCGGCGCCGGGAGCCGGCACCGCGCGGACCACGCCGCCGGCCTTGATGGCGTTCTTGAACGCGTTGAAGGTCACGTCCTCGCGCAGGAACTCGTCCGTCACGTCGGCGATCACGAGCGGGTTGCGCAGGTCCGGCTTGTCGACGCCGTATTTCAGCATCGCCTCGGCGTAGGGGATGCGCACGAAGCTCGGCGAGACCCGCTTGCCCTCGGCGAATTCCTCGAAGACCGAACGCAGCACCGGCTCCACCGCCTGGAAGACGTCTTCCTGGGTGACGAAGCTCATCTCGATGTCGAGCTGGTAGAACTCGCCCGGCGAGCGGTCGGCCCGGGCGTCCTCGTCGCGGAAGCACGGCGCGATCTGGAAGTACCGGTCGAAGCCGGCGATCATCGTCAGCTGCTTGAACTGCTGCGGGGCCTGCGGCAGGGCGTAGAACTTGCCCGGATGCAGGCGCGACGGCACCAGGAAGTCGCGGGCGCCCTCGGGCGAGGAGGCGGTGAGGATCGGGGTCTGGAACTCGAAGAACCCGCCCTCGCGCATCCGGCGCCGCAGCGAATCGATGATCGCGCCGCGGCGCATGATGTTGGCGTGCAGCTTCTCGCGGCGCAGGTCGAGGAAGCGGTACTTGAGCCGCGTCTCCTCCGGGTATTCCTGGTCGCCGAAGACCGGCATCGGCAATTCGGCGGCGGCGCCCAGCACCTCGAGGTCGGTGATGTAGACCTCGACCGCGCCGGTCGGGAGTTCCGCGTTCTCGGTGCCGGCGGGCCGCTGGCGCACCCGCCCGTCGATGCGGATCACCCACTCCGAGCGCACGGCCTCGGCGCCCTTGAAGGCCGCCGAATCGGGATCGATCACGCATTGGGTGATCCCGTAATGGTCGCGCAGGTCGATGAACAGCACGCCGCCATGGTCGCGGACGCGGTGGCACCAGCCGGAGAGGCGGACGGTCGCGCCGACGTCGGACGGGCGGAGCGCCCCGCAGGTATGGGAACGATAGCGGTGCATGGGCGTGTCTTGACTGTCCAGAAGCGCGGCTGTCTCGACCGGGCCCGGAACCGGGCGCGCGGGCGGGCCGCCGGCGGGAAATGGCTCCCGGCACCCATTCGCGAAGGGGGGAGCGAAGTCAAGCGCAGGGCCTCGATCCGGCCCCGTTCGCGCTTGTGGAACAAACAACGAACAACTATATTATCCCCATGGATCAGCACAGCTTTTTCGGCTCCTTCGAGCCGCACCCAGACACCTTGCCGGATCCGCCGCGGGACGCGCCCGCGGCGCTCCCGGCGACGCGACCGGAAGCCCGCGCCATGCCGACCGAGATCCACGACAGGTTCGTTGAACGCCAGGACGGCGCCTGGCGGGTCCTGCCGATCGAGGGTCGGTTCGAACTCGTCTACGAGGATTGCAACGGCGCCTGGAGCGTGCGCCGGCTGCAGGCGCACGAGTTGAAGATCGGCCCGGGCCGGGTGCTGGTCGGCGGCACCGACCGCGACCGGGACGGCTACCGGGGCTTTCGCGCCGACCGCATCCACCGCCTGACCGACCGGGACACCGGCGAGCAGGTGGAACGCAACGTCCTCGACTGGCTCACCCGCCGGGCGGAAGCGACGCGGCGGGCCCGCGCCGCGGCCCTGCGCCGGGAGGCGCGGCGGAGCGGGCCGCGCGCGGCGTGATTTCGGGTGACCGGGCCGCGCAATCCCCATAACCCACGGCACCGGTCTCTCGCGCTGGGCGGCCGGCTCCGCTATAGCCGATGGTCATGAAGCTGATTACTTCGACGGAAGAACTCGCCTCCGCCTGCGCGCGCTTCGCCACGCAACCCTTCGTGACCGTCGACACGGAGTTCATGCGCGAGACGACCTACTATCCGAAGCTGTGCCTGATCCAGATCGCGGCACCGGACGGGTCGACCGCGCTCGTCGATCCGCTGGCGCCCGGCATCGACCTCGCGCCGTTCTTCGCCCTGATGGGCGACGAGGGGGTGCTGAAGGTCTTCCATTCGGCGCGGCAGGACCTCGAGATCATCTGGCTGCTCGGCGGGCTCCTGCCGCAGCCCTTCTTCGACACGCAGGTCGCCGCGATGGTCTGCGGCTACGGCGATTCCGTCTCCTACGAGCAGCTGGTCAACGACGTCGCCAAGGCGAAGATCGACAAGTCCTCGCGCTTCACCGACTGGTCGCGCCGCCCGCTCTCGGACGCACAGCTGAGCTACGCGCTGTCGGACGTCACCCACCTGATCAAGGTCTACGAGACCCTGGCCCGCGAGCTGATCTCGACCGACCGCGGCGCCTGGCTCGACGAGGAGATGGCGGTCCTCACCTCCCCCGACACCTACCGGGCCGATCCGGACCAGGCCTGGCGGCGGCTGAGCAGCCGGATGCGCAAGGCCCGCGAGATCGCGGTGCTGATGGAGGTGGCGGCCTGGCGCGAGCGCGAGGCGCAGAGCCGCAACGTGCCGCGCGGGCGCATCCTGAAGGACGAGGCGGTGATCGACATCGCCACCTCGGCGCCGCGCAGCGTCGAGGCGCTCGGGCGATTGCGCACGATCCCCGCCGGGTTCGAGCGCTCGCGCACCGGAGCCGACATCCTGGCCGCCGTCGAGCGCGGCCTATCGCGCGACCCCGCGGGCGTGCCGGTGCCTGAGCGCGGCCGCGCCCGCAGCGGCGGCAACGGCGCGCTGGTCGAGCTCCTCAAGGTGCTGCTGAAGGCGGTCTGCGAAGACGAGCGCGTGGCGCCCAAGATCATCGCCACCGTCGACGACCTGGAGGCCCTGGCCGAGGACGACGCCGCCGACGTGCCGGTGCTGCACGGCTGGCGCCGCGGGCTGTTCGGCGAGAAGGCGCTGGCCTTGAAGGCCGGGCGTCTGGCGCTGTCGGCGGAAGGCGGGCGCGTGGTGGTGCGGGAGCTGCCTTAGAAGGTTGTCCGGCGAAGCGGATCCCGCTCCGTCGACGGCGTGCGGCAGCCATCGAAGCCTTGCGACACCATCCGATGGCGATCCCACGGCACACGAGTGTGCGGTAGCGCGATCGGATGGTGTTGCGACGGTCCGCGCCAGCGGCTCGTCCCGGCCGCAGCGGACACGCTGCCGCGTTGGTCGAGATGCTAGTGTCCTGGCACCGAAGTTTGGCGACGAACGTTGTAGGGGGAGCCCCCCTGCCACGGAGCGTTCCTATGCCTCGTCCCCTGCCTGCGGTGAACTTGCGCCCGGCCGAGCGCGACGCCCTTGAGAAATGGGCTGGGCGTCGCAAGACTGCGCAAGGCCTGGCCACGCGCGCTCGCATCCTGCTGCTGGCCGACGAAGGCGCCTCCAACAAAGCCATCGCCGCCGACCTGGCGACCGTCAGCAAGTGGCGCAACCGTTTCCTGCGCGACCGCGTCGAGGGGCTCTACGATCGGCCCCGTAGCGGCGCTCCCCGTCGCATCGACGATGACAAGGTCGAGGCCCTCGTGCTCGACACCCTGGAGCGCCGGCCCGAGGGAGCTACGCACTGGAGTTCGCGCCTGATCGCCAAACGCCACGGCCTCTCTCACACCAGCGTCCAGCGCATCTGGCACGCCTTCGGGCTCAAGCCGCACCGCACCAAAACCTTCAAGCTCTCCACCGACCCCGACTTCGTCGGCAAGGTCCGTGATATCGTCGGGCTCTACCTTGATCCGCCGACCCGTGCCGTCGTGCTGTGTGTCGACGAGAAGAGCCAGATCCAGGCGCTCGACCGGTCGCAGCCCGTGGTGCCGCTCCAGCCAGGCGACGTCGAGCGGCGCACCCACGACTACAAGCGCCACGGCACGACGTCCCTGTTCGCCGCGCTCGACATCGCCACCGGGCGGGTGATCGGGCAGTGCCAGCCGCGCCATCGCGCCAGCGAGTTCCTCACCTTCCTCGACACGATCGAGGCCACCGTGCCCGCTGACCTCGACGTGCATCTGGTGATGGACAACTACGCCACCCACACCACGCCCGAGGTCCGGGAATGGCTGGCGCGCCGCCCGCGCTGGCAGGTGCATCACACCCCCACCAGCGCCTCCTGGCTCAACCAGGTCGAACGCTTCTTTGCCCTGCTGACCGAGCGCGAGATCCGGCGCGGCGTCTACCGCAGCGTCGAGGATCTGGAGCAGGCGATCGGCGCCTTCCTTGAGGCTCACAACGCCGATCCCAAGCCGTTTTGCTGGACCAAGTCCGCCGACCAGATCATCGCATCGGTCAAGCGCTTCTGTCTCCGAACCGCTCAGCTCGCAGAAACCTGACCTCGTTCATCGCCGAACTTCAGCGCCAGGACACTAGAGAATTTTCCGACGAAGTGGATACCGCTTCGTCGAAGGAAATGCGACAAAACAAAGACTTAGAGAGCTTCTCGATTGCAACGCGATCGTGAAGCGCTCTAAACTTGCCGCATCCCGCCGTCGACGCAGAGTTCGGCCCCCGCGACGAAGCTCGCCTCGTCGCTCAGGAGGAACAGCGTGGCCGCCGCCACCTCCTCCGGACGCGCCATGCGGCCGAGCGGGATCGGCGCGATCAGGGCGGCCCGCCCTTCCTCCGGCACGCTCGCCATCATGGCGGTGTCGGTCGGGCCGGGGGCCACCACGTTCACGCGGATGCCTTGCGGGGCCAGTTCCGCCGTCCAGGTGCGCGCGTAGGACCGCAGCGCCGCCTTCGTCGCGGCGTAGGTGCCGTAAGGCGTGATGCCCGCGGCGTCGGCGATCGACCCCATCAGCACGACGGACGCGCCCCGCCCCATCGCGCCCAGAGCCGCCTGCAACCCGAAGACGGCCCCGCGGACGTTGACCGCGAAGTGCCGGTCGAAATGCTCGGGCGTCCCGTCACGCAGGGTCGCGGGCTCCGAGATGCCCGCGTTGAGGACCAGCGCGTCGATCCGGCCATGCGTCTCCCGGACGATCGCCACGACGCGCTGCAGATCCTCGCGTCGGGCCGCATCCGCGACGAGCCCCCGCGCACCGCGTCCGATCCTCGCGGCAGCGGCCTCGACCTCGTCGGCGTGCCGTCCGGTGAGGACGACCGACGCGCCCTCGATCGCCAGCCGCTCGGCGACCGCGAGACCGATGCCCTTCGCCCCGCCGACCACGAGCGCAACCTTGTCCACCATGCGAGCCATCGCGGCATCCCTTCGTCTGCGATGGCGCAAGAGATACAGATCGTATACCTGGTATCAAGAACGCACTTGAGATAGCCTAGATATGGTCGACGATACCGATCTCGATGCCGCGTCCGCCTGCGCGCTCGCCGACATGGCGCGGGTCCGCCCGGTGCTGGACAAGATCGCCGACAAGTGGACGATCCTGATCCTCACGGTGCTGTGCCCGCGGCCGTCGCGGTTCAACGCGATCAAGCGGCGGCTCGACGGCATCACGCACAAGGCGCTGGCGGACGCGCTGAAGCGGCTGGAGCGCAACGGTCTGGTGACCCGGACCGTGCTGCCGACCGCACCGATCGGCGTCGAGTACGCGATCACCCCGCTCGGCCACTCGCTCCGCCAGCCCTTCGAGGCGCTGTGCGCGTGGTCGCTCGACCACGGTGCGGCGATCGAGGCGGCCAACGACGCGTACGACAGCACCAAAGCGCGGCCGTGAGGACCGGTCTTACGTCGGTGCGCCGGATGCCGCATCGGTGTGTCCACCCGCCGGCCGGTCTCCCCCGCCCGGGCCGCCCGCACGGCCCGGTGCATCGGTAGCGTAGGCCGTCGATATCAGTAGACGTCGCCCTCCGCCGGGGCGGCGGCAGGCGCCGCTCGGCTGGCAGGGGCCTGGGGGCGTGCCGCGGCAGCCGGTGCGCGGGCGGCCGGGCCTGACGGACCCGCGGGCCCTCGCGGGCCGGGCGGTCCTGCGAGGCCCGCCGGCCCGCGCGGACCCGGCTTGCCGGGGGCGCCGGCCGGACCCGGCGGACCGGTCTCGCCCCGCCCCCCCGGCGCGCCCGGCAGGCCCGCTTCGCCGCGCGGTCCCGCCTCGCCCGCAGGGCCGGGCTCGCCGCGCGGTCCGGGTTCGCCCGCGGGACCCGCCTCACCCCGGGCGCCCGGCTCTCCCGGAGTGCCGGCCGGGCCGGGCTCGCCGCGCGATCCCGCCTCGCCGCGCGCCCCGGCGGGCCCCGGAGGACCGGCCTCGCCCCGCGCGCCGGCCTCGCCCCGCGGCCCCGGTGGGCCGGCCTCGCCGCGGGGACCCGGGGGACCCGCCACGGTCCTGACCTCGGCCCGGCCCTCGGGACCGGCCGCGCCTTTGGGGCCTTCCGGGCCCGCGGGTCCCTGCTGGCCGCACTCGCCCACTACCGCGCCGCGCTCCTGGCGGCCGGCGCGCAGCGTCACGATGCAGGTCGCCGGGTGGTAGACGAGGCGGAACTCGAACTTGCCGCGGGAATCGGCGCGTGCCGTGAAGCGGCCGTCGAGGCTGACATCCGTGTCCGCCTCGTCGGCGGTGCCGAGCACCCAGAGTTCGCCGGCGGTGATCCGCGCCGCCAGGACCTGGATCTCGGCCCGGGCCGGCGTCGCCGCCATCAGGCAGGCCGCGAGGGCCGCGCCCGCTCGCGACGCGGAGCGTCCGGTTCCGCCGCGCACCATCGCCCGCCCCCGCATCCTCGATCCTGGGGCCAAAGTGTTTTTCCGCGGGGCGGAAAGTCAAGCACGGCCGACCTTTAAGCACAGGCGCGATGGTCGATGGTCTTCCCCCTTGGTGGCGCTTGACCGCGCCGCATCACGGCTCGGGCCCGACATAGACCGCCCGCGGGCGGATCAGCCCGCCGGTCTCGCGCTGCTCGAGCCCCTGCGCGATCCAGCCGGCCGAGCGGCCGAGCGCGAACAGCCCGAAGGCGCTGCCCCGCGGCAGCCCGAGCCGCCGGCGCAGGGCGACGAGGGCGACGTCGAGGGCGGGCCTCGCGCCCGTCAGCTCCTCGGCCGCGGCCGTGATCGCCCGCAGGCGCGGATCCTCCGCGAGGAGCGGCGCGAGCAGGGCGGCGGCCCGCGGATCGCCGGCGGGATAGAGCGGATGGCCGAACCCCGGCAGGGCCTCGCGGCCGGCGAGCTGGCGGCGCAGGGACGCCGCCGGATCGGGGCCGTCGATCGCGTCCCACAGGGCCTCCACCCGCGCGGTCATGCCGCCGTGGCGGCTGCCGCTCAGCGCCGCGAGGCCGCCGATCACCGCCGCGCGCAGGCTCGCCCCCGCTGAGGCGACGCAGCGCGCGGTGAAGCCCGAGGCGTTCAGCTCGTGGTCGGCGCACAGGACGAGCGCGCGGCGGACCGCCTCCGCCCCGGCGGGATCCAGGCCCCAGGCCGTCGCGCATTGGCGGTGGAGCGGCGCGGCGTCCGGCGCGCGTCCGGTGACGCAGGCCGCGAGCGTGCGGACCAGGGCGCCGCATCCCGCGGCGAGCCGGGCCGGATCCTGCTGCCAGGACGCCGTCGGCGCGTCCTCCGTCGCACCCGCGAAGGCGCCGCCGAGGTCGCCGCCGGGCGGCGCGGCTCCGAAAACCTCCGGCCCGAAGGCGGCGTCCTGCGGCAGGGCCCAGAGCCGGGCGGCCGCCTCCTCCAGGGTCGCGGTCTGCGACAAAGCCACGGCGTCGGTACCGCGATAGTACAGGCGGCCGTCGCGGATCAGGGTCACGGCGGTCTCCATGACCGGCAGGCCCCAGTCGAGGGCGGCGCGGGCGACCTCCCGCGGACGCCGGCCGCGGTGGCGGGCGGCGGCGAGGCGGGCGACCGCGTCCGCCGCGTAGGCCCGCACCCGCGGGTCGGCGGTCGGATGCGCCTCGATCAGGCCGCGGCTGACATAGGCGTAGAGGGTCTGGCGGCTCACCCCCAGGCGGGCGGCCGCCTCGGCGGCGGTGAGGGTGGCGGTCACGGGACTGCTCGCGGACGTGACGTTGATTCGGGTAATCAAGATTGACGATCTGACCCCGTCGGCGCGCTCCTGTCACGACAGGCGAATGCGGGAGCGGGTGATGACGAGCGGGACGGGCAATCCAGCCTTCGCGGCGATCCTGGAGGCGATCCGGCGCGGCCTCGGCGCCGGGGCCGCGCCGCCGGTGACGGTGACCGGGGCGGGCGCCCTCCCGTCGGCCTACCCGGTCAGCGACCTCGCGGCGGCCTCGGTCGCGGCGGCGGGGCTGGCGCTGGCCGAGCTGATGGAGACCCGCTTCGGCCGGCAGCCGGGCGTGACGGTCGACCGCCGCCTCGCCGCGTTCTGGTTCGCCCGCTCGCTCCACCCGCGCGGATGGGCGCTGCCGCCGCCCTGGGACCCGGTGGCGGGGGATTACCGGGCGGCGGATGGCTGGATCCGCCTCCACACCAACGCGCCGCATCACCGCGACGCGGCCCTGGCCGTGCTCGGCACCGCGCCGGAGCGGGAGGCGGTGGCGGGTGCCGTGGCGGAGTGGCGGGCGGACGAGCTCGAGGCGGCGGTCGTCGCGGCCGGCGGCTGCGCCGCCGCGATGCGCACGGCCGCGGCCTGGGCCGCCCATCCGCAGGGAGCGGCGGTGGCGGCCGAGCCCCTGGTCGCCTGGGAGGCGGGCGGGGCCGGCGAGTCCGGGCTGACGGAGGCGCGGCCCGACCGCCCCCTCGCCTCCTTGCGCGTCCTCGACCTGACGCGGGTGCTCGCCGGCCCGGTGGCGACCCGCTTCCTCGCCGGGTTCGGTGCGACCGTGCTGCGCCTCGACCCGCCGGGCTGGGAGGAGCCCGGCGTGGTGCCGGAGACGACCCTCGGCAAGGCCTGCGCCCGCCTCGACCTGACGGACCCGGCCGGGCGGGCACGGTTCGAGGGGTTGCTCGCGACGGCGGACGTGCTGGTCCACGGCTACCGGCCGGACGCTCTGGCCCGCCTCGGGCTCGACGCAGCGGCCCGCGCCCGCCTGCGGCCGGGCCTGATCGACGTCAGCCTCGACGCCTATGGCTGGACCGGGCCCTGGCGGGGGCGGCGCGGCTTCGACAGCCTGGTCCAGATGAGCAGCGGCCTCGCCGAGGCCGGGATGGTCCGCGCCGGCGCCGACACGCCGGTGCCGCTGCCGGTCCAGGCCCTCGACCACGCGACGGGGTACCTGATGGCCGCCGCCTGCCTGCACGGGCTGGCGCGGCGCCTCGCGACCGGGCACGGCGCCACGGCGCGCCTGTCGCTCGCCCGCACCGCCGCCCTGCTGGCGGCGGCGCCGGCGCCCCTACCCGAGGAAGCGCCCGCCGCTCCCGGACGGGCGGATTTCGCGGAGGCGCTGGAGCCGACCGGCTGGGGCCCTGCCTTGCGCCTGCGCCCGCCGCTTGCCCTCGACGGCGTGCCGGTGGCCTGGGACCGGCCCGCCGGCCCTCTCGGCGCCGCCGCGCCGGCCTGGTGAGGAACAGGGCCAGTCGGCGGGGGTTGGCCGGGCTCATCCGCGACAGGAGAAGCCCATGGCCGGCGAGAAGCCCCACGGCGACAAGACCCACGCGCAGAATATCCGCCTGATCGAGGGCAAGGACGGACCCAACGTCCCGGCCGGCGGCGGCGCCCGCATCCGCACCAGCGCCGATCCGACCCGGCCGCCCTCCGCCCACCAGGAGAGCCGCGACCACAACAAGCACAACCATCCGGGCCAGGACGGTCACCGTCCGCAGAAGCACGGCCCGGCGGAGGAGAAGCCGTGATGGATCGTCGGGCGACCGGCTGCGGCTCACGCGGAGCTTGAACTCCTCGGCCCCGCCGCGCGCCGCGCGCGAATGGTTTTTCGAGAGTCACGCCGCCCTCTCCCGGACGACTGAAATGCAGTGGAAGGAGATCCGGGATCCAGCGCAAAAAGTCGCGAAGCGTCTCTGTGTCTGCACCGTTGCCACATAGAGAGCCGTTTCGCGGCACTTGTCCCCTGGATCCCGGATCTCCTTCCGCTGACGCTGCAGTCGTCCGGGAAAGGGGAGTGGCTCGTGATAGCCTGACTGCCGACATATCTCGTCCGGCAGTGCCGTATATCTTATCTCAAAACGATCGAGTGCGGCGGACTCGCTTTGCGCGCGGGTCCGCCGGCCACCTCTACGCTTACACCCGCCCCGGATAGTTCGGGCTCTCGCGGGTGATGGTCACGTCGTGGACGTGGCTCTCGCGCAGGCCCGCATTGGTGATGCGGATGAACTGCGCCTTCTCCTGCATCTCGGGGATCGACGGGGCGCCGACATAACCCATGGCGGCGCGCAGGCCCCCCGAGAGCTGGTGCAGCACGGCCGCCACCGGGCCCTTGTAGGGAACCTGGCCCTCGATGCCCTCCGGCACGAGCTTGTGGGTGTCGCTGACCTCGGCCTGGAAGTAGCGGTCGGCCGAGCCGCGCGCCATCGCGCCGACCGAGCCCATGCCACGGTAGCTCTTGTACGAGCGGCCCTGGTACAGGAAGACCTCGCCCGGGGCCTCGTCGGTGCCGGCCAAGAGCGAGCCCAGCATCGCCACCGAGGCGCCGGCGGCGATCGCCTTGGCGAGGTCGCCGGAATACTTGATGCCGCCATCGGCGATCACCGGCACGTCGGCCTCGTTGCCGGCCTCGACCGCCTCCATGATGGCGGTGAGCTGGGGCACGCCGACGCCGGCGACGATGCGGGTGGTGCAGATCGAGCCCGGGCCGATGCCGACCTTGATCGCGTCGGCGCCGGCATCGATCAGCGCCTGGGCGCCCTCGCGGGTCGCGACGTTGCCGGCGATGACCTGCACGGCGTTCGACAGGGTCTTCACCCGGCGCACGCTCTCCAGCACCTTGGCCGAGTGGCCGTGGGCGGTATCGACCACGATCACGTCGCAGCCGGCATCGATCAGGCGCTCGGCCCGCTCGAACCCGCCGTCGCCGGTGGTGGTGGCGGCGGCGCACCGCAGGCGGCCCTGCTCGTCCTTGATCGCGTTCGGGTAGGCGACCTGCTTCTCGATGTCCTTGACGGTGATCAGCCCGATGCAGCGATAGTGGTCGTCGACGACGAGCAGCTTCTCGATGCGGAACTGGTGCAGCAGGCGCTTGGCCTCGTCCTGGGTCACGCCCTCGCGCACGGTGATCAGCCGGTCGCGGGTCATCAGTTCGGCGACGGGCTGACCCTGGTTGGTGGCGAAGCGGGTGTCGCGGTTGGTCAGGATGCCGACGAGCTTGCCGCGGGAGCCGTTGGGCCCGCGCTCGACCACCGGGATGCCGGAGATGCCGTGCTGGCGCATCAGCCCGTAGGCGTCGGCCAGGGTCTCGTCCGGGTGGATGGTGATCGGGTTGAGCACCATGCCGGACTCGTACTTCTTGACGAGGCGGACCTGCTCGGCCTGCTCCGGCGGCTCGAGGTTGCGGTGGATCACCCCGAGGCCGCCGTTCTGCGCCATCGCGATGGCCATCCGGGCCTCGGTCACCGTGTCCATCGCCGAGGCGATGATCGGCATGTTGAGCCGGATCGAGCGGGTGAGGCGGGTGCCGAGATTCACCTCGGCCGGCATCACCGAGGATGCGGCGGGGCGGAGCAGGACGTCGTCGAAGGTCAGGCCCTCGATGATCGTGTCGGTGCCGATGCGGGCCATGAACCAACTCCTCGTGCGTGCGGCCCTTGCGGAAGCCGCCAAATCGGGGTCGCCCCGGGCGATTTGCGTGGCAAATGCCTGGCAAAAGCCTGGATTGAGTTGGCACCGGCCGATAGCACGCGTCTGTGACGGGCGCAAAGCGCTATCGCCGCAGCGCAGCGATGCGTCCAACGACTCTTGCAGCCGGGACCAGGCCTATGCCGGGGTGAGGACGAACTCGCCCCAGTCCGGCACCCGCATCGCGCGCTGGTAGGCCAGCACCGTGCCGGGCCACAGGGCGATGTTGCGCCCGGCCGCGTCCTGGTACCAGCTGGCGCAGCCGCCCTGCTGCCAGATGCTGCCGGCGAGCCGCCGCTCGAGATCCGCGAGGTAGCGCGCCTGCGCCTCCGGCGAGGGCTCGATCGCCGCGAGGTTGCGGGTCTTCATCTCGGCGAGGCAGGCGAGCACGTACTCGACCTGCGCCTCGATCATCAGCACGACCGAGTTGTGGCCGAGCCCCGTATTGGGGCCGAGCAGCATGAAGAAGTTGGGAAATCCCGCCACCGCCACGCCGCGATGCGCCGCCACCCGCTCGCCCCAGGCGCGGGCGAGGATCAGCCCGTCGCGGCCGACCACCGGCACCCGGGCAAGCGACGCGGTGGTGTCGAAGCCGGTGGCGAGCACCAGCACGTCGAGGGGGTGGTGGCGGCCGTCCTGCATCGTCACGCCGTCCGGGGTGACGGCGCGGATCGGGCCGGCCTCCAGCGTCACGTTCGGCCGCGTCAGGGCCGGATAGAATTCGTCGGAGATCAGCACCCGCTTGCAGCCGAGGCGGTAGGGCGGGGTGAGTTTTTCGCGCAAGGCGGGGTCGGCGATCTGCCGGCGCAGGTGGTGCCGGCTCGCGGCCTCGGCGAGGCGGGTGAGCCCGGAGACCCGGGTGAAGCCGAGAGCCGCCCGCGCCTCGCGCACCCGGAACTGGATCTCGCGCAACAGGCGGCGCACCGGCGGCAGGCGGCGGAACAGCGCCTGCATCCGCGGGCCGATCGGCCGGTCGTTGCGCGGCATGACCCAGGGCGGCGTGCGCTGGAACAGCACCAGGCGCTCGACCTCCGGGGCGATGGCCGGCACGACCTGGATCGCGCTCGCCCCCGTGCCGATCACCCCGACGCGCCTGGCCTTCAGAGGGACGCCGTGATCCCAGGCGGCGGTGTGGAAGAGCGGGCCGAGGAAGGTGTGCAGGCCCGGAATCGCCGGGACCGCCGGGTAGTGCAGCGCCCCCATGCCGGAGACCAGCACCCGCGCCTCCAGCGGACCGCGATCGGTCTCGACCCGCCACAGGGAGCGTCCCCCGTCCCAGACGGCCCCGGTGACGGCGGTGGAGAGGGCGATGTGCTTGGCGAGATCGAACCGCGCGACCAGCTCGCGCAGGTAGGCGGCGATCTCCGGCTGGCCGGCAAAGGTGCGGGTCCAGTCGGACTTCGGGGCGAAGGACAGGGCGTAGAGATGGGCCGGGATGTCGCAGGCCGCGCCCGGATAGGTGTTCTCGTGCCAAGTGCCGCCGACCGCGTCCGCCTTCTCGACGACGAAGAGGTCGTCGATGCCGGATTGCCGGCAGCGGATCGCCATGGCGAGGCCGGAGAAGCCGGCCCCGATCACCAGCACCGCGAGGGGCTTGTCCGGCCAGGGCGCCGGCTGCGGCGCGGCGGGCG
Organism: Methylobacterium sp. 174MFSha1.1; assembly: GCF_900116815.1. Lineage (NCBI taxonomy): Bacteria > Pseudomonadati > Pseudomonadota > Alphaproteobacteria > Hyphomicrobiales > Methylobacteriaceae > Methylobacterium > Methylobacterium sp. 174MFSha1.1. The sequence continues at coordinate 119,646 of NZ_FPCB01000007.1, read as the reverse complement.
TGTCCGTCACCGGACCGCCTCCGGCGTGGCGGCGTGGCTCTTCAGGAAGGCGGCGGCCTCGGACAGGGAGCGGCGCGCCTCCGGCAGGAACGACTGCGCCAGCTGCCAGGCATGCGGCACCACCGGCCAGACCGTCACGGTGGCGGAGCCGCCCGCGGCCTTGGCCTTCTCGGCGAAGCGCACCGAATCGTCGCGCAAAACCTCGCGGGCGCCGACATGGAACAGCAGCGGCGGCAGCCCGGCAGGGTCGCCGCGCAAGGGCGAGACGAGCGGGTCGGCGGGGTCGTGCCCGCCGAGATAGAGGTCGACGAGGTGCTGCAGCTTCGTCGGATCGAACATCGCGTCGCGGCGGGCATTGCTGCGCATCGAGTCGCCCTCGCCCAGCATATCGGTCGAAGGCGAGAACAGAACGGCGGCCTGCGGTTGCGGCAGGCCGTCCCGGCGCGCCCGCAGCATCAAGGCGAGCGCCAGGTTGCCGCCGGCGGAATCGCCCGCGATCCCCGCAGGCCCCGAGGCCGCGAAGGCGGACCAGCAGGCGGCCGCGTCGTCGAGGGCCGCCGGGAAGGGGTGCTCGGGGGCGAGTCGGTAATCGGGGCAGAACACCCGGAAACCCCTGAGCGCGAAGGCGCCGGTGATCGGCCGGTGGGTGCGGGGCGAGCAGGCGATGAAGCCGCCGCCATGCAGGTAGAACAGCCGCGGGGCGTCCGGCGCGAGGCCGGGGCGCTCGATCCACTCGCCCGCGATCCCGCCGACGCTGCCCTCGCGGAAGACGAGGCCGGGCGGCTCGGGGAAGCTGCCCGAGTTGAGGACCCGGCGGATCGCCGCGACGTCGCCCCCGGCGCGGGCGACCTTCGGCCGAACCTGCCAGCGGATGATCCAGTCGAAGACGTGGGCGCGCAGGCTCGGCATGCTCTACTCCATGGCGCGGGCGATCAGCGACCAGTACCGCACCGGCATCAGGCGCTGGATCAGCGCCACCTGGGCGGCGTCGCGGCCGACGATGATGCGGGGCTCCCGCCGGGCGATGCCGCGCAGGATGCGGGCCGCCGCCGCCTCGGGGGGAAGACGCAGGTGGCGCTCGACGGCGGCCTTGCCGCTCGCCACCTCGGCGGGATCGAGGCGCGGACCGACGCGGGCGTTGCGGGCGATGGCCGTGGCCACGCCGCCCGGATGCACGACGCTCACGCCGAGGTTGGTGCCGGCATATTCGTGCCGCAGCGCCTCGGAGAAGCCGCGCACCGCGAACTTGCTCGCCGCGTAGGCCGCCTGGCCCGGCGGGGCAACGATGCCGTAGAGGCTCGACAGGTTGACGATCTGCGCCGCCGGCCGGCTCTCCAGGACGGGGAGAAAGGCCCGGGTCATCCGCACCACGGCGCGGAAATTGACGTCCATCAGCCAGTCGACATCGTCGAGCTCGACATCGGCGAAGCGGCCGGCGAGCGCCACGCCGGCATTGTTGATGAGAAGATCGAGGGGCCCGTGCCGGGCGGCGACCGCCTCAGGCAGCGCGGCGACCGCCGCGAAATCCGTGATGTCGAAGGCATGCGTGCCGACGTCGCGCCCGAGCGCCCGCACGGCGGCCTCGCTGCGGGCGAGACCGTCTGGGTCGCGGTCGACGAGGACGAGGCGGGCCCCCTTCCGGGCGAGGCCGAGAGCCAGGGCCGCGCCGATGCCGCTGCCGGCCCCGGTGACCAGGGCCAGCTTGTCGTGCAGTGGGAAGGCGTCCGCCAACAGCTCGCTCCGTCCGGCCCGTCGGCGATTGAATCGCCCGGGCCGGCCGTGAGCGCAAGACCCCGGGGCCATCCCCAGGGGATCAGGCCGCCCGGTGGACCGCCTTCGGCAGCTCGACGTCGATCTCCAGGGTCGAGACGGCGTCGCCGCGCTCCATGGTGATCTTCACCTTCTCCTGGTCGATGGCGACGTGCTTGGCGATCACCGCCAGGATTTCTTCGCGCAGCACCGCCACCAGGTCCGAGCGGCCGAAGCCGTTGCGCTCGTGCGCGAGAAGGATCTGGAGCCGCTCGCGCGCCACCGGCGCCGTGCCGCGCCGCGACAGGAAGCTCAGCAGGTTCATGCCGCCCTCCGGGTGAAGAGTTTGCCGAGGATCGAGCGCTTCTCGGTCGGGACGGTCATCTCGACGGTCTCGCCCTTGAGCCGGCGGACCGCGTCGGTGTAGGCGCGGGCCGGCGCGCTCTGCGGTGCGTTCAGCGTCACCGGGCTGCCGAGGTTCGAGGCCTTGAGAACCTCCTCGCTCTCCGGGATCACGGCAAGCAGCGGGATCGACAGGATCTCCAGCACGTCGTCGATCTTCAGCATCTCGCCGCGCTCGGCCCGGTTGGGGTCGTAGCGGGTGAGGATCAGGTGCTTCTCCAGCCGCTCGCCGTTCTTGGCGCGCTCGGTCTTGGAATCGAGGAGGCCGATGATCCGGTCCGAATCGCGCACCGAGGAGACCTCGGGATTGGTGACGACGACCGCGATGTCGGCGTGGCGCATCGCCAGCGTCGCGCCGCGCTCGATGCCGGCCGGGCTGTCGCAGATCACCCAGTCGAACTTCTCGCGCAATTCGCCGATGACGCGGGCGACGCCCTCGTCGGTGAGCGCGTCCTTGTCGCGGGTCTGCGAGGCGGGGAGCAGCGAGAGGGTGTCGAGGCGCTTGTCGCGGATCAGCGCCTGGGTCAGCTTGGCGTCGCCCTGGACGACGTTGATGAGGTCGTAGACCACCCGGCGCTCGGCGCCCATGATGAGGTCGAGGTTGCGCAGGCCGACGTCGAAGTCGACCACGCAGACGTTCTGCCCGGCCTGGGCGAGGGCGGCCCCGAGGGCCGCGGTCGTGGTGGTCTTGCCCACCCCGCCCTTGCCGGACGTCACCACTATGATCTTGGCCATGGACAATGCTCCCCCCGAGCAATCGGGATGATGCGGCGCCCCGGATGCCGGGTCGCGCGCTCACGGGGTTGTTCGAGTGTCGTGTTCGGGCGTGTCGGTCGGGCGGGCCGGGACGCGCAAGGCGCCCGCGACGTCCCGTCCGGTCGTCGTCGTCAGTCGAGGGCGGCCATGCGGAGGGTTTCCCCCTCGAGCCAGACCTGGACCGCCTTCTTGCGCAGCTTCGGGTCGGTGGTGTCGGCGGTGCGGAACAGGCCGTCGATGCCGATCAGTTCGGGCTCGAACTTGCGGCAGCAGATCCGGGCCCGGGGGTTGCCGCCCGCCCCCGCGATGGCGCGGCCGCGCAGCGCCCCGTAGACGTGGATCGAGCCGCCGGCCAGGATCTCGGCGCCCGAGGCGACCGAGCCCATCACCGTCACGTCGCCCTCGGGGTGGTAGACCGACTGGCCGGAGCGCAGCGGGGTCTCCAGGACGAGGGAGTTCGGCTTGCGCGGCTCCGGCGGCTTGACGGGTTCCGGTGCCTTGGCCTCGGCGACGTCGGCGTCCGGCTCCGCCATCGCGGCCGGGCGGCCGCCGCTGAGCAGCGGCGGCAGCGCCGGGCCGAGCCAGGCCGGCTCGGCCTTCTCGACGCCCATGATGCGGATGCCGCGCTGCTTGAGCTCGTCGACGAGGCCGGCGATGTCGGGCGTCGCCGCCGCGGCATCGTGATCGTCCTCGGCGGGCTCGGCCGCCTCGGGTCCGGCCGCATCCCCCCGGAGGGAGTCCTTGGCCAGGCCCGAGACGTCCAGAATCACGGCGCGCTCGGAGAAGAGCGTCGGCGAGCGCTGCACCAGGGCATCCAGGTGCGAGAACCAGTCGCCGAGCGGCGTCTCCGGCGCGAGCACGAGCGCCCGGAAGGAGCGGCCGCGCAGCGGGAGGGAGGGGCGAGTGAGGCTGATGCTGGTCACGGCGGTTGACGAGTTGTTACCGGACGCCATGAAGCGCGCAGCATGGTTACCGGATCGTTAATGCCGCCTCGAACCGGCCGGAATCGCCGCGAGACGGGCCGGCGGGGCACAGGCGCGGCGGTCCCGGTCCCGAGGCCGACAGTTCGGCGCACACGAAAAAAAGGCCCGCGCAAGCGCGGGCCCGGATATGAATCAGCAGAAAGCGGCGGCGCGGAACGTCAGCCGAGGAAATCGCCGCATTTCGGCGGCGGCTCGGTGCCCCACGGCATCAGCGGCACCGTCGATGTCGAGTTCTTCGGCGAGCCCTGCACCACCTTGTCCGAGTAGACCATGTAGATCAGGGTGTTGCGCTTGGCGTCGCAGCCGCGCACGATCTGCATGCTCTTGAAGATCAGCGAGCGGCGTTCGCTGAACACCACTTCGCCCTGCTTCATCTTGCTCTTGAACTTGACCGGCCCGACCTGGCGGCAGGAGAGCGAGATGTCGGAGACCTCCTCGGCGAGGCCGAGCGTGCCCTTGATGCCGCCCTTCTCCGGCTGGGTGTAGTGGCAGGCGACGCCGTCCACGTCAGGATCGTCGATGCCGTAGACCACCAGCTTGTCGTTGGGCGTGAGCGGCCGCCAGACCGTCGACTTGTCGAAGATCCGGTCCGGCTCCTGGGCGAGCGCCGTGCCCGCCGCCAGCCCGAGACAGGCGACCCCGCAGAGAGCCCTGAGACCCCGCCGCCACACCATCGCATCAACCTTTCCTTGAAGAAGCTTAACGTATGTAGGGAGGCTGTCGCACGGCGACGAGGGCGGTTAGAACGGATCCGTCCCGTCCTGCCACGCTTGGCGTCCCCGCCCGCGGGGCGGCTCGTTTTCGTCCGCCGCCCTGCTCTCAAGGGCGGATCGTCCTCGCATCACGGCCGGTTCCCGAACGCCATGACGCTGCTTCGCCTCACGGTCCGGCTCATCGCCGGTGTCCTTGCGACCCTTTCCTTGTGCCAGGCTGCCCTGGCCGAGCCCAACGCAGCCGCCTGTCAGCGCTTCCGCGCCGAGCTCGCCGGCCTGCAGCGGGATTCGAACCGCGGCCAGATCGAGGAGATCCAGCAGCTCGTCGCCTACCGCCAGTCGATCGGCTGCGAGGGCGGGCGCTTCCTGTTCTTCGACATGCGGCCGCCGCAATGCGCGCAGGTCGAGCAGCGCATCCGCGCCCTCAATGCCGGCTACGGCGCCGGCGCCCGCGAGGTCTCGAATGCCCGCCGCGAGCAGCTGATCGCCGCCGTGAAGGACGCCTGCACCGGCCTGCAGAGCGCCGCCGCCTCCCAGCCGAAGCCCGCCGACGGGTTCGGGCGCGGCGGCTCGCAGGTGATCTGCGTGCGGATGTGCGACGGGGCCTATTTCCCGATGCCGAACCTGCCCGACGGGCGGGAGGGCGCCGACGAGATGTGCCAGGCGCTCTGCCCCGGCGCCGAGGCCGCCGCCTACTCGATGCCGCCGAGCGACGGCGGCCTGACCCAGGCCGCCGCGATCCAGACCAAGCGCTCCTACTCGGCTCTGGCGAACGCCTTCAAGTTCCAGAAGACCTTCGTGCCGAACTGCTCGTGCAAGGGCACGCAGACCTGGGCGCAGGCCCTGGTCAAGGCCGAGAGCATGCTGGTGCGCCACAAGGGCGACATCTTCGTCACCCCGGCCCAGGCCGAGGCGATGTCGCGGCCGAAGGTTCGGCTGACCCTGGTCGGCCGCGCCGACCGGGCCGCCGCGACCCTGGCGGCCACCGCCGCCACCCGGGTCGAGGACGGCACCGCCGAGGCTGCGGACTCCGCCCGCCCGGCCACCCCCGAGGAGCGTCCCGCGGTGCGGATCATCGCCCCGAACCTGATCCCGGTGCCGCTCACCGCCAAGGCGGACGGCCCGCAGGCCGCCGTGGCGTCGGTCCCGGCTCCGGGCGCCGCTCCCGTCGCCACCCCGTGACGCCGCCCCGCCCGGCGCGAGCGCCCCGGGCCGGTTGACCGCAGGGAACCAACTCGCCGTCAAGGTGTTCGAAGGGACCGACGACGGACGAGAGGTTCCACCCGATGCGCCCTGCCCGCGCACTGCTGCTGACCGGCACGATCCTGCCGGCGCTGCTGCTCCAGCCGATTCTGGCGAGCCAGGCTCTCGCCGGCCAAGCTCTTGCCGGCCACTCCCTTGCTGGCCCGTCGGCGGCGCGAGGCGACGACGTGATCCGGCTGGCCCAGGGCGGACCGGGAGAGCGGGGGCCTGGCGGGCCGGGAGGCCCCGGTGGTCCGGGCGGACCCGGAGGTCCCGGCGGCGAGCGCGGACATGGCGGCCAAGGTGGCCCCGGCGGCCCGGGTGGTGGCCCGCGCCCGGAGCGGGGCCCGGCCGAGCGGCCGGAGCCGCGCGAACGCCCCGAGCCCCGGCAAGAGCGGCCCGAACCCCGGCAGGAGCGGCAGGCGCCGCGACCCGAACCCCGCGAGCGGCCCGAACCCCGACAGGAACGCCCCGAGCCTCGGCAGGAGCGGCCCGAGCCGCAGCGCGAACGTCCCGAGCGGCCGGAGCCGCGCGAGCGCCCGGCGCCGCCCCGCGAGCGGCCCGAGCCCCAGCAACGGGAGCGGCCCGAACCGCAGGAGCGCGGGCCGCAGGGCCGTCCGGATCGGCCCGATCGCCAAGAGCGCCCTGATCGCCAAGAGCGGCCGGACCGTCCCGACCGCCCGGAGCGCCCCGATCGCCAGGAGCCGCGCGGCCCGCGCGGCGAGGAGCCCGGCCGTCCGCCGGCCCCGCAGCAGGATCGCGGCCCCGCCGCGCGTCCCGACCAGCGGGAGCGCCCTGCCCCCGATGCCCGGCCGGATCGCCGCGACGACCGTCCCGATGCACGTGACGAGCGCCGCGGGCCCGACGCCCGGCCCGATCGCCGCGACGACCGCCCCGATGGACGCGACGAGCGCCGCGGACCCGACGGGCCGGGCCAGCGCAGCCCGGGCCAGCCGCCCGCGCCGGGTCAAAGTCCCGATCGTCAAGGACCCGATCGTCAAGGACCCCCTCCCGGCCAGCCCCCTGCCCCGGGCCGCGCGGCTCCGCCGGCGCCCGGCGAGCCGCTGCCGGGTGCTCCGGGTCGCGGACCCAGTCGGCCGGACGCCCCCGGCGCCGGCCCGAACGGCGCACCGCTGCCGCCGAACCAGCAGCCCGGCGTGCCGGGCCGGCCCTTCGTCCCCGGCGGAGCCGGCGCACCGCCCGACAGCCGCGACCTCGACCGTCGCGATCCGCGCGATCAGGACCGGCGGGATTTTGATCGGCGGGACGGCCGCGATTTTGACCGTCGCGACGGACGCGACTTCGATCGCCGCGGCGACGACCGGCGGGACTTCGACCGGCGGGACTTGGACCGGCGGGACTTGGACCGGCGCGGCCCCGACGACCGCGGCGACCTGCCCGGCGGCTATCGCCGCGATGCGCCGGACTACGTCCCGGGCGGCTTCCGCCGCGGCGATATCGACGTGCGCAGCTACGACGACGTCCGCCGCGCCCGGCGCGAGTACAACGAGAACGGCCGCCTGATCATCCGCGAGCCCGGCCGGGTGATCGTGCGCGACGACGACCGCTACTTCCTGCGCCACGACGAGACCGAGCGCTTCCGCCTGCTCGATCGCGACGCCCGCATCGAGCGCCGCGGCCGCGACACGGTGACGATCATCGACCGCCCCGGCGGCTACCAGGTCTTCACGGTGGTGGACGACGACGGCCGGCTGCTGCGGCGCTACCGCCGCGGCCCGGACGGGCGCGAGGTGGTGCTGATCGACAATTCCTACGCGGGCCCGCCGCGGTCGATCCAGCAGGACGTGGTCGTGCTGCCGCCGCCCGACATCCGCATCCCCCGCGACCGCTACGTGGTCGAGGCGGAGCGGGCCGACCAGGGTGCGATCTACGAGGCGCTGACCGCCCCGCCGGTCGCGCCGGTCGAGCGGCGCTACACCCTCGACCAGGTGCGCTACAGCCCGACCCTGCGCGCCCGGATGCGCAGCGTCGACATCGACACGATCACCTTCGACACCGGCTCGTGGGAGGTCACGCCGGATCAGGCCCAGCGCCTCGCCACCATCGCGGCGGCGATCAACCAGGCGATCCAGAACAACCCGCAGGAGGTCTTCCTGATCGAGGGCTACACCGACGCGGTCGGCGCCGACGTCGACAACCTCTCGCTCTCCGACCGGCGCGCCCAGTCAGTGGCCGAGGTGCTGACCCGCGACTTCAAGGTGCCGCCCGAGAACCTGACCACGCAGGGCTATGGCGAGCAGTACCTGAAGGTGAACACCCAGAGTGCCTCGCGGGAGAACCGCCGGGTGACGGTGCGACGCATCACCCCGCTGATCCAGCAGCAGCAGGCTCAGCAGCAACCGCCGCAGCCGCAACAGCGCTGACGCCGCGTACGGGTCATCCCCGTCAGTGCGGACGCTGCCCCCGTCCCTTCTCCGCTGAGGGGTGGGGGCGGCGCCATCAATGCCCTCAACTGTCGATGTGCGGCGCCGCCAAACAATCAGACAAAGCGAATTTGGCGCGGCTGCGATCGACTGGTGCGTCCGAGCGAAGATCTCAAGAACCACAACGTCATCCCGGGGCTCGACGAAGTCGAGAACCCGGGATCCATAACCGCCGAGGGTGCCGAACGAGGCGGACGGCGTGCCGCTTCATCCTGAAACCTCAGCGGTTATGGATCCCGGGTTCCGCTGCGCGGCCCCGGGATGACATTGAGGGTTTCAGTTCGGTTTGCCAGCGTAAACAGGCGCTCGCTCAGACGCTCGCCCGCTCCGCCGCCGCCAGGACCGCGGGCGGGATGACTGGCACTTCGTCCGCCTGCACGCCCCGCCCGAGGGCATCCCCCACCATCACGATCGCCGGCCCCTCGAGCCCGGCCGCCTCGACCCGGTCGGCGATGTCGCGGGCCTCACCGCGCACCACCGCCTGATCGGGCCGCGTGGCGTTGAATACCACCAGCGCCGGGGTCGCGGGCGGCAGGCCCTCGGACACGGCCTGGGCGAGGAGGCTGCGCAGGGTGCGCTTGGGCATGTAGACCACCGTGGTCACGGTGGGATCGGCCAGCGCCTTCCAGTTCAGGTCGTCGGGGAGCGCCCCGCGGCGGTCGTGGCCGGTGACGTATTGCAGGCGCCGCGCTGCGTCGCGGTGGGTGAGCGAGATGCCCAGCGAGGCCGCCGCCCCCTGTGCCGCCGTGACGCCAGGCACCACCGTGACCGGGATTCCGGCCTCGCGGCAGGCATCGATCTCCTCGCCGGCGCGGCCGAACACCAGGGGGTCGCCGGATTTGAGCCGCACCACCCGCTTGCCGCTCTTTGCCAGCGACACCATCAGGGCGTTGATGTCGTCCTGGCGGCAGGACGGGCCGTGCCCGGTCTTGCCGACCAGCATCGTGCGGGCCTCGCGCCGGGCGTAATCGAGGATCTCCGGCGCGACGAGGTCGTCGTACAGGATCACGTCGGCGCTGCGCAGGGCCCGCAGGGCCTTGAGGGTCAGGAGTTCGGCGTCGCCCGGCCCCGCACCAACCAGGACGACGCTGCCGCCCGTCGGCGCGGCGTCGTTCTCGGCGAGCAGCGCGTCGAGGTCGGCGCGGACCGGCGCCCGCTCCGGCTCGGCGAAGGCACGATCCGTAAACCGCTCCCAGAACGCCCGGCGCTCGCCGAAGGCGTGGTAGCGCGCACTCACCTCGGCGCGCCAGTCGCGGGCGGCCCCGACCCAGGCCTTGAAGCCGGCGGGCAGCATCGCCTCGATGCGCGCCCGCACGGTCTGGCCGAAGACCGGGGCGGCGCCCTCCGTCGAGATGCCGACGACCAGGGGCGACCGGTTGACGATGGCGCCGAACGAGACGTCGCACAGATGCGGCCGGTCGATGGCGTTGACGATGGCGCCCGCGGCGCGGGCCGCGCCGACGAAGCACTCGCATTCGCCCTCATCCTCGAAGGCCGCGATGGCGAAGGCCGCTCCCACCAGGTCGGCCGGCGACCAGTCGCGCTCGTACAGCACGACCTTGCCGGCGACCGCCTCGGCGGGGGCGCCGCGCATCTCGTCGGTGGGCTCGGGGGCAAACACGTCGACATGGGCGCCGGCGGCGGCGAGCAGCTTCACCTTCCAGGCCGCGCCGCCATTGGCCCCGGCCAAAACCGCGCGCTTGCCCGTGAGCGTCACGAAGACCGGGAGCACGGCCAGGGGCTCGAGGCCCGGGGAGCGGGTCTCGCGGGGAGCGCGGGGCGTACGCATGGAAAGGGAAGCTTCTGACACGAGTCTCGGGAAATCCTGCGCCATCAGATGCGCCTATGCGGAAGCGGGTGCAAGTTCGGCGGCCAGCAGCTTGCGGATCTCAGGGATGCACGAGCCGCAATTGGTGCCGGCCTTGCAGGCGGCTCCCACCGCCTCGACCCCGTGCGCCCCGCCCTTGATCGCCGCCCGGATCGTGTCGAGCCCGACGGTGTGGCAGGCGCAGACCAGCGGGCCGGTGCCGGCGCTCTCCGCCCGGCCGGAGATGAGCGCCCGGCGCGCAGAGGGCTCCAGCAGCTCCTGGGTGCGGAAGAACGCTTTGGCGGCGTCCCAGGTCGGGCGCTCGGCGGCCGGCGCCAGGGCGATCACGCCGAGGAGCTGCCCGTCGCGGAAGGCGGCGGCGCGGTACCGGCCGCGGCCCGGATCGGCGTACTCGCTGAAGGTGGCGCCGGCAAACAGCTCGCGCATCAGGGCGGCGGCCTCGCTCGGGCCGTCCTGGGCAGCGAAGATCAGGCCGGTCGCGCCGTCCAGCGTCGCCCGCGCCCACCACCAGCCGAAGGACGCTGCCACGCTCTCGCGGGTGATGAGGTAGCCGCGGGAGCGGTAGGGCTCGGGGGCGATCGAGGCCGGGGTCGCCTTGAGCTCCGGCTGGCCCGAGACCGGGTCGACCGCCCCCTGCGCCAGCGCGCCGACGCGGCCGTCCGAGGTGTTGGCCTCGCTCCAGTGCATCGGGGCGAACAGCATGCCGGGCTGGGCGCCCGGCGTCACCATCACCTCCAGCACCGCGGCGCCGTGGGCGGTGCGCACCCGGGCGAGGTCGCCGTCGGTGAGCCCGGCCGCCGCCGCGTCGTCGGGGTGGATCTCGACGAAGGGGATGGCGCGATGGGCCGAGAGGCGCGGGCTCTTCCCGGTGCGGGTCAGGGTATGCCAGTGGTCGCGCACCCGGCCGGTATTGAGGCGTAAGGGCAGCGCGTCGCTGGTCGCTTGCGCCAGGACCGGCTTCTGCACCGCGACGAAGCGGGCCTTGCGATCGCGGGTGAAGAAGCCGCCATTGGCGAAGAACCGCGTCTGCGGCGCCTTGGCCTTGCGGGTCAGCGGCCACTGCACCGGCGCGGCGGCGGCGTAGGCGGCATCCGTGATGTCGGAGAGCCCGCCGAGATCGAAGTCGCGGGTGCCGCGGTTCTCGAATTCCGACAGCGCGGCGTGCTCGCGGAACACCGCGGCGGCACTCGGCCAGGCGAAGGCCTTGGAATGGCCCAGCCGCTTACCGACCTGCGCCATGATCCACCAATCGGCCCGCGCCTCGCCCGGGGCCGTCAGGAAAGCGCGCTGGCGCGAGATGCGGCGCTCGGAATTGGTCACCGTGCCGTCCTTCTCGCCCCAGGCGAGGGCCGGCAGCAGGATCGCGTTGCGCGCCCGCACCGTGTCGGTGTCCGCCACCACCTCGGAGACCACGTAGGTATCGAGCTTCTGGAGCGCCGCCCGCACCCGGTCGGCCCGGGGCATCGAGACCGCCGGGTTGGTGCCCATCACCCACAGCGCCTTGATCTTGCCGCGCTCGATCGCCTCGAACAACGCCACCGCCTTCATCCCCTCGCCGGTGATGATGTTCGGCGCGTTCCAGAACCGGCGCACCAGATCCACCTCCTCGGGGGTGAAGTGCATATGCGCCGCCAGCATGTTGGCGAGCCCGCCGACCTCGCGCCCGCCCATGGCGTTGGGCTGGCCGGTGAGGGAGAACGGGCCCATGCCGGGCTTCCCGATGCGGCCGGTGGCGAGGTGGCAGTTGATGATCGCGTTGGCCTTGTCGGTGCCTTGCGCCGACTGGTTGACGCCCTGCGAGGTGGCGGTGACGACCCGCGTCGTGCCGCGGAACAGCTCGAAGAAGGTCGCGACCTCGGCCTCGGTGAGACCGGTCGCGGCGGCGGTGGCGGCGACGCTCGGGGCGATCTGGCGGGCGCGCTCGAGCGCGAGGTCGAAGCCGGCGGTGTGCTCGGCGATGTAGCGCGGGTCGAGGGCGCCGTGATCCGCGAGGTGGACCAGGAGGCCGGAGAACAGGGCCGTGTCGGTGCCGGGCTTGAGGCCGAGGAAGAGGTCGGCCTCCTCGCCGGTCTGGGTACGACGGGGGTCGATGGCGACGATCTTCGTGCCGCGCTTTTCCCGCGCGTCGAGCATGCGGCGGAACAGGATCGGGTGGCACCAGGCGGTGTTGGAGCCGACCAGCACCAGGAGGTCGGCCTCGTCGAGGTCCTCGTAGCAGCCCGGCACGGTGTCGGAGCCGAAGGCGCGGCGGTGGGCCGCCACCGAGGACGACATGCACAGGCGTGAATTGGTGTCGACGTGCGGCGTGCCGATGAAGCCCTTCGCGAGCTTGTTGGCGACGTAGTAATCCTCGGTGAGCAACTGGCCCGAGAGGTAGAACGCCACCGAGTCCGGCCCGTGCGCCGCGATGGTGCGCTTGAAACCGTCCGCCACGGCGTCCAGCGCCTCGTCCCAGGTCGTCCGCCGCCCGGCGATCTGCGGGTGCAGCACCCGGTCGTCGAGGGAGAGGGTCTCACCGAGCGCCGAGCCCTTCGAGCACAGCCGGCCGAAATTCGCCGGGTGCTGCGGATCGCCCGCCACGCTGGCGCCCCCCTGCCCGTCCGGCCGGGCGAGCACGCCGCAGCCGACGCCGCAATACGGGCAGGTGGTCCGGACGGGAGCGGCCTCGGGCGTGAGGGCCGGCACGTGCAGGTTCATGGGAAGAGCCTTTCGCCGGGGGTGGGGGTGAGGGCCGGTCGGCCGAGACAAGCAATATTCAAGCCGCGGGTCGTCTCCGGCGGATCGCAGGTCACCTGAGACGATCGATCGGGTGACGCTGCGTAGCGCCAGCCTGCGATCGATCAATCCGACAGAATTGCCACCCTCCATGTCATCCCGGGGCTCGCCGCAAGGCGAGAACCCGGGATCCATAACCGCCGAGGATGCACAATCAGGCGGAACGCGGTCCGCTTCCTCCTGCTTCGTCGGCGGTTATGGATCCCGGGCTCCGCTGTCGCGGTCCCGGGATGACGCGGAGGATGATGGTTGGCGCGGGGAGCAACGAATAAAGTTTCGGACGATTTCAGTACACGTCCGCCTGATACCGGTTCGCCTTCTTCAGCGCGGCGAGATACGCTACCGCCTCCTCCGCGCTCTTGCCGCCGTGGGCCGCCGCCACGTCGATGATCGCGCGCTCGACGTCCTTGGCCATGCGCTTGGCGTCGCCGCAGACGTAGAAGTGGGCGCCCTCCTCAAGCCAGCGCCACAGCTCGCGGCCGTTCTCGCGCATCCGGTCCTGGACGTAGGTCTTCTCGCCACCGTCCCGCGACCAGGCGAGCGACAGGCGGGTCAGCACGCCCTCGTCCTTCATCGCGTTCAGCTCGTCGCGGTAGAAGAAGTCCGAGGCCTGGCGCTGGTGGCCGAAGAACAGCCAGTTCTTGCCCGGCGCCTTGACGGCGGCGCGCTCGCGCAGGAAGGCGCGGAACGGGGCGATGCCGGTGCCCGGCCCGACCATGATCACCGGGGTCTCCTGCGTGGAAGGCAGGCCGAAGCCGTGGGCCTTCTGGAGATAGACCTTCACCTTGGCGGTCTCGGCGAGGCGCTCGCCGAGATGGGTCGAGGCGACGCCGAGGCGCAGGCGCGAGCGATGGCTGTAGCGCACCGCATCGACGGTGAGCGAGACCCGGCCCGGATCGGCCTTGGGCGAGGACGAGATCGAGTAGAGCCGCGGCTGCAACTCGTCGAGGGCTTCGAGGAAGACCTCGGCGTCGGGCCGGGCGCCCGGGAATTTATGGAGCGCGCCGAGCACGTCGAGATAGGCCGCGTCGCCGTCCGGATCCTCGCCGGCGCTGAGCGCCTGGGCCTTCTTGCGCTGCGCGCCGGAGGTGAGGAGCGAGAGGAGCTGGAACAGCCCGTCGGGCGCGCCGCCGAGGGAGTAGTTGGTGAGGAGATGATCGCGCAGCGTCTTCTCGCCGAGCTTGGTGGCGATGATCCGCTCCGGCCGGGCACCGAGCTCGGCGATCACCGCATCCGCCAAAGCCGGGGCGTTGGCGGGGAACAGGCCCAGCGAATCGCCGACGACGTAGTCGATGCCCGTGCCGGTCAGATCGATCTCGACGTGCCAGGTCTCCTTCTCGCCCCCCGGCGCGTTGAGGCGGCGGCGCGACAGGAACACCGCCTCGGCCGGGTTCTCGCGGCAGAGACCGTAGGGGCCGAGCGGCGCCTCCGCCTTCGGGGCATTGTCGGAGGCGGGGGCAGCCGCGCCGGCCGGGGCCTCGGTGCCGAACTCCGCCTCCAGCTTCTTCAGCATCCGGAGCGTCTCCTTGCCGCCGGGCTGGCACAGGTTCAGGCGCTCCTCCTTCTTGAGGAAGATGGCGTTGGCATAGTCGGCGCAGTTGTATCCGCACTGGCCGCAATCCTGCTGGGCCATGGCGGCCATCAGCTTCTGCGGCTCGGAGCGGTCCTTGGCCAGGGTCATGCGGTCGTCGAGGCCCATCGACGGGTCGTGCCAAGGCGCATCGCCGTTGTCGGCCAGCGCCGGCCCGCCGGGTGCCTCGCCGGCCGGAAGCGCCGTCGCGCCCTCGACCGCCGGCCCGAGCAGGGCCGCGAAGTAACCCGACAGCCAGGCGCGCTGGTCGGTGTTGAAGGGGGCGGATTCGGGGATCAGGACGAGCGGGGGAGCGACGTGCTGGGTCATCGGAGAGATTACCGAAGAAGAGTGGCGTTCCGCCGGTGATGCACCGGCCGTCTCCTCTCCCCGCGGGCGGGGAGAGGACTGTGTTCCCATCCAGGGAACACAGCAAGCGGAGGCGAAGCCGGAGCGGGGATGAGGGGGTCTTTCCGGAGGAGTCTCACGCGGAGACACCCCCTCACCCTCGCCCTGCGGGCTCGCTGCATCCCCTGGACGGGGACGCAGCCCTCTCCCCGCCCGCGGGGAGAGGAAAAGGGTGCCTTACTCGGCAGCCTCGAGCATCCGCTCGGAGGCCAAGGCCTTCAGCGCCTCCGGCCCGCGGCGGGCGGTGTAGGCCTGGAAGGTCTCCTCCGGGCCGGTGCGGTGCCGGAGGTAATCGGTGAGCAAGGTCTCGACCCGGCCGGGGCACTCCTCGGCCTTCACGGCCTTCCAGATCTCGGTGCCGATCTTGGCCGCCTCGCCGAAGCCGCCGCCGACCACGATGTCGTAGCCCTCGACGGTGTCGCCCTCCTCGCTCACTACCACCTTGGCGCCGATCAGCCCGATATCGCCGATATAGTGCTGGGCGCAGGAATGGTGGCAGCCGGTGAGGTGGACGTTGACCGGCACGTCGAGCCCCGGCACCGCCGCCTCGACGTGGTCGGCGATGAGCAGCGCGTGGCCCTTGGTGTCGGAGGCCGCGAACTTGCAGCCGCGGTTGCCGGTGCAGGCGACGAGGCCGGCGCGGATGCTCGACGCCTTGGTGGAGAGCCCGAGGGCCGCCACGCGGGCCTCGACCTCCGCCACCTTGTCGTCGGGCACGCCGGAGAAGAGAAAATTCTGCCAGACGGTGAGACGGATCTGGCCGTCGCCGCACTCGCGGGAGATCTCGGCGAGCGCCCGCATCTGGTCGGTGGTCATCTTGCCCACGGGGAGCACCACGCCGATCCAGTTGAGGCCGGGTTGCACTTGGCTATGCACGCCGACATGGGCGTAGCGGTCGAAGCCGCCGCGGGGCTTCACGTGCGCCGGATCGACCCGCTCCAGCTTGCGCCCGAGCTTCTCCTCCACGGCGGCGAGGTACTTGTCGTAGCCCCAGGCGTCGAGGACGTACTTCATCCGCGCCTTGTTGCGGTTGGTGCGGTCGCCGTTCTCGATGAAGACCCGCAGGATCGCGTCGGCGACGGCGTTGCACTCCTTCGGCCGCAGCACCACGCCGGTGTCGCGGGCGATGTCGCGGTGGCCGGTGATGCCGCCCAGCACGAGACGCATCCAGATCCCGGGCTCGACCGCGGCGCCCTCCATCACCTCGATCGCCTGGAAGCCGATGTCGTTGGTCTCCTCCAGCACCGGCAGCACGCCGCCGCCGTCGAAGGCGACGTTGAACTTGCGCGGCAGGCCGAAGAGCGAGCGGTCGTTGAGGATGTGGTTGTGCCAGGACTTGGCGAGCGGCCGCGTGTCGAGCAGTTCCTGGGCGTCGATGCCGGCGGTGGGCGAGCCGGTGACGTTGCGGATGTTGTCGGCGCCGGCGCCCCGGGCGGTGAGGCCGAGATCGACCAGCCCGTCGAGGAAGGGCTGGCCGTGCTCAGGGGAGATCTCGCGGACCTGGAGGTTCGCCCGGGTGGTGACGTGGCTGTAGCCCCCGCCATGGGCATCGGCGAGATCGGCGATGCCGGCGAACTGCCAGTGGTGCAGAATGCCGTTCGGGATCCGCAGCCGGCACATGTAGGAGTTCTGGGCCGGCGCGACCCAGAACAGCCCGTGATAACGCCAGCGGAAATTGTCCTCGGGCTTCGGGGCCTTGCCGGTCTCGGCCTCGGCGATCAGCCGGTTGTGGCCGTCGAACGGGTTCTCGGCCCGCTTCCACTTCTCCTGCTCGGCGAGCTTGCCGCCGTTCTTCACGGTGCGGTCCTGCGCCTTGATGTGGATCGCGTCCGGCCCAGTCGGCTCGGCGGCGGGCGCCGAGGCGCTGCCCCCGGCGGCGAGGCCGCCGGTCATGCGGATTGCGGCGATGCCGTGGGAGAAGCCTTCGAGGTAGCGCTTCTGCTCGGCGTTGAAGTCGTCGGCCATCGCGGGCTCCTTCACGCTGCGAGGGGTTGGGGGACGGGACGGCCGAACATCAGGTCGTCCCGGTCGTCGGGACCGATCGGGTCGCCGGTGCGGATCAGGGTCTTGCACCAGCCCTGCTCGGCGACGTCGCCGACGAAGACCGCGCCGATCAGGCGGTCGCCGTCGATCACGAGCTTGCGGTAGAGGCCCGCGGCCGGATCGCTCCAGGTCACGGCCTCGGCGCCGTCCGGCACGTCGACCGCACCGGCGGAGAAGACCGGCAGACCCAAAACCTTCAGGCTCGTCGCGAGCGAGGTGCCGGCATACGCGGCGTCGGCCCCGCAGAGGTGGCGGGCCAGCACCTCGGCCTGCTCGTAGGCCGGCTCGACGAGACCGTAGGTTTGGCCCCGGTGCTCGGCGCATTCGCCCAGCGCGTAGATGCCCGGAACCGAGGTCGTCATCGTGTCGTCGACCCGGATGCCGCGGCCGATATCGAGCCCGGCGCTGGCCGCCAGCGCCGTCGAGGGGCGCACGCCGACCGACATCACCACGAGGTCGGCCGGCAGCACCGTACCGTCGGAGAGAACAAGGCGCTCGACCTTGCCCTCGCCCTCGATCGCGGCGGTGTCGGCCTTCAGGATCACCCGGACGCCGCGGGCCTCCATCGCCTCGCGCACCAGCCCTGCGGCGGCGTGGTCGAGCTGGCGCTCCATCAGCCGGTCCATGACGTGCAGGAGCGTGGTGTCTACGCCGAGCCGCGCCAGCCCGACCGCCGCCTCGAGCCCGAGGAGCCCGCCGCCGATCACGATCGCCCGCGCGCCCGCCACCGCCGCCCGGCGGATCGCCGCCACGTCGGCGAGATCGCGAAAAGTGATGACGCCGGGCAGGTCCATGCCGGGCTTCGGCAGCCGGATCGGCACCGAGCCGACGGCGAGGACCAGCTTGTCGAACGGCAGCACCAGCCCCTCGCCGACCGTCACGACGCGCTCCGCGGTGTCGATCGCGGTGGCGGGCGCGCCGGTGACCAGGGTGATGCCGTGCTCGGCGTACCAGTCGAGGCCGCGGAAGGTGCAGGCCGCCTCGTCGACCTCGCCGCCGAGCAACGACGACAGCAGCACCCGGTTATACGCCGCCACCGGCTCGGCGCCGACGCAGGTGACCGCGAAGCGGCCGGGGGCGGCCTCGGTCAGCCGCTCCAGGAAGCGGAGCGAGGCCATGCCGTTGCCGATGACGACGAGACGCTCGGTCATGGGATCAGGCCGCGATCGCGGGCTTGGCGTGACGGGCGTAGAGGAATTCCAGCACCTCGGCCCGGGCATGGGTGTAGGTCGGGTCCTCGACCAGCTCGAGGCGCTTGCGCGGCCGGGCGAGCGGCACCGTCAGGACTTCCCCGATCGTGGCCGAGGGACCGTTCGTCATCATCACGATCCGGTCGGAGAGCAGCACCGCCTCGTCGACGTCGTGGGTGATCATGATGACGGTGTTCTTGAGCCGCAGGTGGATCTCCATCAGCTGGTCCTGGAGATGCGCCCGGGTCAGCGCGTCCAGCGCACCGAAGGGCTCGTCCATCAGCAGCACCTTCGGCTCCATCGCGAGCGCCCGGGCGATGCCGACGCGCTGCTTCATGCCGCCGGAGATCTCGTGCGGGCGCTTCTCGGCGGCGTGGGTCATGTTGACGAGCGCGAGGTTGTGCTCGATCCAGTCGCGCCGCTCCGCCCGGCTCTTCTTCGACTTCAGCACCTTGTCGACCGCGAGCGCGACGTTCTCGCGCACGGTGAGCCAAGGCAGCAGCGAGTGGTTCTGGAACACCACGGCGCGCTCGGGGCCGGGGCTGTTGACTTCCTTGCCGTCGAGGAGGACGCCGCCGGCCGAGGCCTTGAGCAGGCCCGCCACGATGTTGAGCACCGTCGACTTGCCGCAGCCGGAATGGCCGATCAGCGAGACGAACTCGCCCTTGGCGATCTTCAGGTTGACGTTGCGCAGGACTTCCGTGGTGCGGCCGCCCCTCGTGAAGCTGATGCCGACCTGTTCGAGGCTGAGATGGGTCATGGTTGGCCTCCTCAGGCCGTGGCGGTGCCGCGGGTGACGAGGTGGCCGAGGCCGGCGACGAGGCGGTCGAGCACGAAGCCGATCACCCCGACATAGACCAGGGCCACGATGATCTCGCTGATATGCGAGGAGTTCCAGGCGTCCCAGATGAAGAAGCCGATGCCGACGCCGCCGATCAGCATCTCCGCCGCCACGATGGCGAGCCAGGACAGGCCGACGCCGATGCGAAGGCCGGTGAAGATGTACGGGGCCGCCGAGGGCAGCATCACCTTGGCGAAGAACTCGAAGGCGTTGAGGCGAAGTACTGCCGCGACGTTGCGGTAATCCTGCGGGATGTTGCGGATGCCGACCGCGGTGTTGATGATGATCGGCCAGATCGAGGTGATGAAGATCACGAAGATCGCCGAGGGCTGGCCGTCCCGGAAGGCGGCGAGCGAGAGCGGCAGCCAGGCGAGCGGCGGGATGGTGCGCAGGACCTGGAAGATCGGGTCGAGCCCGCGCATCGCCCATTCGGACTGGCCGACCAGCGTCCCGAGCATCACGCCGGCGATCACCGCCAGGGTGAAGCCGAGCGCGACGCGCTGGAGGCTGGCCGAGATGTGCCAGAACAGGCCCTTATCGGTGCCGCCATTGTCGTAGAACGGGTGGGCGATGATCTCCCAGGCTTCCGTGACGACGCGCGACGGCGGCGGCAGGCCGGCGCCGGGGCGCTGGCACAAAACCTCCCAGAGCAGCAGGAAGACCGCCAGCACGACGAGCGGCGGCACGATGCGGAGCGCCAAGCCCTTCAGGGCGGCGCGGGTGACGAGGGGGCGCTTCACCCCCTCGGCTTTGGCGGCGCCGAGGCGCCCGAGGCTTAATCCGAGCGCCATCTCACGCCACCTTCTTGATGCCGAGGCTGTTGAGGTAGGCGGAGGGATCCGCCGGATCGAAGACCTTGCCGTCGAAGAAGGTCTCCTTGCCGCGCGACGTCGAGGCGGGCGCCGTGACGCCCATGCCCTTCGCCACCTCGCGCCAGATGTCCTCGCGGTTGACCTTCTCGATGAGGGCCTTGGTGTCGGTCTGGGGATCGAACTTGCCCCAGCGGATGTCCTCGGTCAGGAACCACAGGTCGTGCGACTTGAACGGGTACGACGCGTTGTCGGCCCAGTACTTCATGATGTGCGGGCTGTTCGACACCTTGCGGCCGTCGCCGTAATCGAACTCGCCCTTCATCCGCTTGACGACGTCGGTGGCCGGGACGTTGATCCACTGGCGCTTGGCGACGATGCCGGCGAGCTCGTCGCGGTTCTCCGGCTTGTCGCACCATTGTTGCGCCTCCATCACAGCGGCCAACAGCGCCTTGGCGGCGTTCGGGTACTTGTCGACCCAGGCGGCGCGCATGCCGAGCGCCTTCTCCGGATGGTCCTTCCACAACTCGCCGGTGGTCAGCGCGGTGTAGCCGATGCCCTGCGTGATCAGCTGCTCGTTCCACGGCTCGCAGACGCAGAAGCAATCCATCGTGCCGACCTTCATGTTCGCCACCATCTGGGGCGGCGGCACGACGATGGTCTCAATGTCCTTGTCGGGATCAATGCCGCCGGCGGCGAGCCAGTAGCGGATCCAGAGATCGTGGGTGCCACCCGGGAAGGTCATCGCCGCCTTCACCGACTTGCCGGACGCCTTCTTGCGCTCCAGGGCCGCCTTGAAGGGCTTGGCGTCGAGGGCGACCTTGTCGCCCATATGCTCCTTGGCAACCGAGATGCACTGCCCGGCGAGGTTGAGCCGCGCCAGGATGTACATCGGGACGGGCACGTTGTTCTGCGTCACCCGGCCGGCGCTGATCAGGTAGGGCATCGGGGTCAGGATGTGGGCCCCGTCGATGCCGTTGCCCTCGGAGCCGAGGACCAGGTTGTCGCGGGTGGTGCCCCAGGAGGCCTGCTTCAGTACCTCGACGTCGGGCATGCCGTGACGCGCAAAGATCCCCTTCTCCTTGGCGACGAAGAGGGGGGCGGCGTCGGTGAGCGCGATGAAGCCGAGCTTGGCGCCCTTCACCTCGGGGCCCGCACCCTGCGCGAAGGCGCCGCCCGGCAGGGCGACGCGGCTCGCCGCCGCCAGGGACAGGGCGCCCGCCGCCCCCTTGAGGATGCCGCGACGCGTGGTGTGCTCAACGCTGCTCATCGTTTGCCGTGCCCTCAAGCCGCTTGCGCCGTCGTGGCGCGGATTCCGGTGCCGAAACGCAAAAAACCGCTGCCCAAGGTCTTCCGCCGGCCGCGCGGTTGCGGGCCCACAGGGGAACTCGGGTCAGCGGCTCTGCTGACGGTCGGTGTCCGTCGACGCTGACGGACGAGAGAGGAAAAGCAGGTTCCGTGCCAACTGCCGGGCGGCCAGTTCAAGTCATTGGAATTGAAACGATTCGCGGCTTGGCTGGGGTAGATCGTGGGGCGGCTTGGCCGATTGGTGCGATGCACAAATGATGGGCTGGTGGATGGAGAATGGGCAGGGGTGTGATGCTCAGAGATTAGGCGACAACGGGGTTGGCGCGCGGATGGGCATCGTTCGCCGGAACGGCCCACCACGTCGCGTCACGCTCCGGCGCCAGACCGAGGCTTCCGAGTGCAACCGTCATCGCAGGCTGCGCGATAAAGACAGGAACGACGCTGAGAGCATGGTCGATAGCCTCGACCGCATCGACGTCCTCCGGGTCATCCCGGGGCCGCGCAGCGGAACCCAGAGTCCAGATCCTCAGGTCGTCCAGAATAAAGCGGAGAGCATGCCGCTTCGTGCTGCATCACCTGAGTGTCTGGATTCCGGGCTCCGCTTCGCGGCCCCGGAATGACGCGGAGAATGTGGAAATCGGGAGCGATATCGATCAAATGGACTCTGAGACACAAAAGCAGGGAGAGAATTCCGGCGCCCGCCCTCAAAACTCCATGTCGAGTTCCTCGATCTCCTCCGGCTCGTCCGCCGCCGCGGCGACCCAGTCGCGCATCAGGTCCCAGTCCATGATCCGGTCGCGGTAGGCGGCGCAGTCCGGCGGCAGGTCGACGCCGTAGGTGACGAAGCGGGTGCAGACCGGGGCGTAGATCGCGTCCGCCACCACCGGCCGCTCGCCGAACAGGAACGGCCCCCCGTGGGCCCGGAGCGCCTCCTGCCAGATCTCGACCACCCGGGCGATGTCGGCCCGGGCGCCGCCCCAGAGCTTGAAGTCGTTGTAGCGGGCGCGCAGGTTCATCGGCAGGGCCGAGCGCAGGTTGACGAAGCCGCCATGCATCTCGCCCGAGATCGAGTGCGACCAGGCGCGGGCGGCGAGTTCGGCGGGCAGGAGGCCGGCTTGCGGCCGTACCTCGGCGAGGTACTGGGCGATGGCGAGCACGTCCCAGACCCGCACCGACCCGTGGGTCAGCCGCGGCACCAGGAACGAGGGCGAGAGGTGCAGGAGCTCGGCCCGGCTCGCCGGATCGCCCGACAGCACCTCCACGGCGAGGTCGAGCCCCGCCATGCGGCAGAGGAGCCAGCCGCGCAGCGACCAGGACGAGTAGTTGCGGATTGAGATCGTCAGCGTCGCCTCGGCCATCCGGTCCTCCCCGGGCCGTCATCGCGCGGCCCGTCTGCCCCTGGGTTCACGGCCCCGCGATCCAAGACTCGTGCCGGTCGGCCTCGGCGCGAGGATGCCGGGGCGCAATCTTCGCACAAGTCGCGCGGAGCTAGACTGCAGAGGACAGAAACTTGGCACGAGGGTCGCATCCCGCGAGCGCAGGGGATGGCTGCCGCCGTTCCGCCGAAAGTCCGGTCGCGGGTGGGGAAAGCCGTGCCGTACGCTTGCCGGCGGGCCGAATCCCGCGCGTGTCCGTGAGGGAGAGCCCGGGCCGATGCTGTACGATGCCTTCGAGGTCCAGTCGGACGCCGCCGCCGCGACGCGCGCCTGGGGGCGGGTGCTCCACGAGGGCGCCGCTCCCTGGATCGGGGCCGGCTACGGCGCGCCGGCGACCTGGGTCGCGGCCGCCGCCCGGATGATGATGCGGGCCGGCCTCACCCATGCGCGGCCCTCCTACGGGATCGAGACGGTGGGAACCGGCAACCGCGAGGTGCCGGTGACCGAAGAGCCGGTGCTCTCGACGCCCTTCGGCACGCTGCTGCGCTTCCGCAAGGACCTGGTCAGCGAGCAGCCCCGGGTGCTGGTGGTGGCGCCCCTGTCGGGCCATTTCGGCACGCTCCTGCGCGGCACCGTCCGCACCCTGCTCGCCGACCACGACGTCTACATCACCGACTGGCACAATGCCCGCGACGTACCGCTCAGCGCCGGCCGCTTCGGCTTCGACGACTACGTCGCCCACCTGGTGCAGTTCCTGGAGGCGATCGGCGAGGGCGCCCACCTCGTGGCGGTGTGCCAGCCCTGCGTGCAGGCGCTGGCCGCCGCCGCCGTGATGGCCGAGAGCCGCAACGCGGCCCACCCGGCGAGCATGACCCTGATGGCCGGCCCGGTCGACACCCGGATCAACCCGACCAAGGTCAACGAGCTCGCCACCTCGAAGCCGATCGCGTGGTTCGAGAAGAACCTGATCGCCACCGTGCCGCGCCGCCATGCCGGGGCGGGGCGGCGGGTCTATCCGGGCTTCATGCAGGTAGGAGCCTTCATGTCGATGAACGCCGCGCGCCACATGCACGGCCATCTCGACCTCTACTGGCATCTCGCCGAGGGCGAGACCAACAGGGAGGCGCAGGCGAAGGCGGCGCAGATCGAGACCTTCTACGACGAGTATTTCGCCGTCCTCGACCTCGCAGCGGAGTTCTACCTCGAGACGGTCAAGACCGTGTTCCAGGACGCGACGCTGGCGCAGAACAAGCTGACCTTCCGCGGAGCGCCGATCGACACGCGGGCGATCCGCAGGACCGCCCTGATGACGGTGGAGGGCGAGCGCGACGACATCTGCGCCGTCGGCCAGACGGTGGCGGCGCACGACCTTTGCATCGGCCTCAAACCCTTCCGCAAGAGCCACCACCTCCAGGCCGGGGTCGGCCATTACGGCGTGTTCTCCGGCCGCAAGTGGGAGGCGCAGACCTACCCCCTGGTGCGCAATTTCATCCAGGCCAACGCTTGATCCGCGAGGCCGCAGGCCTAGCTGGGAGACCGTCGGCACGAGGCTCCCGGCACGAGGCTCCCGGCACGAGGCTCCGCCCGGACGCTTTGCCGCTCAAATTTCGGTCAGGCGACCACTCCCCGGTTGGAAGTCGTAGCGGAGTGGTGTAAGGCCCCGATCAGGCGCATACCGTGCGCCGACAGCTTGCGCCGGGCTCCGGTGCGACCGCGATGCAACCCAAGCCCCTCCCGGTCCTTCCAGGTCCGGGCCGCGGGGCGCATTTCGGTTGGCCGGGCAGGCAGCCATCCGGGCGCGTTCCGCGCAAGGTCGGCCACGATTCTGGATTTAGACAAGAGGACATACACCCTTGCAGGTACTCGTTCGGGACAACAACGTCGATCAGGCTCTCCGCGTCCTCAAGAAGAAGATGCAGCGCGAGGGCATCTTCCGCGAGATGAAGCAGCGCAAGGCCTACGAGAAGCCGTCGGTGCGCAAGGCCCGCGAGAAGGCGGAAGCCGTCCGCCGCGCCCGCAAGCAGGCCCGCAAGACCGCCATCCGCGAGGGTCTGATCGCCGCTCCGAAGCCGAAGCCGCGCGTCGGCGCTCCCCGCCGTCCCGGCCCGGCCCCCTCCGCGGCCCCGGCTGCCGCTCCGGCCGCCTCCGCGTAAGCGGCGACCGGTCCCGCCCCGCCTCTCACCGGCGGGGCTCCAGACCAGACGTGAGCCCGACGCCGCGAGGCGTGCGGGCTCTTGTCGTTTCTCAGGCCGCCGCGGCGTAGGTCGCCCGCTCGGCCTCGACCAGCACGTCGAGGGGCCGCCAGGGCTTCTGCATGTAGACGGCGTGGTCCGGCACGGCCTGCGCCTCCCCCGGCCGCGAGGTCACCACCAGGCGCACGTCCGGCCAATCCCGCTCGACCGTGCGGGCGAGGGTCGCCCCGTCGATCTCGCCGGAGAGCTGCATCTCCGTGAACAGCAGCGCGACCTCGGAGCCGCGCTCCCGCATCACCGCCAGCGCGTCGGCGGCGCTGTCGCAGGCGATCACGTCGAGATCGGTCTCCTCCAGGATCGCCGCGGCGAAGTCCCGAACGGACTCATCGTCCTCCACCACGACGGCGATCGGCGCGGTGGGTGCTGCTCTGCCCATGAAGCCTCCTGTTATGTCCTGAGGGTCTTATTGATTCCCGGATCCTCGTGAGTGCTCGGGATTGATGCGGAGCCGATCGGCCGCCCGCCGAATCGCCGCAGGCTCCCCGATGTGGATGCACAGGGGGCGAGCGGGGCCGAGGGAACGGAAAACCGAGCGCAGCGTGACACGCGTGCCGGAACGGGACGCAACTCAGCGACGCGAACACGCCTGCGTGAGCATCAACGACTCAATCCTGACATTGATCCCGGCAAAAGGTCTACCTCGTGCGGGCGACCGATGCGCGACACGCATGTCGCCTCCTGACCCTACGCCATTGCCCGCACCGTGGGCATGAGCCTTGGGCAAATGAGGAACTTTCTCGCATGGTGCGGTGCATTAACGGGCTGTTCACCGTCTCAGGCAGAATGTTACCGTTCGATGAAGGCGGCGGACGAGGCACGGCCCGGAGCGGGACCGGCACCCGCCGCGGGAGGTGAAGAGCCGATGTGCCGCTTCCTCGCCTACCACGGCGACCCGGTCTATCTCGACGAGCTCGTCTGCGCGCCGACCCACTCGCTCGTGCACCAGTCGCTGCACGCGACGGAAGCCCAGACCGAGACCAACGGCGACGGTTTCGGCATCGGCTGGTACGGCGACCGGCCGGAGCCTGGGCTCTACCGCGACGTGCGGCCGGCCTGGTCCGACGAGAACCTGCGCAGCCTCTCGCGGCAGATCCGCGCCCGCACCTTCTTCGCCCATGTCCGCGCCGCGACCGGCACCGCGACTACCCGGGCGAACTGCCACCCCTTCGCCCATGGCCGCCACCTGTTCATGCATAACGGCCAGATCGGCGGCTACGCCCGCATCCGCCGGCGGCTCGAGGCGATGATCCCGGACAATCTCTACGAGGCGCGCCAGGGCACCACCGATTCGGAGGCCCTGTTCCTCCTCGCCCTCGCGCACGGCCTCGACCGCGACCCGGTCGCCGGCATGGCGGCGAGCGTGTCGGCCGCCCGCGGGCTGATGCGCGAGGCCGGCATCGACGAGCCCCTGCGCTTCACGGGCGTGCTCACCGACGGCGAGAGCCTCACCGCCTATCGCTGGGCCTGCGACGGCCGCCCGCCGAGCCTGTACTGGCGCGAGATCGGCACCGGCCTCGCGGTCGTCTCCGAGCCGATCGACGGCCTGCGCGCCGGCTGGTCGGAGGTGCCGAAGGGCGGCACGCTCATCGCCCGCCCGGGCGAGCCGGTGCGGGTGGTCGGGCCGGGGGAGACGGGGTTCAAGGCCGCGGCCTGAGGGCCGGCCCGGCGACGGGCCGGGCCGCTCACGCGTCGAGGTAGCGCCGGCGCAGGTGTCCGAGGAAGATCTCGGCCGAGAGCGGCCGCCCGGTCGCGGCCTCCAGGATCTCCTGGGTCCCGAACGCGCTGCCCTTGCCGTGCACGTTCGCCCGCAGCCAGCCGACCAGCGGCGCGAAATCGCCCCGCGCGAGGCCGGGGCGCAGGTCCGGCTCGGCCCGGCAGGCGGCGTCGAACAGTTGCGCCGCCATCATCGCCCCGAGGGTGTAGGTCGGGAAATAGCCCCAGGCACCGCCGGGCCAGTGGATGTCCTGCAGGCAGCCCCGCGCATCGTCCGGCACGGTGAGCCCGAGGAGCCGGTGCACGCCATCGTTGAAGGCGCCCGGCAGGTCGCCGATCTCCATCTCTCCCCGGATCAGCGCCCGCTCCAGCCGGTAGCGCAGCAGGATGTGGGCCGGGTAGGTGCACTCGTCGGCATCGACCCGGATGAAGCCCGGCGCGACATGCGTGTAGTTCCGGTAGAGAGCCTCGGCCTCCCAGGCCGGGCCGGTGCCGCCGAAGGCCTCCCGCACCAGCGGCGCCAGCCAGGCGACGAAGTCGCGGCTGCGGCCGGCCTGCATCTCCAGGGTGAGCGACTGGCTCTCGTGCAGGCTCATGCCGCGGGCCGCCCCCACGGGCTGGCGGCGCCAGGCAGCGGGGCGGCCCTGCTCGTAGAGGGCGTGGCCGGTCTCGTGCAGCACGCCCATCAGGGCGCGGGCGAAGTCGGCCTCGTCGTAGCGGGTGGTGATGCGCACGTCGTCGGTGGCGCCGCCGCAGAACGGGTGCAGGCTGACGTCGAGCCGGCCGCGGGTGAAGTCGAACCCCGCCGCCCGCATCAGGGTAAGCCCGACCTGGCGCTGGGTCTCGACCGGGAACAGACCCTCGGCTTTCGCCGCGGGCCCCGCCGCCGCCTGACGCGCCTCGGCTTGCGCGATCAAGCCCGGCAGCTCGGCCTCCAGCACCGAAAAGAGCGGATCGATCGCCTCTTGCCGCAGCCCCGGATCGTAGCTGTCGAGGAGGGCGTCGTAGGGGGAGAGACCCAAGGCCTCGCCCTTCGCCCGGCCGATCTCGCGCTGGAGCCGCAGCACCTCGGCGAGGTCGGGCCGCAGCAGGGCGAAGTCGCTGGTGCGGCGCGCCTCGCGCCAGGTCATCTCGGCCCGCGACACCGCTCGCGAGCTCGCCTCGACGAGGTCGCGCGGCACCGCCGCGGCATGAGTGTAGGCCCGGCGCATCTCGGCGAGGTTCGCTTGGCTCCACGCGTCGAGGCCCTCCTCGTCGCCGGCCGCCGCCAACCGGTCGGCGGTGGCGGGATCGGTCAGGAGGTCGTGGGCAAGCCCGCGCAGCACCGCGATCTGGTCGCCCCGCCCCTCCGCCGCCCCGTCGGGCATCTGCGTCTGCGCGTCCCAGCCGAGGATGCCGGAGGCGTCCTCGAGGGCGCTGATGCGAGCGAAGGTGGCTTCGAGGGCGCGGTAGGCCTGCATGGGGGAATCCGGTCGCTGTCGCTGATCCCCCGGTTGTCCGACGGCGGAGCACCCCTGGCAAGGGACCCCGGGTGCCGTCCTGGATACACTCGCCACCGGCGAGGGCATCAGCAAGGGAGCGGGAGCCTCCCTCCGCTGACACGATCGCGTGGAGCAGAGGGCGTGCCATGCGAAACCGCCCTACCCCCTCACGGCTCCACCCGCCGCAGCACGAAGGTCGTCCCGATCTCCGGATCGCGGCGCCAGCGCCCCTCCCCCACCGGAACCAGCTCGACGCTGTGGCCGCGCCTTGCGACGAGGACGAGGCGGCCGGCCTCGTAGTGCCAGGCGGTCGGATCGAACAGGGCGAGACCGGGGTCGCGGCAGCCCTCCTGGACCTGCGCCGCCTCGGCCCGGAGCATCACCCGGCAGACGTCCTTCTCGACGAAGCGGTCGAGGGTGTAGAGCCCGGTCACTCCGGCCGCGGTCGCGGGGGCGCCGGCCCAATTGTCTCGCGAGGCCTCCCGCGGGCCCGGTGGGCTCGTGAGCGCCGCCTGGGTCACCAGCGGGGTCTCGGCGGCGGCGGGACGGGTGCCGGCCTGGGCCAGGTTGTAGCGCTCGCCGCTCGGGCTCTCCGCGCTGCGGATGCCCTCGCCGTCCGGGGCCGCGAAGGCCAGCAGCGGCTGGCCCTCGCGGTCGAGGAGCTGGATCAGGCCTCCCTCGACGCGCCAGCCTGCGATGCCGTTGACCACCGGGAGCGCGCGCCGGCAGCCGGCCGGGAAGCGCAGGGCCTGGCCGACCGGGCCGGGCTCCGCCGCCAGCATCAGGCCGCAGCGGCGGAAGCTGCCGTCGAGGGCGAGCTCCCACGGCCCGGCGGCGTCCCGCGCGGGAGCCGCTTCCTGTGCCGCCGCCTCCTGCGCCGCCGCGCTCCCTGCCCAGGCGGCGAGACCGAGGAGCGGGAGGAGGCGGCGCAGGCGCATGGACGTGGCTCTCGAAGGTCAGGCCTTCCAGGGAGTCTCGGCCACGGGCGTCACCGGACCCTTGCCCTGGAACCAGGAGGTCAAGTTATCAACGACGAGTTGGCCCATTGCGTTGCGTGTGTGATGCGACGCGGAGCCGACATGCGGCAGGAGAACCGCATGCTCCTGGGCGATCAGGGCGTCGGGCACCTTCGGCTCCTCGGCGAACACGTCGAGGCCGGCGCTCTGGATCGTGCCGTCGGCGAGGGCCGCGGCCAGCGCGTCCTCGTCCACCAGCGTGCCGCGGGCGACGTTGATCAGCGCGCCCTCCGACCCTAAGGCCTCCAGCACCTCGCGGCCGATCATGTTCTTCGTCTCGGGGCCGCCGGGGGCGACCACCATCAGCACGTCGCAGGCCTTCGCCATCTCGATGAGCGAGGGGAAGTACTCGTAGGGCACGTCCGCCTGCTTGGTGCGGCCGTGATAGGCGATCGGCAGGCCGAAGGCGACGAGGCGGTGGGCGATCGCCCGGCCGATGCGGCCGAGGCCGAGGATGCCGACCTTGCGCCCGCGCAGGGTGCCGGTGAGCGGATAGGGCTTCTCCAGCCACTTGCCTTGGCGCAGGTAGCGGTCGACCTGCGGGATCTGCCGCACGGTGGCGAGCAGGAGGCCGACCGCCAGGTCCGCGACCTCGTCGGTCAGGACGTCGGGCGTATTGGTCACCATCACGCCGCGCCGGCCGCAGGCCGCCGCGTCGATCGTGTCGTAGCCGACGCCGAAATTAGCGACGATCTCAAGGTTCGGCAGCCGGTCGAGCAGCGCGTCGTTCACGTGGACATGGCTCACAGCCATCCCGCGGATCTTGGGCGCCACCTCGTCCAGGAAGCGCTCCTTGTCGTCGGCCTTGTCGCCGCGGTGGACGGTGAAGAGCCTCTCCAGGCTGTCGGTCACCAGCGGCATCATCGGCCGCATGATCAGCACGTCTGTGGACTTCAAACCCGTCTCCCGGTCGTTTCTCGCGCATCCGACGATGGACGCATGGCGAGGGCGCTTGATCTTGCGCCCCGCGCGCCCGATGATGGCCGCCAACACGAGAGGCGGCAAGCCAGGCCGCCCCGTTCTTACGGGTCGAGGAAACAACCCAGATGAGCGCCAGACGCCCCTCCGAGGGCCCGCCTGTCGTGTGTTCGTCATTTGCCTGTGGCAGCGCTGCCGTTTCGGTCGGCGCGCCGCGAGCGACCCCATTCTGAATCGACACACGACAACGAGGAGCCGATGGCCGGGCTGGAAATCAGGAACGTGCGCAAATCGTTCGGGGCCACCCCGATCCTGCACGGCGTCTCGATCGACATTCAGGACGGGGAGTTCGTCATCCTGGTCGGCCCCTCGGGCTGCGGGAAGTCGACCCTGCTGCGCATGATCGCGGGGCTGGAGAACATCACGGCGGGCGAGATCCGGATCGGATCGCGCGTCGTCAACGCGGTGCCGCCGAAGGAGCGCGACATCGCCATGGTGTTCCAGAACTACGCGCTCTACCCGCACATGACGGTGCGGGACAACATGGCCTTCTCGCTGAAGCTCCGGAAGGCCGCCAAGGAGGAGATCGACAGCCGGGTCGGCCGCGCCGCGGCGATCCTCGGCCTCGAGAAGCTTCTGGACCGCTACCCGCGCCAGCTCTCGGGCGGCCAGCGCCAGCGCGTCGCCATGGGGCGGGCGATCGTGCGCGACCCGCAGGTCTTCCTGTTCGACGAGCCGCTCTCGAACCTCGACGCCAAGCTGCGCGTGGCGATGCGGGCCGAGATCAAGGAACTGCACCAGCGCCTGCGCACCACCACGGTCTACGTCACCCACGACCAGATCGAGGCCATGACCATGGCCGACAAGATCGTGGTGATGCATGACGGCGTGGTCGAGCAGGTCGGCGCGCCGCTCGAGCTCTACGACCGGCCCGACAACATGTTCGTCGCCGGCTTCATCGGCTCGCCGGCGATGAACTTCCTCAAGGGCAAGATCGCCGGCGAGACCTTCCGCACCGAGGGCGGCCTGACCCTGCCGCTGCCGACCCGCGGGGCGCGGCCCGCCGACGGCATGCCGGCGGTCTACGGCCTGCGGCCGGAGCACGTGCGCCTCGCCGAGAACGGCGTGCCGGTGGAAGTGGCGGTGGTGGAGCCGACCGGCTCCGAGACCATGGTGCTGGTGCGCCCGCCGGGCGGCGGCGCACAGGACATCGCCAAGGAGGTCGCGCGCGACATCGCCTGCGTGTTCCGCGACCGCATCGGCGCCGGCCCGGGCGAGCGGATCAACATCACGGCCGATCCCGCCCTCGTCCACCTGTTCGACGCCGAGAACGGCCGCAGGCTGAACTGACGACGCCTGCCCGGCCGGCGGCGGGACGCCATCCCGCCGCCGGCCGGCCCGCATCAACGACAAAGACCATCCCGGGAGAGACGCCACGATGTCAGCCTTCGATCGTCGCCAGTTCCTCAAGGCGGGTGCCGCCCTCGGCCTCGCCTCCGCCACCGGCCTGGAGGGCTTCGCCCGCGCCTGGGCGCAGGAGAACCAGTGGAAGCCGGAACAGGGCGCCTCGCTCAAGCTCCTGCGCTGGAAGCGCTTCATCCCGTCCGAGGACGAGGCCTTCATGCGCCTCGTCGACGCCTTCACCAGGGCGACCGGCGTGCCGGTGACGGTGACGAGCGAGTCCTTCGACGACATCCAGCCCAAGGCCTCGGTGGCGGCCAATACCGGCCAGGGCCCGGACATGGTCTGGGGCCTGTACTCCTTCCCGGCCCTGTTCCCGTCGAAATGCATCGAGGTCGGCGACGTCGCGGACTATCTCGGCAAGAAGTACGGCGGCTGGCTGCCCGCGGCCGAGGCCTACGGCAAGGTCAAGGGCAAGTGGATCGCCATCCCGATGGCGTTCAACGGCGGTTATCTCAACTACCGCATCTCGGCCATGAACAAGGCCGGCTTCACCAAGTTCCCGGAGGACCATGCCGGCTTCCTGGAACTGTGCAAGGCGATGAAGAAGAACAACACGCCGGCCGGCTTCGCCCTCGGCCACGCCACGGGCGACGCCAATTCGTGGATCCACTGGGCCCTGTGGTCGCACGACGCCTATCTGGTCGACGCCAACGAGAAGATCGTCATCAACTCGCCGGAGACCGCCAAGGCGCTCGAATACGTCAAGGCGCTCTACGAGACCTTCGTGCCCGGCACGGTGTCGTGGAACGACTCGTCGAACAACAAGGCGTTCCTGTCGGGCGACCTGTACCTGACCAACAACGGCATCTCGATCTACGCCGCGGCCAAGAACGAGAAGAAGGACATCGCGGCGGACATGGACCATGCCGCCTATCCGGTCGGCAAGTCCGGCAAGCCGACCGAGTTCCAGCTCGCCTTCCCGATCCTGGCCTACACCTACACCAAGGCGCCGAACGCCTGTAAGGCCTTCATGGCCTTCGCGCTCGAGGCCCAGAACTACAATGCCTGGCTCGAGGCGTCGCAGGGCTACCTGTGCCACCCGCTCCAGGCCTACGCCAACAACCCGATCTGGACCGCCGACCCGAAGAACAAGGTCTTCGGAGAGGCCTCGACCCGGACGCTGGCCGCCGGCGGCCTCGCCCCGGTGAGCGAGAAGGTGGCCGCCGTGCTCGCCGACTTCGTCGTCGTCGACATGTTCGCTTCCTACTGCACCGGCCGCGAGGACCTGAAGAGCGCGATCAAGACGGCCGAGCGGCAGGCACAGCGGATCTTCCGGTCGGCCTGAGGAAACGGAGTCTCTGTCTCTGCCCGTCAAGCAGGGAGAGACGCCGAGCTAGGCCGTGCAAGGGTGTGAGAACCCGCTCGGAGGTCTCGACGGATCTCACACCCTCCTCGTCATTCCGGGGCTCGCCGAAGGCGAGAGTCCGGAGTGCCGCAGGCACGCCCAGACGCTCAGGTGGCTCAGGCCAAGGCGAGCGGCGTCCCGTTCGATTCTCTACCACCTGAGTTTCTGGATTCCGGGCTCCGCTTTCGCGGCCCCGGAATGACCCTGTGAAGCGTGAAGGTAAGTGTCTATCCTGCATCCATGCAGTCGAGGACGCTTTACAGCTCCTGAAATTTTGTTTTCGTTCCCCTTTCGCGGGGCAAGATACAAACAACACCCGGAGGAGGCTCCCCGTGGCCGATATCGCCCTCGCCCGCCCCGCCGCGGCGGCGCCCACGACCGGCTCGGCCTGGAGCCGGTTGCGGACGAGCCGCGGCTGGCTGGGCTTCTGGTTCATGCTGCCGGCAGCCGCGATCCTGCTGCTGTTCCTGGCCTATCCCCTCGGCAAGGGCATCTGGCTCTCGCTCACCGACACACGCATCGGGCGGGGCGGCAACTTCGTCGGGCTCGAGAACTACGAGTGGCTCTCGGACGACAGCGTCTTCTGGCTCTCGGTGTTCAACACGCTGGTCTATACCGGCTTCGCCTCGGTGGCGAAGTTCGGGATCGGCCTCTACCTGGCGCTGCTCCTCAACAAGCGGCTGCCGTTCAAGGCGCTGATCCGCTCGATCGTGCTGATCCCGTTCGTCGTGCCGACGGTGCTGTCGGCGCTGGCCTTCTGGTGGATCTTCGACAGCCAGTTCTCGATCATCTCGTGGTCGCTGCGCCATCTCGGCCTGCTCGACCGCAACATCGACTTCCTGGGCGATCCGACGATGGCGCGGATCTGCGTGACCTTCGCCAATATCTGGCGCGGCGTGCCGTTCATCGCCATCACGCTGCTGGCCGGCCTGCAGACCGTGTCGCCCTCGCTCTACGAGGCGGCGACGATCGACGGCGCGACGCCGTGGCAGAACTTCCGCCACATCACCCTGCCGCTCCTCACCCCGATCATCGCCGTGGTGATGACCTTCTCGGTGCTGTTCACCTTCACCGACTTCCAGCTGATCTGGGCGATGACCCGCGGCGGCCCGGTCAACTCCACCCACCTGATGGCGACCCTGTCCTACCAGCGCGGCATCCTCTCGGGGAATCTCGGCGAGGGCGCGGCCATCGCCACCGCGATGGTGCCGTTCCTGATCTTCGCCATCGGGATCTCGTGGTTCGGCCTCCAGAACCGCAAGTGGCAGACCGGCTGAAAAGGAAACATCAACAATGGCCGCGACCACGACCGCCGACACCCCCGACAACAGCGAAGGCATGGCCTATCTCGACACGCTGCCGAAGCGCGTCGTGACGGTCTACCTGCCGCTCTTCGTCATCCTGGTGGTGCTGCTCTTCCCGTTCTACTGGATGGCCCTGACCGCCATCAAACCGGACGACCAGCTCATCGACATGGAGACCTACAACCCGTTCTGGGTGGTCTCGCCGACGCTCAAGCACATCTCGAAGCTCTTGTTCCAGACCAACTATCCGCTGTGGCTCTGGAACACGATGATGATCTCGGTGGCGGCGACCGCTTTGTCGCTGTTCGCCAGCGTGCTCGCCGCCTACGCGATCGTGCGAATCCGCTACAAGGGCGCGGTCGCGGTCGGCGCGGCGATCTTCCTCGCCTACCTGGTGCCGCCCTCGATCCTGTTCATCCCGCTCGCCACCATCATCCAGGCCTACGGGCTCTACGATTCGCCCTTCGCCCTGGTGCTGGTCTACCCCACCATCCTGATCCCGTTCTCGACCTGGCTCCTGATGGGGTACTTCAAGACCATCCCCTACGAGCTGGAGGAATGCGCGCTCATCGACGGGGCGAGCCGCTGGCAGATCCTGCTCAAGATCATCCTGCCGCTGGCGGTGCCGGGGCTGATCTCGGCCGGCATCTTCTCGCTCACCCTGTGCTGGAACGAGTTCATCTACGCGCTGACCTTCCTGTCCTCGACCCAGAACAAGACGGTGCCGGTGGCGGTGGTGAGCGAGTTCGTCGACGGCGACATCTACCGCTGGGGCTCGCTGATGGCGGGGGCGCTGGTCGGCTCGCTGCCGCTGGTGATCCTCTACTCGTTCTTCGTCGAGCACTACGTCTCGGCCATGACCGGGGCGGTGAAGGAGTAACGGAACCTGCGCCCCCGGATCGCCGCGTCCGGGGGCGCGCTGCCAAGATTCCGCATGCCTGCGAGGCCTGCATCCCCTTGCGGCGCCGAGGGGTCTACCCGTCGGCGATCGAGCCGGTTACATGACGGGTCCGCCGGGTGCGAACGCCATGCGCCCGGCTTCCACGACAGGTCTTCGTGACAAGGCAAGAACCCCGATGACTGCCCCCCGCACCCTCTACGACAAGATCTGGGACGACCACGTCGTCGATCGTCAGCCGGACGGCACCTGCCTCCTCTACATCGACCGCCACCTCGTGCACGAGGTGACCTCTCCCCAGGCCTTCGAGGGGCTTCGTCTCGCCGGGCGCAAGGTGCGCCACCCGGAGAAGACGCTGGCGGTCGTCGACCACAACGTCCAGACCTCGGACCGCAGCCTCGGCATCGAGGATCCCGAGAGCCGCACGCAGATCGACACGCTGGCCGAGAACGTCCGCGAGTTCGGCATCGAGTACTACGACGCGCTGGATAAGCGGCAGGGCATCGTCCACATCATCGGGCCGGAGCAGGGCTTCACCCTGCCGGGCCAGACGATCGTCTGCGGCGATTCCCACACCTCGACCCACGGCGCCTTCGGGGCGCTCGCCCACGGCATCGGCACCTCGGAGGTCGAGCACGTGCTCGCCACCCAGACGCTGATCCAGAAGAAGGCGAAGAACATGCGCGCCGTCGTCGACGGGCGCCTGCCCGCCGGCGTCGGCGCCAAGGACATCATCCTGGCGATCATCGGCGAGATCGGCACCGCCGGCGGCACCGGCCACGTGCTGGAATATGCCGGCGAGGCGATCCGCGGCCTCTCGATGGAGGGCCGGATGACGATCTGCAACATGTCGATCGAGGGCGGCGCCCGCGCCGGCATGGTCGCCCCCGACGAGACCACCTTCACCTACATCAAGGACCGGCCGAAGGCGCCGAAGGGCGAGGCGTTCGAGCGCGCGGTCGCCTACTGGCGCAACCTCGTCTCGGACGAGGGCGCGCATTTCGACCGCGAGATCCGGCTCGACGCGGCGAACCTGCCGCCGATCGTGACCTGGGGCACGTCGCCTGAGGACGTGATCTCGGTCCAGGGTCGGGTGCCGGATCCGGCCGCCATCGAGGACGAGAACCTGCGCTCCTCCAAGGAGAAGGCCCTCTCCTACATGGGCCTGACCCCCGGCACGCGGATCACCGACATCGCCCTCGACAAGGTGTTCATCGGCTCCTGCACCAACGGCCGGATCGAGGACCTGCGGATCGTCGCCCGGATGGTCGAGGGGAAGAAGATCCACCCGAACGTGTCGGGCATGGTGGTGCCGGGTTCGGGCCTGGTGAAGCAGCAGGCCGAGGAGGAGGGCCTCGCCCGGATCCTGATCGAGGCCGGCTTCGACTGGCGCGAGCCGGGCTGCTCGATGTGTCTCGGCATGAACGCCGACCGCCTCAAGCCCCACGAGCGCTGCGCCTCGACCTCGAACCGCAACTTCGAGGGCCGCCAGGGCCACAAGGGCCGCACGCACCTCGTCTCCCCGGCGATGGCCGCCGCCGCCGCCATCGCGGGCCACTTCGTCGACATCCGCGAGTGGCCCAAGGGAGCCTGAGACGTCGCGTTTGAGCCCGTCTCATGAAACGGCGGAGTTCGGCGTTGACGCCGGCTCCGCCGCCGACTAAACGACTGACACCGGGGCGCCGCCAACGCGACGCTCTAGGGCCCAGGTGGCGGAATTGGTAGACGCGCTGGTTTCAGGTACCAGTGGTGCAAGCCGTGGAGGTTCGAGTCCTCTCCTGGGCACCAACACCCTCAAGCGGTGTTGATGCCGTCCGCGAAAGTTTCGGTTCGCGGAAACGATCCTGATTTTTTTGACAGTTGATGTGATTGAGCGGCGGCTCTCACGTTCGTGTCGAGAATTCGCCTTAGCCCCCAGAAACCTCGATCGATGGCCTGATTGTCGAGCGGATGGTGCCGGACGTCCGTTCGAGCTCGCCAACGAGTCCGAACCCGCTGCGTCATCCCGGGGCCGCGCAGCGGAACCCGGGATCCATACCTGCTGACGCTGGAGAATGAGGCGGATCCCGGCTCAGCGTTTTCCGGGATCGTTAGCGGTTATGGATCCCGGGTTCTCGCCGTTGGCGAGCCCCGGGATGACGCTGAGTGATGCTGGCCTGCCGGTCTGCCCGGGCAGCTCAGGGTGAGGTCGTGGATTGGAGCAGGCCGGTCATCGGCGAGGCCGGGTCGAGCGCACCCCGCCCATCGACCGAGGGGCGCAATCATGAAACACCCCTCCCCTCCCGAACGATGCTCAATCCCGTTGACGCCGCCCCCGCCGCCCTCTAAACGACTGTCACCGCGGCGCTGCCAAGCAGTGCTTCGGGCCCAGGTGGCGGAATTGGTAGACGCGCTGGTTTCAGGTACCAGTGGTGCAAGCCGTGGAGGTTCGAGTCCTCTCCTGGGCACCAACACCCTCAAGCGGTGTTGATGCCGGCCCCGAGCGGGGCACGAGACGATCTCACAGCGAAATCGCTCTTACCCAACAAGACTTCGGCACCGCAGGCGATCGACGCTATGCGAGGCGGCGAACCGGTCGGGGTTGCCTCGCGTTGGCTTGCGCCCATCGGAGGATCCGCCCGTGACTGAGCGCCGCGACGACCTGCTCACCGCCCGCCCGCACCTGACCCGCCGCGACGAGGACGCGGCCGCCGCCAAGGCCGGCGTGACCCCGGCCGACCACGACGCGGCCCGCAAGCCCGATGCCCTCGATCCCGGCACCAGCACGACCGGCGACGAGCCGCGGCCCCGGCCGGCTCCGGCGGGCGAGGGTGAGGTCTGATCTGGACGATCCCCACCGCGCGGTTATGTCTCCGCCCATCCGACGCGGAGACTCGCCCCTGAGCCGTCACCACCTCAACAGTTGTCTCGAATCCGGCGACAGCGACACGCTGGCGCTGATGCTGGCTCCGTGCGGCGGAGCATCCAATCCGGTCTGGACAGGTTTCGCTCGGGTGACCCGGCCGACGGGACCAACGACGACTTCGCAACGACGACTTCGCAACGAGCCATCCGGCGATCCGGGCTCGGCTGAACCGGATCGCGGCCCTGCCCCGGCTGGAATGCGCGCAACGACCGGCTGCCCGCCAGCGCCTGCCCCGCATCGACCGTCCGGAGAGGGCTGCGCCCGAGGGGTGGCTCAGCCCGGCGACGGCCCGCCAGCGCCGCGGGCCTCGGGTGCGGGGGCCGGGCTCGCCTCCGGCTTCGGCCGCTCCGGCGCGGCGCTCTCGGGGTAGCGGGCGCGGTAGGCGCGCAGGAAGTCGGTCAGCGTCTCGGCGCTGGTCGCCTGGCGCACCAGGCTGCGGAAGGCCGCGGTGCCGGAGGCGTTCGGCGCGGCGACGAGGCCGAAGGTGCGGGCGTCCGGGCTCTCCGCCATCTTTGCGGTGAATTTCGTGCGCAGGCGGTCGAGGCTCAGCGGATCCTCGGCCAGCGCGTAGGCGATGGCCGCGCGCATCACGTCGCCGCGCTCGGCGTCGCTCAAGGCGCCGGGCTCGCGCCAGCGGGTGCCGAGCAGGGCCTCGTGCGCCTCTCCGGCCTCGCGCCAGCGCCGCGCGCCCCACAGGATGTCGCCGCGCAAATGCGCCGCCTCCGGGGTGGCGTTGCCCTCGAGCAGCTCGAGGGCGAGCTCGGTGCGCGAGAGGTCGGAGAGGGCGCGGACCTCGAGCAGCAGGCGCGCGTCGCGGATCTGTGCCGGCAATTCCGGCAGGCGGGTGTTCTGCAGGATCTTGAGGGCCTTCAGCGGCTCGCCCTCCATCAGCCGGACGGTCGCGAGGCGCGCCGCCACGCTCGCCCGCGCCGCGCCGGTGAGGCGGTGGTCGACCTGGTGCTGCAGCAGGTCGCCGGCGGCGTCGAGGAGGTCGAGGGCGACGAGGCGGTCGGCCAGGCGCCGCACGATCTCGTCGCCCTGGCGGCCGATCGGCGTGAACTCCTTGAAGTCGTAGAACAAGGCCAGGGCCTCGATCTTGCCGAGGCTGGCGCCCTTGTCGGACAGGAACAGGGCGGAGAACAACGCCACCGTGTCGTCGTGCAGCCCGCGGGTCGCCGAGTGGTCGGGGAAGAGGCGGTTGGCCTTGCGGGCGGTCGCGAAGGCATCGCGCCAGCGGCCGACCCCGGCATAGAGCCGGCCGAGCCGGGCCAGGGCCTCGGCCTCGGCCTCGCCGTGCCAGGTCAGGGTCAGGCGCTCGAGCCGGTCGACCGCCGCCTCCGGCGTCATCGTGCCGGTGGCCCGGCCGAGATCCACCGCCCGCAGGGTCGCCTCCGCGGCGATGGCCGGCGCCGCGGTCTCGGCGAGCTGCTGGTAGGCGTGGCGCGCCTCGCCGTCCTGGCCGATCGCCTCGGCGAAGCGCGCCTTGAGGAAGGTCAGCCGGTCGCGGGCCTGGCCCGAATCGGCGAGGGGCGCGACCGCCGTGAGCGCCCGCTGGGCGAAGGCCGGGTCCTTGGCGTCGAGGGCAGCCTCCACCGCCGCGAGGTAGAACACCACCTGCAGGTCGTCCGGATAGGCCTCGATCAGCGGCAGCCCGGCCTTGAAGGCGGTGATGGCCGCGGCGCTGCGCCGGCCGCGGGCGTCGACGACGCCGCGCCACAGCCGCAGCTCGGGATCGAGCGCCCGCTTGCCGTCGGGGGTGAGGAAGCCGGCCGCCCGCGCGTCCTGGTTCAGGCGCAGGGCGGCGATGGCCGAGAGGAGCCGCACCGCCCGATCGGCGGCGAAAGGCGGATCCTCCCGGACCGCCAGGGCGAGCACCCCGGCGGCCTCGGCCGCGAAGTCGTTGGCGAGGAGCACCCGGACGAGGTCGAGGCGCGCGGCGGAGCGGGCCGGCCGCTCGGCCGCGGCGGCCGCGGCCTCGGCGGCGCGCAGGCGCGCGCGCACGTCGCCGCGCTGGTCCTCGCGCCAGCGGTCGGGCTGCACCAGCAGGTCGGAGGCCTGGGCGGCTTGGGCGGCGTCCGGCGTCTCGACCACCGTCGGGGAGACCGACAGGCCGCCGGGACGGGTGATCGTCACCTCGGCCAGGCCCTGGCGCACGGCAAGGTCGTCCGCCGCCGCCAGCACGGCGACGCCCTGGCGGGTCGGCAGCAGCTCGAACTCGACGAAGCGGCCGCGCTTCGGCAACCCGGCGATGCGGGGACCGCGGGCGGTCGCCACGGCGATGCGCTCGCCGTCGCGCTCCAGCCACAGGGTGCCGCCGGGACGCGCCAGCGGCACCGTCACCGCCGGCCGGCCGGTGGGATCGGCACTGCGCTGCGGCGCCAGGACGTCGCCCCCCGGCAGGGCGGCGTCGCCGAGCACCAGGTCCCAGCCCTGGCCCTCCCCCGCCGCGAGCTGGGCGAGCACGCCGACTTCGAGGCGCAGGCGCAAGACCGTGAACGCGCCCTCGGCCCGCGGTCCCTCGGCGACGCTCGCCGGCGCCCCCGCCGGCAGGGACGGCAGGGCGATCGCCGCATTGGACTCGAAGACCAGGGTGGCGACCCCGCCGCGCTCGAACAGGGCCGCCGGCGGCCGGGCTGCGAACGGGAAGGCGATCCGCAGGCCCTGGCTGGTTCCTTGTTGGCTGGTTCCCTGTACCGCCCGGACGACCCGGGCCTGGACCGGGCCCGCCGGCAGGTCCGCCGGAGCGGGTGCCGGCGTCTCGGTTGCCGGGGAGGACGCGGCCTGAGGCCGGGATTCGGCCGGAACCGCGGCGACGGGCGACGGATCCGGCGCTCCCGCCGCGGGCTTCCTGTCGTCCGGCTTCCTGTCGTCGGCCTTTCGGTCGTCCGGCTTGCGGCCCGCCGGCTTGACGAGGTCGAGGACGTAGGAATCGTCCTCGCGGTAGCCCTCCGCCGTAAAACCCTCGCCGAGCGTCACGGCCAGGCGGGCGGCATCGGTCCCGGCCTCGGCCGCGAGCGCCGTCGCGGCCGGCCGCAGGGCGGCGCGGGCCTCGGTCGCGTCGATCGTGTAGGCGCCGGGGATGCGAAGACGGACCTCCGCGCCGGCCCGCTCCAGCGCCACCTCGGCCTCCTGCGGCAGGCGGACCGAGAGGCGGGTGAGGGTCGGCAGGGTCGCCACTTCGAGGCGCAGCGCCGTGCGCCGGGTCCGAACGGCCTCGCGGCGCAGGCGCTCGCTGAGCTCCTCGGACCGGCGGGACAGGTCGGCCAGCACCTCCGGCGGCAAACCGGGCGGCAGGCCGGTCCAGCCCTCGGGCATCAGGTCGATGAAGACCCGCTCGCCGGCTTCCAGCACGTTGACCTTGTAGGAGGCCTGGAGCGCGACCCGCAGGCCGGCGCCGTCCGGATCGCGCCGGACCTGCGCCACGTAGGCCGGCATCTCGGCGGCCAGGCGCTCGCGCGGGCCGGTCACCGGCTCGCGGAAATTCACCACCAGCACGCCGCCGGTGACCTTGGCGGTGACCTTCACGCCGTGGTCGAAGGTGAGCGCGATGCGCCCGAAATTCTTCTGCTCGCTGCCCTGGATCGCCACGAGCTGCGCCGCGTCGGCCGCGCCCGCCCCGACGGCCAAAGCCGCCAGCGCGATCAGCGCCGCTGCGCGGCGGCTCCTGCCCGTCGAACCCATCGCACCCGCCCGAGTACATCTTCAGGCCGGTACCATGCCGCCACAGGGCTAATGAGCGCTTAATCCCGGGGCCCGGGGCCCGGGGCGCTCTAGCGCGCGCCGTCGATCGCCGGCAGCTCGCCGGGCGGCAGGCCCGGGGCGATGGCGGCGGCCTTCGGCCCGCCGGCGCCGCGGGCGCGCTGGGCGAGGGCCACGGTCAGGCGCTCGGCCGCCTCGGGCTGCATCACCGCCAGCACCTCGGCCATCTTGCGCGGGTTCATGCCGACCACCACCGGCACCAGCACCTCGAGCTTCAGCCGGTCGAAGACTCGGGCGGCCTCCTTCGGCTTCATCGTCTCGTACATCGTCACCAGGGACTTGAGCCCTGCGGCTTCCGCCTCGGCGCGCTTGGCGGCCGCGTCGTCGCCCTTCTGCTCCAGGGTCTTGAGGTCGTTGATGCGGGTCTCGAGCTTGCGCTCGGCATTCTCGATCAGCTGCTCGCGGGTCTCGAGGTCGCGCGAGCGCTGCTGCAGGGCGTCGCGCCGGGCGCCGAGCTTCTCCAGGATCGCCCGCTCGGAGGACGAGGCCGGCTCGGGCGCCGGCCGGGGCGCCTCCGGCTGCGGGGATGCGGGCGCCGGCGCGGCCTCCTTCGGTGAGAGCGATCCGGTGATGGTCGGGTCGAGGGGCTCGTAGCCGGAGCGGGCATGGACCAGGAACTCGGCGAAGCGGGCGCCGGTGGACGGCCCGGCCTCGAGGAGGGCGAGGACCTTCAGGAGCAGCAGCCCCGCGGCCGCCACCGCCACGGCGTCGACGAGGCGCAGGCGGATCGTCGGCCCGCGCCAGACCGGGTTCGCCAGCAGGCGTTGCACCAGCACGGCGACGGAGGGGGGCGCCTGCGGGACCCGGGCGGGCAGCGTGCCGGCGGGCTTCGCGGCGGCCGGACCGGGGGAGCCGGCGCCCGCCTGCCTCGCCACCGCGGCGCTCGGTGCCGCAGCCGTCGCCGCCCTGGGATCCGCGGCGGCGGCCTTCGGTGCCGCAGCCCCGGGCGTGGTGCCGGCCGTGGCGGCGGGCGGGCTTGCCGTCGGAGGCAGCCCGGCGAAGCGGCGCAGGAGCAGCGCGAGGGTCATGCGGCCTGGGCCTGCAGGCGGCTCAGGGCCCGCTCGCTCAGGGCGCGGGCGGCGGCGGCGGCGGCGCCGAGGCGCTCGCCGGTGGAGACCGGCCGCGGCTCGGGCGCGGGCGGCGGGACGGGGGCCGCGGGCGCGGCGTAGGCCGGCGCGGCCTCGGCCTGCGGCGCGACGGGCGCCTGCGCGAAGGCCGCTTGCGCGAAGGCGGGCTGGGGCGCCGCCTCGCCGGGCATGGCCGCCCGGGACTGGGCGACGATGCGGCCGATGCGCGAGAGCACCTCGTCGCCGGCCTGGAGCTGGGCGGCGAGGTCGGCATTGGTGCGCTCGGCGAGCCGCAGACGCTCGGCGAGCGTGCGGTCGCACTCGGCCAGCGTGGTGCGCAGGCCGATGATCGCCCGCTCGGCGGATTCGGTCGCCACCATCAGGTCGCCGATGGTCTGGCGCATCGCGCTCTCGTCGCCCTTGAGGCGGGTGATGCGGCGGCCGAGGCTGACCGACGTGGCGATGCAGGCGACGAGGAGGACCGCCACCAGCAGGTCGGCCAGGATGCTGACGATCAGGCTCACGAAACGGCCTCGCTGCGGGAGAAGAAGGAGGTGACGGGACGCATGACGCGCGTCACCCGTCGTTGCGGTTCTGCATCGAGGCCTCGAAGGCCGCGAGGGTGGTGCGGGCGCGGCGCAAGGGACGGGTCACCTGCACGGCGATGCTGTCCTCGAGCCGGCCGATCCGGCCCTGCGTCATCCCCCAGTCGCCGCAGCGCAGGGTGATGAGGTCGGCGGGCTTGGCGTCGAACATGATGGTGTCGCCGACCTCCAGCGACAGCACGCGGCGCAGCGGCAGCGACATCTCGTGCAGCACCGCCTCGACCGCGACGTCGGCCTGGAAGATCTCGGTCGCGAGGTGGCTCTCCCAGATGTGGTCGCGGCCGAGCTTCTCGCCCATGAAGCTCTGGAGCAGCAGGTCGCGGATCGGCTCGATCGCCGCGTAGGGGAAGAGGATCTGGAGCAGGCCGCCGCGGCCTTCCATGTCGAGCTTGAGGTCGATCAGGATCGCGGCGTTGGCCGGCCGGGTGATGGTGGCGAAGCGTGGGTTGGTCTCGATCCGGTCGATGAGGAAGCGCACCGGCGAGAGCGGCTGGAACGACGCCTCGAGGTCGGTCAGGATGATCTCGACCATCCGCCGCACCAGCTGCATCTCGATCGGCGTGAACGGCCGCCCGTCGAGGCGGATGCTCGATCCGCCGCGCTTGCCGCCGAGCAGGAGGTCGAGGGTCGAGTAGGCGAGGTTCGACTCCACGGTCACGATGCCCGAATTCTCCCAGGCATCGGCCCGGAACACGCCGAGCAGGGTCGGCAGCGGGATCGCGTTCAGGTAGTCGCCGAAGCGCACCGAGGTGATGTTGTCGAGCGTGACCTCGACGTTGTCCTGGAAGAAGTTGCGCAGCGAGGTCGACAACAACCGGATCATCCGGTCGAAGACGATCTCGAGCATCGGCAGGCGTTCGTACGAGACGACGCCCGAATCGACGATGGCCCGGATGCCGCCCGCGCCCGAGGCCGAGAGCTCCCGCAGCGAGAAGCCGAGGACCTGGTCGATCTCCTCCTGGTTCAGGATGCGGTCGTTGCCGGCGAGCTCGGGCAGGTTCTCCGACTCGCCCTCGTCGATCATGTTGGCCCATTCGGCCGCCATGTCGCTCGATTGCGCGGTGGTCCCCTGCTCGGCCAGGGCCGCGCCCCACTCCTCCGCGAGCGAGGCGTCGCCGCCT
This sequence comes from Methylobacterium sp. 174MFSha1.1, assembly GCF_900116815.1. Taxonomy (NCBI): domain Bacteria; kingdom Pseudomonadati; phylum Pseudomonadota; class Alphaproteobacteria; order Hyphomicrobiales; family Methylobacteriaceae; genus Methylobacterium; species Methylobacterium sp. 174MFSha1.1. The sequence goes on along the minus strand of NZ_FPCB01000007.1, from coordinate 75,361 downwards.
CCGCCCTGCTCCATCAGGGCCGCGGCCCAGTCGTCGTCGTTGTCGTCAGGTCCGGCCACGGAAGCACCAAATCCCGCTCGAGGGTATTATTGGATGATGAAGTCCTTGAAGAGCACGGCGTCGACCTTGGCGGGGTAGACCGCCACGTTGACCCGGCGCAGCAGCTCCTCGCGCAGGCGGTAGGTGCCGCCGGCGGCCTCGAAGTCGCCGACCCGCAGGTCGCGCACGAAGACCTGGAAGGTGTCCTCCACCCGCGGCATCAGCGGCTGGATCTCGGAGGCCACCTTCGCGTCCCGCACCTCCAGCGCGATCTTCAGGCGCACGAAGCGCGGCTGGGTCTGCCCGGGCTCGGGCATCAGGTTCATGGTCATCTCGCGGATGTCCATGAACGCGACCGGCACCTTCTGCTCGGCGGCCGACTTCTCGGCATGGGCCGCGCGGCTGCGCATCACCATGAAGCCGCCGCCGCCCCCGGCCGCCAGCAGCACGGCCGCGGCGCCGATGAGGATCAGCTTCTTCCGGCTCTTGGGAGCGGCGACCGCCCCCTCCTCGCCTTCGCCCTCGGCCTCAGGAGCCGGGGCCTTCTTCGGCTTCTTGGCCATCGCCCGCCGTCCAACCCTTGAGAATCCGTCACCGGACCGTTGCCGGAGAGTGTGCGAAGACGGTTAACGCCGCGTTAAGGCGGCAATTTCTGCCCGGTCGATCCTGCCGGGTCGGCACGAACCGCCCGGCCCGGGCGCTGCCGGCGATTAACCAAGCATTTGCCATGACAGCAGAAATCCCGGCGCCCCGGCCTGGCACGGAGCCTGCGATCACTCTCCCGGGTCCGCCGCTGGGGAGCGGGGTGGCCCGTCACCACGCATCGTCGGGGAGTAGCCGGTGCAGAATGCTCAGTTGATCGGGCTCTCGTCCCAGATGGCCCTCGGGCGCGAGCTCGAGGTCATCGCCAACAACATGGCCAACGTCACCACGACGGGCTTCAAGGCGCGCTCGACGCGCTTCCAGGAATACCTGATGCCGAAGGCGAGCGCGGAGACCTTCCAGCGCCCCGACCGCAAGGTGTCCTACGTCATCGACGCGGCGACGCCCCTCGACCTGCAGCAGGGGCCGATCGAGCCGACCGGCAACCCGCTCAACGCGGCGATCCGCGGCGAGGCGTTCTTCGCGGTGCAGACGCCGCAGGGCGAGCGCTACACCCGCAACGGCGCCTTCGAGATGAACGCGCAGGGGCAGATCGTGACGAGCGACGGCTACGCCGTGCTCGGCGACGGCGGCCCGATCCAGATCGGCCAGCAGGAGACCGGGCTCGCGATCGGGCCGGACGGCACGGTCTCGACCAACCAGGGCACCCGCGGCAAGCTGCGTCTCGTCACCTTCGCGGATCCGCAAGCGCTGACGAATGCCGGCGCCAACCTCTATTCATCGAACACGCCGGCCCAACCGGCGGGACCCCAGGGGCGGATCGAGCCCGGCGCGCTCGAGCGCTCGAACGTCCGCCCGGTGCTGGCGATGACCCGGATGCTGGAGGTGAGCCGGGTCTACCAGCTCGTCTCCGACACCGTCTCGCGGCTCGATTCGATGCGCGGCCAGGCGATCCAGCGCCTCGCCGACGTCGGCAACGCGTAAACGGGAGCCTGAACGATGCGCGCGCTCTACGCCGCCGCCACCGGCATGGCGGCCCAGGAACTCAACGTCCAGGTCATCTCGAACAACATCGCGAACCTGCGCACCACCGGCTACAAGCGCCAGCAGGCGCATTTCCAGGATCTGCTCTACCAGAACCTGCGCCGGGCCGGCACCGCGACCTCGGACCAGAACAACCAGCTGCCGGCGGGCCTCGCCCTCGGCTCGGGCGTGAAGACCACCTCGACCGCCCGGGTGATGTCGCAGGGCACCCTCACCTCGACCGAGAAGACCTACGACATCGCGGTGCGCGGCGAGGGCTTCTTCCAGGTCACGATGCCGGACGGGCGCACCTCCTACACCCGCGACGGCTCGTTCGACCTCGACGCGCAGGGGCAGATCGTGACCCGCGAGGGTTACCTGATGAACCCGAACATCACGGTGCCGAACAACGCCACCGGCGTGACGATCAGCGCCTCGGGCATCGTGCAGGCGCAGATCCCGGGCCAGACCGCGCCGCAGAACCTCGGCCAGATCCAGATGGCCCGGTTCGTCAACAAGGTCGGCCTGGAATCGATCGGCGACAACCTGTTCGTCGAGACCCTGGCCTCCGGCCCGCCGATCACCGGCAATCCCGGCACCGACGGGTTCGGCAACCTGCAGCAGAGCTACCTCGAAGAGGCCAACGTCAACGCGGTCTCGGAGATTTCCTCCCTGATCGCCGCGCAGCGCGCCTACGAGATGAACTCGAAGGTCGTGACCGCCGCCGACCAGATGCTCTCCACCACCTCGCAGATGTTCCGCGGATGAGCGCCCCGATGATCGATCTCGCTCCCGCCGTCCGCGCTCCGGTCGCCCGCGAGGGCCGCCGCGCCCTGCTCGGGGCCGGCATCCTGTCGCGCACCGCGCTCACGCTGCTCGCGCTCGGCTTCCTCACCCTGCCGGTGCTGGCGGAAGGCGCCCGCCTCGCGCTCAAGGGCGACATCACCGCCGAGCGCGACGTGATCACGCTGGGCGACCTCGTCGCCGGGGCGCCTCCCGCGCTCGCCCAGAAGGCGCTGTTCCGGGCGCCGGCGCTCGGCACCTCCGGGACGATCCAGGTCCGGCGCATCGTCGAGGCGACGGCCGGGCTCGGGCTCGACGCGCCGGAGAGCGGCGGCCGGCTTCAGATCTCGGTCCAGCGCGCGGCCCGCCGCATCGCCGCCCCGGAGATCGAGGGCGCCGTGAAGGCGGCGCTCGCCAAGGTCCGCGGCCTCGATGCCGGCTTCGTCACGGTCGCCTTCGAGGGCGAGCCGCCTCTGCTCACCGTGCCGCCGGACCTGATCGCGGCGGTGACCGCGCAGGAAGTCACCTACGATCCGCGCAGCCGCCGGGTCTCCGCCCTGGTGGTGGTGGGCGAGCGCCAGGCCTCGCTGCGGGTCTCGGGCCAGGTGGTCGAGATGGCCGACGTCGCGGTGCTCACCCGGGCGGTCAACCGGGGCGAGACGCTGTCGGCCCCCGACATCGCGGTCGAGCGCCGCCCGCGCGAGGGCCTGCCGGCCGACAGCGCGGCGGATGCCGCCGCCTTCATCGGCCAGGTGGCGCAGAAGTCGCTCGGCGCCGGCACCGCGCTCCGCGCCGGCGAGCTGAACCGGCCCGACCTCGTCGCCCGCGGCGAGGCGGTCACCATCGTGTACGAGACCCCCGGCGTGGCCCTGGCCTTGCGCGGCCAGGCCCGCGAGGGCGGTCCCCTCGGGGCGGTGATCGGGGTGATCAACCCGGTCTCCAAGAAGGTGATCCAGGCCACCGTGATCGGCCCCGGCCGCGTCACCGTGGCGCCGATCATGCCCGTGGCGGCGGCGGCCCCGGCCGCCCCGGCCCGGCTCGCCTCGGCCCGGCCATGAGGAGGTTGACGATGACCGTGACCCGCCTCGCCCTCCTCTGCCTGGCAGGGGGCCTGCTCGCCGGCTGCAACACCGCCGACCGGCTCACGAATATCGGCGCGACGCCGGTGCTCTCGGCGATCGACGATCCGACTGCGCAACCGGGCTACCGCCCGGTGCGGCTGCCGATGCCGGACGTGCAGCCGGTCTCCTACGCCTCGAACTCGCTCTGGCGCACCGGTTCGCGCGCCTTCTTCAAGGACCAGCGCGCCGCCAAGGTCGGCGACCTCGTCACGGTGAAGATCAACGTCACCGACAAGGCGAACCTGAACAACGAGACCAAGCGCTCGCGCTCGAACAGCGAATCGTTCGGGATGCCGAACGCCTTCGGCCTGGAGACCAAGACCAAGCTTCTGGCCGGCGTCGACCCGGCGAAGATGCTGACGACCGACTCCACCACCTCGAACGACGGCGCCGGCTCGGTGCAGCGGGCCGAGACGGTGACCACCAACGTGGCGGCGATCGTCACGCAGGTGCTGCCGAACGGCAACCTGGTGCTGGAAGGCCGCCAGGAGATCCGCATCAACTTCGAGGTGCGCGAACTGATCGTCGGCGGCGTGGTGCGGCCGGAGGACATCGAGTCCGACAACACCATTGATTCGAGCAAGATCGCCCAGGCCCGCATCGCCTATGGCGGCCGCGGCCAGATCACCGACGTGCAGCAGCCGCGCTACGGCCAGCAATTCCTGGACATCGTGCTGCCGTTCTGACGAGCGGTCGCCAGAGATCCCGCACCGGTCGGCCCGCTCCCCCCTTGAGCCGCCCGGACGCGGCGCGGCCCCGGCACTCCCCGCCGGGGCCGCTCTCGTTTCTCAGTGCAAAACGGATGAATCGCGCGGGCGCCGCGCATGAACCCTCCCCCTCTGCGGGGGAGGGTGGTCCCTGCGTCAGCAGGGGCCGGGAGAGGGGAACCACGCTTCCGGAGAGGTCGCGCCTTTCGTGAAGGGCGCCACCTGGATCAGCGTCGCGCTGCCCCTCTCCCGCCCCACTCCGTGGGGCACCCTCCCCCGCAGAGGGGGGGAGGGTTCATGCGCGGCGCCCTGATTGGACCGATCGAGACGAAATCTTGTCGTCTCAATCGTCCCGGTACACCCGCTCCCGGCGCTCGTGGCGCTCCTGGGCCTCCAGCGACAGGGTCGCGATCGGCCGCGCCTCCAGGCGCTTGAGCGAGATCGGCTCGCCGGTCTCCTCGCAATAGCCGTAGGAGCCGTCCTCGATCCGGGCGAGCGCGGAGTCGATCTTGGCGATCAGCTTGCGCTGCCGGTCCCGCGCCCTGAGCTCGATCGCCCGGTCGGTCTCCGACGAGGCGCGGTCGGTCAGGTCGGGGTGATTCTCGTTCTCGCTCTGCAGCGCCACCAGGGTGTCCTGGGCCTCGCGCAGAATGTCTTGTTTCCAACCCTGGAGCTTGCGCCGGAAATACTCCCGCTGACGCTCGTTCATGAAGGGCTCGGCGTCATTGGGGGCATAACCCTCCTCGATCACGATCTTCGCCATCGCGCCCCTCGGAAAACCGCTGTTGTCCTGACCGCAGCCGGCATCATGGCCGCGGCCCACTTGGCGCAGCCCTATAATTGAGGCTGCACGACATCACAATGTCCCTGCACCGGCACGCAAGGACCGGACCAGGGGACGCCGGCGCCCTGCTGCAAACGTGTCACGGTCGTGGAGCATCTGTACCGGTCGCCCCCGCCTCCCGCAGGGCGGCGGCGATGTCGGCCTCGATGCGGCGGGCGAGCGGCTGGCGGTAGTGGCTGGCATCGAAGAACAGGGAGGAATCGTGCGATTCGGGCCGGTCGCCGGACCAGTCGACGACGCGGCCCCGCGGGGCGACCGCGCCGGCGAGCGCGGCGCGGCAGGCGGCCTCCGCCGCGGCCCGGGGCGTGCCGGACCGGGCCTTCGTCGCCGCGAAGACCGGCGGGAAGACCAGCACGAGCGCCGTGTCCGGGCTCAAGCGCCCCGCCAGGGCGCGTAAGGAGGCCGCCGCCGGGAAGTCGGGCCCGCCCTCCCCCGGATCGGGATCGGCCGGGGCCTGCTTCGCGCGCGAGGCGACCCGCGCCGGCATGTCGGGATCGCCGAGGGCGAGGTAATCCGGCTCGTAATCCCAGTAGCCGTCCGGCGCGGCCCGGCGCGGCGCGGTCCGCAGGGCCCAGCCGATGCGGTTGACGACCTCGCCGACGACGCGCACCCGCAGGAGGCCGCGCAGGTAGCTCGCCCAGTCCTCGGCGAGGAGCCAGGCCGGGAAGGGCCGCTGCATCGGCAGCGCGGAATCGCCGGTGCACCAGAACGAATCGGCCCCGATCACCAGGGCCCGCGCCCGCGGATGGTGGCGCAGGAAGTAATTAGCGATGAGCAGTTGCTCGCCCGGGCCGGTGCCCGGCACCGCGAGCTGGACGAACGGGAGGCCGGTCGCTTCGCGCAGGTTCGCCGGCTTGATCAGCTGGATGTGCGAGTTGCCGACGATCGCCGCCGCGTAGGCGGGGTCGCGCCCGCGGCTCGCCGTGGCGGTGCGCGGCCCCTGCGGGCGCACGCCGTCGCGGTCGAGGAGCCGGGGCCGGCCGGTGTCGTAGGGATCGACCGCGAGCGCCAGCGCGAGATACCCGAGGAGGAGAAGCACGGCTGCGGCGACGAGGCGGACGGAAAAGCCGCGCCACGCGGCCTCGGCCGAGGCGGGAGGGTCAGCGCGCATCGGATCGGCCCCCTCAGAACTGGAAGTAGATGAACTCGTAATTGGCGTCGTCGCCGATGCGCAGCAGCACCGCGACGAGGAGCACCGCGAAGGCGAGGGCCAGGGCCGGCCGCGGCGGCAGCCGGTGGACCGCCGCCCAGGCGGTCGGCCCGACGAGGGCCACCAGGGCGGCGGGCACGAAGGCGCGCCACTTGAAGCCGTGGCCGACCGGCGCGAGGCCGAACAGCCCCTTGAACACCGCGACCGCCGCCTCGAAGCTGGTGGCGCGAAACAGCACCCAGGTCAGCGCCACGAAGGCGAAGGTGAGGGCCCAGCCGAGCAGCGCCGGCATCGGCAGCCCGGCCCGGCGCCACAGGGTGCCGGCCCCCAGCCCGGCGCCGTGCGCCGCCCCCCAGGCGACGAAGGTCAGGCCGGCGCCGTGCCACAGGCCGCCGAGCGTCATGGTGGCGAAGAGCGCGGCGATCTGGACGCCAAACCCCCGGCGGTTGCCGCCGAACGGGATGTAGAGGTAGTCGCGCAGGAAGCGCGACAGGGTCATGTGCCAGCGCCGCCAGAATTCCCGCAGGGAGGTGGCGCGGTAGGGCACGTCGAAGTTCTGCGGCAGCACGATCCCGAACAGCAGCGCGAGACCCAGCGCCATGTCGGTGTAGCCGGAGAAATCGAAGTAGATCTGGAACGTGAAGGCGAGCGTGCCCTGCCAGGCCTCCGCCACGCTCACCCCCTGGCCGGCGGCGGCGGCCTCGAAGACCGGGTTGGCGTAGGCCGCGAGGGGGTCGCCGAGGAAGACCTTCTTGGCGAGGCCGATGCAGAGCAGCATCAGCCCGCGCCCGATCCGCTCGGCGGCGTCGGGGCGGGCATAGGGCTTCTCGTCGAACTGGTGGAGGATCTCGCTCCAGCGCACCAGCGGCCCGGCGAGCACCTGGGGGAAGAACGCGATGTAGAGGGCGTAGCGCGTCAGGTCCATCTGCGGCGCCCGGCCGGCACGCAGGTCGGTCAGGTACATCACGTGGTGGAAGGTGAAGAACGAGATGCCGAGCGGCAGCGCAAGACTCGGCCGGGGCAGGTCGTGGAGGCCCGGCAAGTACGCCGCGAGGCCGGCCAGGAACCCCGCATACTTGAACAGGGCCAGCACCGCGAGGTTCGCCGCGATGGCGAGCGGGATCAGCAGGGCGGCGCGACGTCTCGCAAACCAGCGCGCGACGAGCCAGTTCAGCCCGATCGACGCCATCAGCAGCGGCACGAAACGCGGGTCCCACCAGCCGTAGAACACGAGCGACAGGAGGACCAGCAGCGGCAGCCGCCAGCCCGGCCGGTGCAGGGCCACGACGGCGTGGAGGATGAGCGCGACCGGCAGGAAGCCGAGCAGGAACGGAAAGGAGTTGAACAGCATCGCGGCCGGGGGTGACGCGGGGATCCGGCGACAGCAAGGCCGCCCGCCTTCGAACGGGCGCCGTTGTGGGAGATCGGCGTTGAGGCGTCAACGGCCGGGGGCCGCCCCTTCCGCCAGGCGCGCCTTGGCGGCAGCCACCAGGAAGCCGGACCGCGTCTCGCCTCGCAGAGCGGCGGCTTGGTCGATCCGGCGCAGGATGCTCTCCTCGACCGAGATGTTGACCCGAACGGCCTTGCCGGGAAGCTCGACGTCGAGCAGCCCGATCATCGCGCCGGCGGAATCCTCGCGGAACGCCGGATCGGCCTGCATCTCCCGCAAGCTGCGCAGGGGCGGCAGCGCATCCCCGTCCTCGATCATACCGGCGACGTGGAACGCCAGCATCTCCGCCGCCTTGACGTAGAGCGTATCGAGATCCGGAGCGACGGTTGTGGCGCCCGGAAAATCCGGGAATGAGGCGCCATAGACCCCATTCTCTTCGTGGATCAGCATGACGAGGCGAGTCATTCGCTCTCTCCTATCGCTGGCCTGTCGCCCGTTCACCACTCCCAGCCAGCTTGACGATAGATGCTGCGAAGCGTGCCACTCGGGATCTCCGGTTCTCCTGTATCGACCGTCACCTTGCCGGGCTTCATCGGGTGCCGGAACTGCAGGTGGTCACCCGGCCCCTTTCGGACGAGCTGCCAGCCATCAACGCGCAAGGCTCCGAGCACGTCCCGCGCCTTGTTGCTGCGCGACCGGCGTGACATCGCTCGACCTCTCCAGAACGGGAACGGAGCGCAGCCTCGCCGAGATCGTTCTTGTGTAATTATACACAATCTTATTCGATGACAATATGCCCTTGGCATCCCGCGCCGCCCGGGCGGGGACGGTCTGTGTCCCGCCGCCAGTCGGCTCGTCACCCCCCCGCCATCCCGAGCTTCGCCAGTTCGACCTGCGCTCGCAGCTCGATCTGGCCGATCAGGTCGTCGAGGCGGGGGTCGCCGGTGGTGCCGTTGCGCTCGGCGAGGCGGCCGGCGATGGCCTGTAATTCGCTCGCGGCGACGCGGCCGCCGAGCAGGGCGGCCTTGAGGCGGTCGAGGGAATCAAGGAGGTCGTGGCCGCGCTTCGTCGCCCGGCGGCGACGGTCGGCGGCGATCTCGTCCTGGCCCTGGAGGGTCAGGATGGCGCTGAGGTTGGCGAGCGGCATCGCGCTGCCGGCGCTGGTCGGTCCCCGCGCGCCCTCCGTCGCGAGGGTGAACACGCCGCCTGCCGGCAGGGTGCGCGAGCCGGCCCCCGACAGGGGGGTGGCCGCGAGGCGGGTGTCGACGCGCATGGGATCGGGTCCGGGTCACGAAGGTTCGCTTCTGTCCCGCAAACCTCGCCCCGGTATGGTGAATGCGCCGTAAACGAGGCGGCAGATCTTGCCGCGAGGCGAAAACGACCGGGGCCGGAACCGCCCGCCGGCGGCCTCTCCGAGAAACGGATCGGTAACCTTACCAGAGACTTACGGGTGGTCCGGGGGCTGGCACGGTCCTGGCAATCCTCTCTCCTGAGTTTCGGGACCCCGTCATGTGCCTTCGCCTCCTCGTCCTCGCCTGTCTTTCCTGCCTTCTGCCCGTCCTCCTGACGGCCGGCCCCGCCCTCGCCCTGTCGCGGGTGAAGGACCTCGCCAGCGTCGAGGGCATGCGGAGCAACCAGCTCATCGGCTACGGCATCGTGGTCGGGCTCAACGGCACCGGCGACACGCTCAACAACGCGCCCTTCACCAAGCAATCGGTGCAGGCGATGCTGGAGCGGCTCGGCGTCAACACGCGGGGCGCCACCATGCGCACCGCCAACCTCGCCGCCGTGATGGTGACGGCGAACCTCCCCCCCTTCGCCGCGCAGGGGACCCGCATCGACGTCACGGTGTCGTCGCTCGGCGACGCCAAGTCGCTCCAGGGCGGCACGCTGCTGGTCACGCCGCTTCTCGCCGCCGACGGCGAGGCCTACGCGGTGGCGCAAGGGTCGCTCGCCATCGCGGGCTTCCAGGCCGAGGGCGACGCGGCCAAGATCACCCGCGGCGTGCCGACCAACGGGCGCATCGCCAACGGGGCGGTGATCGAGCGCGAGATTGCCTTCAAGCTCAACGAGCAGAAGTGCCTGCGCCTCTCGCTGCGCAACCCCGACTTCACCACCTCGAAGCGCATCGCCGCGGCGATCAACGACTTCATGGGCGCCGACACCGCCGAGCCGACCGACCCCTCCACCGTCACCCTGCAGGTGCCGGCGCGCTACCAGGGCAACATGATCCGGCTGCTCACCGAGGTCGAGCAGCTGAAGGTCGAGCCCGACCAGACCGCCCGGGTGGTGATCGACGAGCGCTCCGGCATCATCGTGATGGGCCGCGACGTGCGGGTCTCCACCGTGGCGGTCGCCCAGGGCAACCTCACCGTCACCATCACCGAGCAGCCGCAGGTGAGCCAGCCGGCGCCGTTCTCCAACGGCGAGACCGTGGTGGTGCCGCGCACCGCCCTCAAGGTCGATGCCGGCGAGAAGAACAAGCTCGCCCTGGTCAAGGAGGGCGTGACCCTGCGCGAGCTGGTCGATGGGCTCAACGCCCTGGGCATCGGCCCGCGCGACCTGATCTCGATCCTCCAGGCGATCAAGACCGCCGGCGCGCTGCAAGCCGACATCGAAGTGATGTGACGCCGGCCTCCCCTCCCTGCCCTTCTTCTGTCGAACCCGAGGACTGAACGCCGATGCTTCCCCTCGCTCCCCTCGCGGCCTCCGCCGGAATGGCGGTCGGCCAGGCCCTCGCCGGGGCCGCCGCCTCCGGCCTGTCGGCGCTCACCGGCAACACGGCGTCGCCCACCGGCGACAAGACCAAGATTCAGAAGACCGCCAAGGATTTCGAGGCGATGTTCCTGGAGCAGAGCCTCGACGTGCTCAACCGCTCGCAGGGCACCGACGGTCCGCTCGGCGAGAACGGCACCGGCGGCGGCGTCTACCGCTCGATGCTCAACAAGGAATACGCCCAGTCGATCGTGAAGAGCGGCGGCATCGGCATCGGCGACCAGGTGATGCGCGAGATGCTGCGGCTCCAGGGGGGCGCCAATGGCTGAGGCCGCCCGCCCCGCCCCGGTCGCGGATGCCGCGGCCGCCGAGCGCCTCGTCGCCGAGACGCTGAGCACCATGCGCGAACTCGAGACCCTGCTCGGTCGCGAGAGCGACCACATCCGGGTCGGGCGCCTCGCCGAGGGCCTGGCCGAGGCCCCGCAGAAGACGGCGCTCGCCGGCGCCTACCTCCAGGGCCTGCAGGCGGTGAAGGCGAATGCCGTGGCGCTCGCCCGCTTCGCGCCCGACGGCGTCGCGGCGCTCCGCGAGGCGCATGGCCGCTTCTCGGAGACGGTCGCGGCCAACCAGGCGGTGCTGGCGACCGCCCGGGCGATCTCGGAAGGCTTGCTGCGCAACCTCTCGACGGAGCTGACCCGCAACGCCGAGCCCAAGGGCTATGGGTCCGGCTACGGCAGCCGCCCGGCCCCTTCCCCCTACGGCCACCGCCGCAGCGCGCCGCTGGTGCTGTCGCGCAGCCTGTAGGCTAAGCATCATTCGCCGAAGTGGTCACCGGTTCGGCGGCAAAAATGATGCAAAATCGAGAAACTAAGCGGAGTTGCGCCAGGCAACTCTGCTTAGTGGCTGGTGCCGAGGCGGATATAGGCCCGGGCCGGGCCGTACTCGGTCTGCGTCCTCGTATCGATCGCGACCCGGCCCGAGGCGCTGACCACGCCGCGGGCCGCCCCGTCCAGGCCTGCGCCGGGGCGGGCGGGGACCGGCGTGCCGACCTCGGCCCGCACCCGGCCGCTGATCCGCATGCACGGACCACCGGGGACGACCCGGGTGAAGCCGGGCCCCTCGTGCGGGCAGGCCTCGGGCGCCTTGGCGATGGGGAGGTCGCGCACGTCGAGCGCGTGGGCCGGCAGGGCCGCGGAGGACGCCGCGAACAGGGCGGCGACCGCCAAAATCATCGATGTCGTGCGCAAGGCCTAACCTCCCGTTCGGGGTGGAGAGAAGCATGGCGGGGGATGGTGCGCCAGGGCGTGGGGGACACGCTTGGGGCGGGAACTCATCAGCCTGCCTGGTGCGCGAATATCGTCCGACGCAACACAAACGGGTGCCTGTACTGCTGAGCGGTCACTTCGTCTAAGCTGCCCCTTTCCCGGACGACTGAAACGAAGTGGAAGGAGATCCGGGATCCAGCGCAAGAACTCGCGAAGCGTCCGTGTGTCTGCAACGGTGCAGCATTCAGAGCCGCTTCGCGGCACGTCCTGTGATGGATCCCGGATCTCCTTCCGCTGTCGCTTCAGTCGTCCAGGAAAGGGGGAGCTTGAACCATCTCGTCCGCCGCCAGGATACAGCTCTGTCGGACCCGGGCTGACGCGGAGGGTTTCAGATCCGCAGCGCGAGCCGAGCCCTCACCCCACGCACCGCTCAAAAATCTCCTCCGCCTGCCTCACCGTCATCTTGCGCGCCGCCGGGCTCGCGATGATCGTGCGGTCGTTGGCGCTCGCCGGGTTGAAATCCTTGGCGGCAATGCCAGCATAGAGGCCCGGCACGGCGCGCAAAGCCATCTCGCGGACCCGGTCGCGGGGCAATTGCTCAGGGGTGAAGCGCTCCGGGAAGCCGATATCGGCGTAGAGCGCCCGCACCGCGTCGGCGCAAGATGCGATCATCTCCTGGCGCGACAGGCCCGTGGTCTCTACCTCCAAGGCCTCGGCGAGGGGGCGTACCTTGGCCGGCAGCACCGCGAGGTTGAACGCGATGACGTGCGGCAGCAGCACCCCGACGCCGTAGGGATGGGGCAGGTCGAGATGGCCCTCCAGCGGCAGCGACAGGGCGTGGCCGTGGCCGAGCCGGGCATTGCCGCAGGCGATGTTGGCCATGCAGGAGGCAACGAGGTTGTCCTCGCGGGCGCGGTCGTCGTCGGAATTGATCGAGGCGCGCAAGGAGGCGGCCTGGAGCCGCACGGCGGCGAGCGCCACCGCGTCGGTGAGCGGCGAGGCGATGCCGCTCAAATAGGCCTCGACGCCGTGGGTCAGCGCGTCGACCGCCGGCAAGGCCGCGACGTGCATCGGCAGCGAGCGCAGGGTCACGGGATCGAGGATCGCCGCGTCGGGAAAACTCAAGGGGCCGCCGCCGAGGAGCTTGAGGTGGCGCACCTCGTCCTTGACAATGGTCCATTGCGACACTTCCGAGCCGGAGCCGGCGGTGGTCGGCACCATGATCATCGGCAGCGCCTTGCGGTCGAACCGGCCGACGCCGGTGCACTCCGCCATGGGTTTATGGTTCGTCGCCACGATGGCGATGCCCTTGCCGGTGCACATCACCGAGCCGCCGCCGATGCACACCACCCCGTCGATGCCCTCGCGACGCACCCGCTCGCCCTGGTCATCGATGTGCGAGCAGCGCGCATCGATCCCGCACTCGTCGAAGCGCGCGACCTTCAGGCCGGCGCCCTCCAGGGCCGCCAGCGCGTCGGCGTGGAACGCTTGCGCCGAGATGACCGGATCGGACACGACCAGCACCCGCGTCATCCCGAGGTCGCGGGCGAGCGTGCCGATGGTGGCGAGCGCGCCGGACCCTGAGACGATCCGGGTCGGCATGTAGAAGCTGGTGATCATGCGGGCGTCTCCTCGGGGTGCGGGGCGCTTCGATGCGAACCCTCGCGGTCGTGCCGGCGGTGTCGCCCGCGGGCGGGCGTGCCGTCCAATACAAAGATCGGGCGCCAGCCATAGCCGGCGACGATGACGGCGCGCCGCACCCGCCGAGTCCTCACCGCCAAGGTCCGCAAGGTCACGCCCTGCCATACCGGGAAACGATGGCGGAGCGATGCGCAAACTATTGGACGGCAACTGCGCCGGGGCGCGATAAACCGGTCATCATCAAGCATCGCTCCGACACCCCTCGCCGGGCGCCAGAAGACCGATGCGATTGCCGAGGAAACGCCCCATGCTCCGCACGCCCCTGACGCGACGCCTCGCCGTCGCCGGCCTGTTCGCCACGGCCCTGACCGCACCCGCCATCGCCGCCGAGACGCCGCTCCGCATCGGCGTGATCGAGGACCTGTCGGGGATGTATTCCGGCAATGGCGGGCCGAACATGGTGCTCGCCGCCACGATGGCGGCGGAGGATTTCGGCGGCAAGGTGCTGGGTCGGCCGATCGAGGTGATCGGCGTCGACCACCAGAACAAGCCCGATATCGGCTCCGGCCTCGCCCGCCAGCTCGTCGACCAGCGCGGCGTCACCGCCTTCGTGCTCGGCGGCGCGAGCTCCGTGGGCCTCGGCGTGCAGGCCTACGCCCGGGAGCGCAAGATCACCACGATGGTGACCGGCGGCTACGCCTCGCAATTCTCCGGCCCCGGCTGCTCGCCCTACGGCACGCAGTGGGTGCCCTCGACCGGCGAGCTCGCCAACGCGGTGGCGGGCGCCGTGGTGCAGAGCGGCGGCAAGAAGTGGTACTTCATCACCGCCGACTACGTCTTCGGCCACGGCCTCGCGGCGGATGCCGGCAAGGCGGTGAAGGCCGCGGGCGGCACGGTGGTCGGCGACATCCGCCATCCGCTGGGCGCCACCGACCTCTCCTCGCAGCTAATCCAGGCGCAGTCCTCCGGCGCCGACGTGATCGGGCTCGCCAATGCCGGGCCGGACCTCGTCAACACCATCAAGCAGGCGCGGGAATTCGGCATCACCTCGAAGGTGGTGGCGATGCTGGTCTTCACCAACAACACCGTGGCGCTCGGCCTCGACGTGGCGCAGGGCATCCGCATGGCGGTGAATTTTTACTGGGATGCCAACGAGGCGAGCCGCGCCTGGGCCAAGCGCCTGATGGCCCGCAACGGCAACGTGGTGCCGACCATGGGCCACGCCGCCGCCTACTCCTCAGTGAGGCACTATCTCAGAGCCGTCGAGAAGGCCGGCACCGACGAGGCGGGCGCCGTCAACAAGGCGATGAAGGAGCTGCCGATCGACGACGGCTTCTACGGCAACCCGCGCATCCAAGCCAACGGCCGGGTGGTGATGGACATGATGCTCGTCGAGGTGAAGAGCCCGAAAGACTCGAAGAGCAAGGCCGATCTCTACCGCGTCATCGAAACGATCCCCGGGGACAAGCTGTTCACCCCCGCCGACAAGAGCGGCTGCCCCCTGACCACCGCCGGCTGACCGGATCCGCGATCATGAAGCTCTACGCCAACCCGACCTCGCCCTTCGTGCGCATCGTCCGCATGGCACTGATCGAGAAGGGCCTGAACGAGGCCGTCGACACCACCTTCGTCGATGCCTGGGCCGACGACCCGGCCTTCCTGGACGCCAACCCGGCCGGCCGCGTGCCGACGCTGGTCACCGACGACGGCGCGCGGCTGACGGAAGCGCTGCTGATCCTCAGCCATCTCGACGCGACCGGCACGAAGCCGGCCGTGCTGGCCGGCGGACCCGCCGCGCTCTCGGCCGCCGGGGTGGCGATCGGGGTGTTCGACGCCGCGGTGGCGGTGATCATCGGGCGCAAGTCGGCGCCGGACTTCGACACCGGCCTCGTCGGCAGGAAGCGCTACCGCACCATGCAGGAGGGGCTGCGGCGCCTCGATGCAGCGTTCGACGGCAGCCAGGGCTTCGACCTGCCGGCGATCGCCGCGATCACGGCTTTGGACTACCTGGTGTTCCGCTTCCCCGACCACGACTGGCGCGGCCTCTGCCCCACGGTCGCGGCCTTCCGCGACGCGCACGGCGACCGTCCCTCGGTGCGGGACACCGTGCCGCGCGGATAAGCCGTTCCCGACGCGCGCCATGCGGTCCCCCCGGATCTCCTCTATCGTAGGGCTGACGGACATGACTCCGTCGGCACCGGCGGGAACCGGGGATCAGGGGGAAACCGGCGCGATGGAGCTTCGCCATCTTCGCTACTTCGTCGCGGTGGCCGACGATCTCAGCATCACCCGGGCGGCGGAGCGGCTGAACATCGCGCAGCCGGCGCTCAGCCACCAGATCAAGAGCCTCGAGACCGAGATCGGCACTGTTCTGCTCCAGCGCCTGTCGCGCGGGGTGGCGCTGACCGAGCCCGGCCGCGCCTTCGCGGACGATGCCCGCGCGGTGCTCGCCGCGGTCGACGCGGCCACGATCCGGGCCCGGCGCATCGCCACCGGCGATGTCGGCCAGATCCGCATCGGCTTCACCTCCTCGGCCTCGTTCCACCCCCTGGTGACCGGGGCGATCCGCGACTACCGCAGCGCCTATCCGGACGTGCAGGTCGAGCTTCTGGAGGAGACGACCGCGAGCCTGCTCGCCGCCTTCCGGGCCGGCCGGGTCGACGTCGCCTTCATGCGCCCGGACGAGGGCGAGGTCGACGATTTCTGGGCCCGCCACCTCTTCGACGAGCCGATGGTGGTGGCCCTGCCGGCGACGCATCGGCTGGCCGCCGGGACCGGCGGGGTGGAGCTCTCCGCTCTCGCGAACGAGGGCTTCATCGTCTATCCGCGCCGCAACGGCCGGGCGCTCTACGACGGCATCATGGCGGCCTGCGCGGCGGTCGGGTTCTCGCCCCGCATCGCCCAGAACGCGCCCCAGCTCGCCTCGGTGGTCAACCTCGTGGCGACCGGCATCGCGCTCGCCATCGTGCCGCGCTCGATGGCGCGTCTCGCGACCGAGGGCGTGCGCTACCGCGAGATCCGCGGCCCGGCCCCAGTCGCGCCAATGACCCTGGTGCGCCAGCCGGCGCCGGAGATGCCGCATCCGCGGATCTTCACGGAGTTGGTGCTGGCGCGGGTGAAGGGTGGGCATGCTGAGGGATCCGCGTCGTCGCCGGAGGCCGTCTGACCGTCTGACCGTCTGCTCCAACGCTTCCCCTTTCCCCGGCTGCCCCCTATCCTCTGCGGAAGGAGCTGCCGTCGCCGATGTTCGCCTTCGACACACTGAAGCTCGCTCGCGACCTGCGCGAGAATGCCGCCTTCTCGTCGGAGCAGGCAGAGGGGTTGGCCGCGGCGATCTCCTCGGCCGTCCAGGACAACGTCCCGGCGAAATCCGAGACGGCGGCCGAGTTCGCTGCCGTTCGGTCGGAGATCGCAGTGCTCCGGACGGATATGAAGATGGAATTCGCCGCACTCCGGGCGGAAGCCTCGGCGTTTCAGAAGGATGTCAAGAACGAGTTCGCGGCCATCCGGGCCGAGTCCTCAGCCCACCAGAAGGATGTCAGGAACGAGTTCGCGGCCATTCGGGCCGAGTCCTCAGCTCACCAGAAGGATGTCGGGAACGAGTTCGCGGCCATCCGGGCCGAGTCTTCTGCCAACCAGAAGGATGTCAGGAACGAGTTCGCGGCCATCCGGTCGGAGATGAAGCTTCTTGAGCAGCGCATGACGATCAAGCTCGGTGCGATGCTCGCGGCCTTCGCCGGCATCCTCATCGCGGCCATGCGATTCATGGTTCACTGACGGTCTGTTCGACTCGCCCGACGATCCTGCTACCCTCGGTGTCATCCCGGGGCCGCGCAGCGGAACCGGGGATCCATAACCACTAACGGTGCAGGATGAAGTGGAACGCTGCCCGTCCTTTCAGGCTGCGTCAGCGGTTATGGATCTCGGTTCCCAACTGCATCGAGCCCCGGGATGACCGGGATAGTCTTCCCCACGAAACCCTACAGATAACTCGTCAGCGTCAACTTCGACAGCATCGACGTCGCCTGATAGCTCGCCTGCAGCTGCGTCTGCAAACTCAAGAGCTTGGTCGCCGCCTCCTCCGTCGAGACCGATTCGACGCCGTCCACGGTCTTCTGCAGCACGGCCTTGGTGGCCTTGTTCTGGGTCGTCTGGGTGTCGATCTGGGCCGAGGCGAGGCTCAGCTCCGAGGCGATGCCCTGGACGGAGGGCTGGCCGTCGGCGGGCTTGAGCAGGGTCTGCACCCGGCCCGAATAGGCGTCGAAGCGGGCGTTGTCGGTGTCGGTCTCGTCGAACGGCGTGGTGGCCAGGACCGCGAGGCCGCTCAGCGTGCCGCGGAAGGCCGATTCGTTGGCCTGGACGCCGATCGCCACCGACCGGTCGCCGGAGACCGGCACGGTCGCGGTCCGGCGCGGATCGGCGGAGGTGTCGTCGCCCTTGTACCAGATCAGGGTGCGGCCGCTCGGATCGGCGACGTAGCCGGTCGCGTTGCCGGATGCGTCCGTCGCCACGCGACGCGGGCTCAAGCCCGGCGAGGACGAGCCGGCGAAGAAGTCGCTCGCCGCCCGCGTGGCGGAGCTCGCCGCGAGGTCGGTCCCGGCGCTGGCGTCGAGCGCGGTGGCGAGCGCCGCCTTGAGGTTGGTGGCGGTGTCGTCCGCGCTCGCGCCGATCGCGAAAGAGCCGGTGGCCTTGCCGTCGGCGGACGCCGTCAGGCTGATCGTCTGGCTGGTGCCGTCGCGCAAGCCCACGGTGATCTGCACGCTGTCGCCGGCCTGGAGCCCCGCCCCGACCGTCACGGTCGCGGAGGCCGGAATGCCGCCGGACAGGGCCGCGCTCGCGCCCGGCGGGTTCGCGCTCTGCACGCCGGTGACGGTCTTGCCCCCCAGAGCCGCGGTGAGGTTCTGCGCGCTCGCCGCCGCGTCGGCCCCGATCGTGAAGGTGCCGTCGCCGCCGCTGCCCGCCGCCCGGGCGGTGAGATCGACGAAGCCTTGGCTGCCGTCCGTATTCTGGACGCTCACCCGCACGATGTCGCCGTCCTTGGGCTGGCTGGCGAAGGACAGCGTGGCAGCGGCCGGCGCTCCGGCCTGGAATGCGACTGCGAGGCCGGCCGGGTTCGAGCTGACGGCTCGGGCGATCGTGAAGCCGAAATTCGCCCGCACGCCGGGAGACTGGCTCTCCGACAGGCTCATGCTCGCGCCCGTGCCTGAGAGGTCGAGCCGCCCGGTCTTCGGCGTGCCGGCGCCGAGGTCGGCGGCCTGGCGCTCGGCGATCACCGTGCGCACGCCGTCGAGGCCCGACGCCGGATCGCCGTCGAGGATGCGGGAGGCTGTCTCCACCGGCGCCCGGTCGGTGACCCGGCCGCCCAGGATGTACTGGCCGCCGGTGCTCTGGTTGAGGGCGTCGAGGGCGCCGCCGAGGTTGCCCGCCGCGTCCTGCTGCAGGGTCGAGCGGGCGGTGGTGCCGGCGCCGGTGCGGGCGCTGACGAGGCTGTTCCAGGCCGAGGAACCGAGGGTCGCGATCTGCTGCACGCTGGCCGAGGCCAGGGCCACCCGGGTCGCGCCGGTGCCGGCCGCCACGATGTAGCCGTCGAGCGCGCTGATCTGGGCGTGGGCCGACAGGCTCTGGGTGCGCCCGGTGCCGAGGCCGCCATAGGTCTCGGCGGTGCGGCCGCTGCCGATCTGGTTCGACAGCGTGCCGAGCGTCGTCTTCATCGCGACGAGGCGCTGGGTGTTGAGGTCGGCGGCGGCGGTGCCGGCCGCGAAGGGGGCGATCGTCATCGCGGTCGGTCTTTCTAGATCCGGAGCAGGGTGTCGAGCATGTCGCGGGCGGCGGTCAGCACCCGGGCATTGGCGCTGTAGGCGGTCTGGAGCTGGATGAGCCGGGACATCTCCTCGTCCACGCTGACGCCGGATTCCTTGCCGAACCGGCTCTGGGCCGAGGACAGGGCGATCTGCTGGCCCTCGTCGAGCTGCTGCGCCTCGGCGCTGGCCGCGCCGCGGGCGTCGACGACCGACTGGGCGAAGCCCACGACCGTGGCGACGCGCGGGGCGCTGACGCCGCCGATGCCGCTTCCCGCCGAGAAGGTCCGGGTGCCGCTCGTCAGCGCGTCGACGAGGGCCTGCGGCCGAGCAGTATCGCCCGAGGCGGTGGTGCCGGAGTAATCCACCAGGGTGGAGGAATCGGCGGCGACCGCCGGGTTGACCGCGAGGCGCTGGGCGAAGCCCGTGAGGTGCGAGCCGCCCTCGAACGAGCCGGTGAACACGCCGTTGCCGACCCCGGCATCGACGAACAGCGCGAACTGGCTGCTGCCGGTCTTCGTGTCGGACGCGCTCGTCGGCACCGTCACCGAGGCGCCGGCACCGGTGAGCGCGAGGCTCGCCGGATCCGACAGGATCCGCACCGCGCCGGCGGCACCCCCGGGCGTGGCCGAGACGGTGAAGCCGGTGCCGAGCACCGCGCCGATCTTGTCGGCGAAGGTCGAGGACCCGCCCGAGATGTCGACCGGCACCACCAGCGCCGTCGGGTCGTCGGTGAGCGCAGGGTCGATGGGATCGGGCGCCGCGCCGTTCGTCGGCATCAGGATCAGGTTGCGGCCGACGCCCGCGGCGTTGCGCACGCCGAGCGTCACGGCGTTGCCGGCCTGGAGCCCGGTGAGATCGATGTCGAAGCCGGTGAGCCCGTTGTCGGACACGGCGGTTCCGGTCGCCGTGCGGTCGCTTAGCCCCCGCGACAGGCCGGAGGCGAGGTCGTCGAGCTGGCGCTGCGCCTGGACCAGGGTGTCGTCGCGCAGCGAGACCGCGGCGGCGATCGAGCCGGAGCGGATCGCCCCGGTGGCGACGAGGTCGATCGTGGCACCCGCCGGCGTCGTCGCCGTCACGGTGCCGACGCCGCGGGTGCTGGCATCGGCCGAGTACTGTGCCTCGGCGCTCAACGTCCCGCGGCCGTCGAAGGACAGGCTCGCCGCGGCCGTGTGGTCGACGAGCGTCGCGCCCGAGGCGGTGAGCAGGGTGACCGAGCCGTCGCGCTGGTCGCTGACCTGCACGTCGAGATACTGCGACAGCGTGTTGATCGCCTGGTCGCGCTGGTCGAGGAGGTCGGCGGTGCCGGGGTCGCTCGTCGAGGCGCCGGCGATCTTGCCGTTGAGGCCGGCGACCTTGGACAGGAGCGCGCTCGCCGCGGCGACGTCGCCGCCGAGCTGCGATTCGAGGCCGGTGCGCAGGTCCTGCACGCCCTGCGCGATCCCGGAGATCGTGGTGGCGAGGGTCCTGGCGCCGCTCACGGCGGTCGCCCGCGAGGCGGCGGAGGTCGGGTCGCTCGTCAGCGCCTGGAGCGACTGCGTGAAGCTGTTCATCACCCCGTCGAGGGCGGAGCTGCTGCCCGGGGTGCCGTAGAGCGCGTCCAGCTGGCCCTGCACCTTGGCCGACAGCCCGGTATAGGACGCCCCCGCGGTCTCGAGCCGCAATTGCTTGAGCGAGACCGCGTCGAGGGTGCGGCTGATCGTGCCGGTGGCGACGCCGGAATTGCCGAGCGTCGAGACGGGGGTGAGGACGCGCTTGACGTAGCCGGCGGTGCCGGAATTGGCGACGTTCTGCGACACGAGGCCGATCGCCGCCTGCGTCACCTGCAGTCCGGCGGTCGAGGTGTTGAGGGCGTTGAGCGACATCGGTCGATATCCCGGGTGGGGAGGTGAGAGCCGGGTCGCGCCGCCGCACCCCGTTTTGGGGCTGGCTCGCGCGGGCCGGCATCTCGCGGGCGGGCCGGAACCGGCCGGGCCGCCTTTTGCGGCCGAACGGGTCCGGGGCGGCGGAGCACGAGGGCCCGCCGCGAGGCGGATCCGCATCGGCACGCCGATGCGCTTCCGCCCGGATTGCTGTCGTGCCGCAGCCTTTTGCCGCGAACCCGACGATCTCACTTCGCGAAACCTACCTTTTGTAGTATTCACCGAAGTTGCTAACGGTCCGTTGCAATCGAAGCAGCGAAACCGATAAACTTGAGCATGGCCCGAAGGCCGCGCGATGGGATACTGCCCTAGCGGATGACGTTGATCAGGTCGGACATCATCTGCTGGGCGGTCGACATCACCCGGGTGTTGGCCGAGTAGGCCTGCTGGGTGACGATGAGCTTGGAGAACTCGCCGGCCGTGTCGGTGTTCGACTGCTCGACGTTGCCGCCGATGATCGTGGTGCCGGACAGCCCGGTCAGCGGCTCGCCGGATTCCGCCGTCTGGGCGTAGTTGCCGCCCGAGACCGCCTTGAGGGCGTTGGGCGCGTTGAACCGCGCCACCCCGACCTGCGCCAGCGCCACGTTGCTGCCGTTGGAATAGGTGCCGGTGAGCTTGCCGTCGCTCGTCACCGCGAGCGAGTTGAGGGTGCCGGCGGCGTACCCGTTCTGCTGCAGGGTGTTGGTGGTGACCTGGCCGGTCGACGAGCCGTACTGGGTCAGGCCGCCGGCGCCGAAGTTCAGCGCCACCGCCCCGAGATTGGTCCCGTTCACCGTCACGTCGGGGATGCTGAGGCTGGTGCCGGTCGGCGCGGTGAGCTGGCCGCTGCCGTTGAAGGTGAAGGCGGTGCCGACGTTCTGCCAGGTTCCGGCATTGGTGCCGGTGGCGGTCTGGTTGGCGTAGTACAGGTTCCAGGTGTCGCCGGTGCCGGCCGTCGCGTCGGCATTCGCGACCTTGGCCCAGCGCATCTGCACGCTCACCGGGGTGCCGGTGCCCGAATAGGCCGTGAGCTCGCCGCCCGCGACGCTGGAATTGACGAAGCCGGCCGAGTCGGACGCCGCGATCGTCGGGGGCGTCGTCGCGGTGCCCGAGAGCACCCGGGGATCGCCGCCGGGCAGCGTGGCGAGGAGCGAGGAGCCCGAGGTGGTGGTCGGATTGCTCGGCAGGTTCGCCGCGTAGGCGATGCTCGTCGTCGGCTTGGCCGCCAGGGTCGCGTCGGAGACCTTGATCGGCCCGGTGCCGGTCGATTGCCCGGTCGCCGGGTCGAGGCTCTGGCCGGTGAGATAGGCGCCGGCGCCGTTGACGAGGTAGCCGTCGCGGTCGACCGAGAAGTCGCCGCGGCGGGTGTAGAGGTTGGTGCCCGAGAAGGTCGGCGTGCCGCCGCCGTTGCTCCCGGCGGTCTGCACCGTGAAGAAGCCGTCGCCGCTGAGCGCCATGTTGGTGGAGACGCCGGTGGCCGCCACGCCGCCCTGCAGGCTGTTGGTCAGCTGCGAGAAGGCGGCGACGCCGCCGGCGGCCTGCTGCCTGGCCGGCTGCTCGGTCAGCATGTCGACGAAGTCGGTGTCGATCCGCTTGTAGCCGACGGTCTGCGAGTTCGCGATGTTGCCCGAGATGTTCTCGAGGCTGAAGGCCTGGGCCTTGAGGCCCGAGACCGAGGTCTGCAGCGCGCTGAAAACGTCCATCTTCCCCAGCTCTCCGAAAATCCCGTCAGGATCACTCGGAGGGAGGGTCCGCAAGCCGTGTGCCAAGGCTCAAGTCCTTGATTTTGCTGGAAGCTATGGCCCCCGCGCGGCAAAACCCGCCGGGTGCGTCCGGTCACCTGCGGCAAAATCTGCCGTGGGATGCGAGGGGTCGTGTTTACGCGCTGTTGAAGCTCTTGCCCTTAGCTGCCCTTCTGGACCGCGATGGGACCAGGGACATGCGCACGAGCAAGCGAAGCAGCCTCATTCACCTGATCTACTTCTCGCGCGCCCAGCTCTCCGCCGAGCCGCGCGAGCGCGCGCGCCAGGTCAACGACATCGCCCGGCACGCGCAGAAGAAGAACGAGTTCTCGGTCATCACCAGCATCCTGATCGTCGATCAGGGCTACTTCATCCAGATCCTCGAAGGGGAGCGGATGTCGGTGCAGGAGACGTTCCAGCGGATCGGCGGCGATATCCGCCACCGCGACGTGCACATCGTCGAGTGGCGCGAGATCGCCAAGCGCGAGTTCGTGACCTCGTTCGCCTACGTGCTGCGCACGCCGGCCAACGACGCCCTGTTCCAGAAGGCCAACCTGGCGCCGATGCTCCAGCGCGGTACCCCGAAGGCGAGCACGATCCACGCCCTCGCCCAGGCCCTCCAGGCCGACACCATGGCCAAGCAGGGGATCGACCATCTGTTCGTCTGAGCGGCCCGCATCGGCAGCCCCGCAGGGGACGCCTCACGCGCCGTCCGCTCAGCTTCTCGTTTCGTCGCAGGCTGTCGCGAAGCCGGCTACCGATTTTCGCGAGGCGCCTGTTCGGGGGCCGCCGGGAACCCCCGGTGATCCGTCATGAAACCTCATTCCGCTGGCTGGTTCCGATGAGCGAAGCACCTCCGATCCTGATCGTCGACGACCAGGTCAAACTCGTCCGCCTGGTGACCGAGCTGATGAGCCGCCTCGGCTTCCCTGATGTCGACGGCGTGGTCGACGGGACGCAGGCGCTCGAGCAGTTGCGCGTCAAGCGCTACGGGCTGGTGATCTCCGACCTCGAAATGGAGCCGATGGACGGGATCCAGCTCCTGCGCGAGATCCGGGCCGACGACCAGCTGATGAACATGCCGTTCATTCTTACCGAGACGTCGTTCAGCTTCGAGGACATCAACGTCGCCCACCTCGCCGGGGCCGACGCCTTCATCCTCAAGCCGTTCGACCTGTCGCTCCTGAAGACGAAGCTGAAGCAGGTGCTCAACGGCCGGCCGCGCAAGCGCGAGACGCCGGTGGGCCCGATCTCGAGCCTCAACGTCGACTTCCCGCTGCTCGGCAAGCTCTAGGCAACCGGCGCCGCCCCGTCACGGGGCGGGACCGGGCGGGCCTCAGGCCCGCCGCTTCTGGTAGTCCTTGACGTCGGTGAAGCGGATCGCCGGCGCCCGCTCCTCCTCGTAGCGCAGCGAGAATCCGGTGGTCGCCATGAAGACCGGCGCCCCGTCGAGGTCGCTCGCCATCGACGAGCCGTGCGAGCCGACGAACTTGTCGAGCTCGGCCTGATCCTCCGACTCGATCCAGCGGCAGATGGTGAAGCGGGTCGGCTCGTAGTCGATCGGCAGGCCGTACTCGGCCTGGAGCCGCTCCTTGAGCACGTCGAGCTGCAGCGCACCGACGACGCCGACGATCGCGCTCGAGCCGTCCTGCGGCAGGAAGAGCTGCACCACCCCTTCCTCGGCCATCTGCTGCAGCGCCTCGCGCAGCTTCTTGGCCTTCATCGCGTCGGTGAGCTTGATCCGGCGCAGGAGCTCGGGGGCGAAGCTCGGCACGCCGCGAAAGACCAGCTCCTCGCCCTCGGTCAGCGTGTCGCCGATGCGCAGGGTCCCGTGGTTGGGGATGCCGACGACGTCGCCCGCATAGGCCTCGTCGGCGATGGCCCGGTCCTGGGCGAAGAAGAATTGCGGCGAGGACAGTGAGATCGGCTTGCCGGTGCGCACCAGCCGCGCCTTCATGCCGCGGCTGAGCTTGCCGGAGCAGACCCGCATGAAGGCGATGCGGTCCCGGTGGTTCGGGTCCATGTTCGCCTGGATCTTGAACACGAAGCCGGTCATCTTCGGCTCGGTCGGCGAGACGGCGCGGGTGTCGGCGTCCTGGCCGCGCGGCGGCGGCGCCACCTCGGCGAGCCCGTCGATCAGGTCGCGCACGCCGAAATTGCGCAGCGCAGAGCCGAAGAAGACCGGGGTCAGGTGGCCCTCGCGGAACGCGTCGAGGTCGAACGGCTTGCAGCCGCCTTCCGCAAGCTCCGCCTCCTCGCGCCAGGTCGCGGCCTCATTGGCCTCCGGCAGCAGGGTGTCGAAGAGCGGGTCGTCGAGCCCCGAGACCGGCACCGTGCCGGCATCGTCCGCCGCGTCGAGCCGGCGCACCCGGCGGCGCAGCAGGTCGTAGGTGCCGGCAAAGCTCCGGCCGCGCCCGATCGGCCAGGTGACCGGCGCCACGTCGAGGGCGAGCGTCTTCTCGATCTCGTCGAGGAGGTCGAAGGGATCGCGGGCCTCCCGGTCGAGCTTGTTGACGAAGGTGACGATCGGGATGTCGCGCAGGCGGCAGACCTCGAACAGCTTGCGGGTGCGCGCCTCGATGCCCTTCGCCGCATCGATCACCATCACGGCGGAATCGACCGCGGTCAGCGTCCGGTAGGTGTCCTCCGAGAAGTCCTCGTGGCCCGGCGTGTCGAGCAGGTTGAAGACGCAGTCGCCGTACTCGAAGGTCATCACCGAGGTGACGACCGAGATGCCGCGCTCCTTCTCGATGCCCATCCAGTCCGAGCGGGTCGAGACGCGGTTGCGCTTGGCCTTGACCTCGCCGGCGAGCTGGATCGCGCCGCCGAACAGGAGCAGCTTCTCGGTCAGCGTGGTCTTGCCGGCATCCGGGTGCGAGATGATCGCGAAGGTGCGGCGCCGGGCGACCGGATCGGCGGGGGCGCGCGGGGCGTCTGTCTGCATCAGCATGGGAGGTGTCTGGCCCGGACCCGGGTTTGCCGTCTCGGGTCCGTCGGGCCCGGTCGTCGGTGAGGAGATGAATCCCCGATATGGGGAGGCGCGGGCGCCGCGTCAGCGCCCACGCCGCCTCTCTACCCCAAGCCGGCGCCGGAGGGCCAGAGGCCCCGGGCGTCCCGAGGGAGCCCCTGCCCGCGTCAGCCGCGGCCGATGAACGGCATCTTGGTCGCCATCACGGTCATGAACTGCACGTTGGCGTCGAGCGGCAGGCTCGCCATGTAGACCACCGCGTCGGCGACGTGCTTGGCGTCCATGGTCGGCTCGGGGCGGGTCGAGCCGTCGGGCTGGGGCACGCCGGCCTGCATGCGCACGGTCATGTCGGTGGCGGCGTTGCCGATGTCGACCTGGCCGCAGGCGATGTCGTGGGCGCGCCCGTCGAGAGAGGTCGAGCGGGTGAGACCCGTGATCGCGTGCTTGGTGGCGGTGTAGGGCGCCGAGAACGGCCGCGGCACGTGGGCCGAGATCGAGCCGTTGTTGATGATGCGCCCGCCGCGCGGCTGCTGCTTCTTCATCAGCCGGAACGCGCCCTGGGTGCACAGGAAGGCACCGGTGAGGTTGGTGTCGACCACCGCCTTCCAGGTCGCGACGGGCAGTTCGTCGAGCTCGACCGGCGGCGCGCCGATGCCGGCATTGTTGAACAGCACGTCGAGGCGGCCGAACGTCTCCTCGACGCGGGCGAACAGCGCGCCCACCGAGGCCTCGTCGCCGATATCGGTCGGCTGCGCGAGCGCGCGCCGGCCCTTGGCCTCGATCTCGGCGGCGACCGCCTGCAGCGGCTCGGGACGGCGCCCCGACAGGACCACGTCGTAGCCGGCCTCCGCCAGCCCGAGCGCCACCGCGCGGCCCACTCCCGAACCAGCCCCGGTCACCAGCGCGACCTTCTGCGTGCTCATCGGCCCTCTCCTCCCCTTGTCGGTGGTCGTTGCGGCGCTTCGCGCCGTTCGGTCGTTGACGGTTGCGGCGTTCCGCACCGTTCGCAGGGCCCGGCATACACGAGCCCGAAAGCCCCTCCAACAACCGGCCGTGCCCCGCACACGCAATGCCCCGGTTGCCAGCATCGCCCCACCCGGCTATGGAAGCGCCAGCCGCGCGTTGGGGCGTCGCCAAGCGGTAAGGCAGCGGTTTTTGGTACCGCCATTCCCAGGTTCGAATCCTGGCGCCCCAGCCACTTTGCGCTTTGTTCACAAGAATCAAGCACTTAAGCCAGATTAGCGAGATTCTGGAGACGCCCAGTCGTAACAGTCAGGCGTGTGCCACGGCCGGAGCACAACGGCCTCTTTGCCCCTACTGTTACGGCATCATTCCCCATGTGTTTGATCCTGCTCCGGAGCGCGATGCGGATCGGCTACTGCGCGCGGTTCCCGAACCTTTCAGGGCTGACTATGCGGAGACCGGGCCGCGGGTGCTCGCTGCTCTCCTCGCTCCCAAAGCCGACATCACGACGGCGGTGGACGATCTACCCATACCCACAGCTTGGCACGCGGGCAGCTCACAGGATTTTCCTGTCGCTGCGGTGACAACCTGAACGCCGCTCGCTACCCGCGCCAGATGAAGAAGCTCGCACTCCTCAATCTCTTGCCTGCGCTGCTTGCCGGCGCGGCGAACGCCCAGCCGGCACCGATCTTCGCCATCCCGATCACCGGGCAGCTCACGAACGGCAAAGCCGCGGCCGGGCAGGCCACGGGTTACAACAACGGCGTCGGCGAGTTCTGGGTGGCGTTTCCGGGGTCGATCCGCTGCACCGGCTCGTGGTCGGTGCGTGATCCCAATCCCACGATCGTGATCCCGGTGACGTGCGGCGCCCGGGTGCGGGGTGAGGCGATCGTGACGCGGCAGGCTGGCTTCATGACCGGATCGGCCATCGTGGCGCTCAGCAACGGCCAACGCGGTCAGTTTGTGTTCGGAGACCTCGCCTTTGAGCAAGCGTTTGATCAGGGCCGGGTGCGAACGCGCTGAGGGCGGTCCCCGCGCGCGTTGCTCATTCAGCGCTGACTGCAGGCGGTCTCAGGCCACGATTGGCACGACCTGGACGGCGAGGACGCCAAGCTGCGGCCGGGCAGCCTGGGCGCCGAGCTGCGGGCCGTGGCCAGCGGCTTCCTGGTCCCCGTCGTCCAGGCCGCATCGACCGCGATCGGCGCCGTGCGCATCACCGCGATTGCTAGTCGCGGCTGCGAGCAGTGACCACAGCGGCGACACTAGCGGCGGACCGGAGCCCGCATCAGGATCTCGAACACGTTCTTCTCGATCCAGCGCCAGAAGCAATCTTAGAGCGTGTGCCAGCGCAAAAAATCCGCTGACTTACATATATAACGTCATGTCGAATAATTCGACATGATAATATTGATTATGGGCTTTCAAATTTTCTCATCAAGGAATTTATAATCCGCGTCATGCTCAAACATATTTGATTTAGATCCAAATATATCTCTAATATCTCTAATTAAAGCCTCACCATCGAATTTAAGCGGCGGAAGAGGTCTGACATTTGAGCCGTAAGTGAATTTTGCCGCTCCCTTTTTATCGGAAATATTCTTCTTATATCTGGCGAAATGGATGATGTTCATATCAAGTCCCCAATTTTTGCCGACGACCCTGCCGGTCATCAACTCTGCCTTAGTTATAGCGTTTGCTCGGCGGGTATGCGGGCAGCTGCGAGCAAAAACTTTTCAGTGCGCGCTGTTTGAGGCGTCTTGCCCGCGCCTCTGATGAGACAGCGAGGTTCCGCAGCTCAAGAAGTGGTGAGCCATCGGGCTTCCTGAGTGAGTAGGCCCATTCCAGATGCCGAACTCACTGAGGATTTGCGCGCAGAAAATCGCAGAAAGATTGGGGAAATCGCAGGAGCTGCGCTAACCGGCTCGGCCGGCGACCGGCAGTGTCGGCATCTCGACAGGTGGGCGTAAGCCACGGGATGCCCTTTAGATCGCCTCAAAGGGGTCACCAGCGATCGTGTCCCAGGACGTGGTGTAGCTGAGTGTGGTCCACCACGATGACCGGCCGGGCCGGACTGGTCAGACGGCCAAGGTTGGCAGGCTGACGAGGGGATCATCGCCGATTGGGGCGATGCTTTCCAGGGTCATGTAGCGGCAGCGTTGCACGGCCCATTCGTCGTTTTGCTCGAGCAAGATCGCGCCGACCAAGCGGCGGATCGAGCGCTCGTCGGGGAAGATGCCGACGACCTCGGTGCGGCGCTTGATCTCGCCGTTGAGGCGCTCGAGCGGGTTGGTCGAGTGCAGCTTGGCGCGATGGGCGGCCGGGAAGCCCATGTAGGCCAGGACGTCGGTCTCGGCCGCGTCCATCAGGGCGGCCAGCTTCGGGACCTTGGGGCGGAGTTGGTCAGCCACCCGCCGCCATTGCTGGCGGGCGGCCTCGGCGTCCTCCTGGGCGAAGGCGGTGGCGATGAAGGCCGAGACGACGCGCCGGCCCGAGCGACCCGCATGGGCCAGAACGCTGCGCATGAAGTGCACCCGGCACCGCTGCCAGGAGGCGGTCATCACCTTGGCGACGGACGCCTTGATGCCCTCGTGGGCGTCCGAGATCACCAGCTTGACCCCGCGCAGACCGCGCCGGGCCAGCTTACGCAGGAACTCGGTCCAGAAGGTCTCGGCTTCGGACGGGCCGATGTCGAGGCCCAGCACCTCGCGCCGTCCGTCCGCGTTGACGCCGACCGCTACGATCACCGCCACCGAGACGATGCGGTGGTCCTGGCGCACCTTCACGTAAGTGGCGTCGATCCACAGATAGGGCCACTCGCCCTCGATCGGCCGCTCCAGGAAGGCGTTCACCCGTTCGTCGATCTCCTGGCACAGCCGGCTGACCTGGCTGTGGGAGATGCCCGTCCCGCCCATCGCCTGGACCAGATTGTCGACCGCGCGGGTCGAGATGCCCTGGATGTAGGCCTCCTGGATCACGGCCGTGAGCGCCTTCTCGGTCATGCGCCGGGGCTCCAGGAAACTGGGGAAGTAGCTGCCCGTCCGCAGCTTCGGGATGCGCAGCTCGACCGTGCCGGCCCGTGTCTGCCAGTCTCTGTCACGATAGCCGTTGCGCTGCGCCAAGCGCTCCGGGGTCTTCTCGCCGTGGGCGGCACCGGTCAGACCGGCCACCTCCAGTTCCATCAGACGCTGCGCGGCAAAGCCGATCATCTCGCGCAGCACGTCCGCGTCGGCGCTCTTCTCAGCCAGCGCCCGCAGGCTCATAACGGCATCGGTCATCGGGGGTCTCCCGGGTTCGGGGTTGGTGCTCGCAACCCGATCCTAACCCGTCACCGCCGATGGCCACCCCCGCGTGAGATCCCGCCTGCTACAGCGCTGTGGAGGGCGCGCAGGCGGGCTCTCCCGCTCTCGGCCAGCTACACCACTCCAAGGGACACGACCGTCACCGGCGGGCGCTAGGATAGAAACTCAGATGGCAGAGGCCGCACGAGTCCCAGCGGGTCTCCTACGCGGTCTCTGGGTTCCCTCGAGGAAAACCCGGGCAGCACATGGCCGGGGCGTTCCCAACTTCGGAACTGGGAACCCTGTGCCGGGAGGTGGGGAGAAAGACCCGCACACCTACCTGTCGCCGCCGAGCCATGTCTAAGAGAGAAGGAAGAGAAACTATATCTCTCTATATATAGCTCAGCGGTGACAGGCAGATGTGCGGGTCTTTGGCCGAAGCCCTCCGGCCGTGGGTTGGTCATTTCCATTCTAAACCACGCTCCGGCCTCGGCTTTTCCCGGCTCGGCTCTAAGACCCACACACCGGCAAGACCCGCACACCCGCCTGTCACTGGCCCACGTCCGCGGGTTGCCAAAGACCCGCATACCTACTTGTCACCGCACGTCCACGGGCTGCCCGGCGCCTCGAGCTGCCGGAACAACTGCACACGCCGCCGCGCCTGGTCCCGACTCCACGACCGGCCGGTCTTCGCCGAGAACAGCTTCGCGAGCTCGCCGTAGCCCGGATTGCCGATCGCGAAGGCGGCCAGGTAGAGGCGCCGCGTCTCCATCAGGTCGTTCAGCGTCGCGCCGTTCTTGCCCTTCAGCGCACCCTGACGACGCCCCGGCCTCGCGAGAAAGGTCTCGAGGACTGCGGCCTCGCGGGCAAGCTGCGCCTCATCGACCTGAGGCACGTCGAGCCTGGCGAGGATCGCGGGCACATCTGCGCGAGCGGCGCGCTGTGCCTCCACGCGGGCGGCGCGCTCCCGCTCCCGCTGCGTCCGCTTTTCCAAGCGCTTGCGCGCCTTGGTGCGCTCGCGAGCCTCTTCCTTCTTCGCCTCTCTTCTCCGCTCGGCCTCGGCACGGTCACGCTTCCGCTCGCGCGCCTTCCGCTCCTTCTCCTCCTCAAACCGTTGCTGCCAGGCTCGGCCGTGCTCGAGTGTCATACGCAGCACCTCCGGCGGCAGGTCCGACACAACCGGCGCGGGGGCGGCTGGCACATCGCGGTGCGCCGGCTCGACCATGACGGCGTCGAGCTCGGCAAAAGTCTCCTGCAACCACAGCCGCTCAGCCGATGCGGCAAGAAATTCACTTTGTGAATATTCATAGCAATCGCTATTCATAGAGCCACTCCATCAATGTTGACGAGCCGCCGCGGTGTCCCGACCGCGGCGGCCTTTTCGTGTTAGGAGTGGACGGCGCCGGCCTCGAGCTCCTGCTCAAGGTCGGACGGCCGCACGATCATCGTGGCGGCCTGGTTGCGGATGATCCGGGCGAGGTCGACGGCGATGCTCGGCGAGAGGGCGGTCTTCGTCGCCTCGCCCGTGATCTTGTTGCGGAAGCCGATAGAAACGCCGCGACCGTGCCGGCCGAAGGTGAGCTCGTGCAGGGCGTCGCCCTCGCGGATGGCGAAGCCCACGACGCGGCCGACCGGCATCATCACGCCCGTATCGAGCACGAGCGGCGTCTTCCCGGCCGCGGCCTCGAGCCCGTGGGCGACCATGATGGCCTGCTCGCGGCGCAACATGGGAAGCACCCACCCACGCATGTCGATGACGACGTGATCGTCATGGGCGTGCACGTCGAAGGTCGGCAGCGTGTCGGGGATCTCGTCGTAGTCGATCGCCTCGGCGATCACGGACTCGAGGAGACCGACGAGCGTCACGCCGCGCCTAGCAGCGATCATGCGAAGCTGCTCGAGGCGCTCGGCCGGGAGCGTGATCGTGGAAGCCGGGGACGAGATGGTGGTGATTTCGAGGGAGGTCATCAAGCAATCCAATTGCCAAGGGTAAGCCTAAGGCAATTGTATTGCACGCGAGCTTCTCGCACAACCTCTAACGCGACACGTAAGCGGCCTTGTGGAACCGAAATCAGCCCCTTCCGGAAGTCCTCGGAAGGTCTCGCGGGCGCCTCGCGGCGGCGCATAGACAAGGGAAAGCATAAAGGCCCCGGCGCGGATGCCGGGGCCTCACCCTTCGACTTTCCAGAACCTCATGTCGATGCAGCCCTCATAGCGCCGAGGGGACGGCATGCGCTCAATCTGGGGTGTGGTGGGATGCCGCAGGCGACGAAGGTGTCGGTTACCTGAGGTGCTTCTCCACTCAGGCCTGCGGGTAGCGGCACATAAAGGCTACCGGCCGAGACGGATCTTCTTGGGCTCGGAGATGGTTTCTCCTGCCTTGAGGAGATCACCATAACCGACGCCGAGAACAAGGATACCCAGGAGCGCCATCACACCAGCGGCATCGACGTGGGCAACGCACGCCCGACGATCGAGAGGACCGGGACCACCCAGCGCGGCGGCGACATGGGTAACGCTGGCCCCATCGTCGAAAGGACTGGGACTACCAAGCGTGGCAATGACATGGGCAATGCCGGCCCTGTGGTCGAAAGGAGTGGGTCTCGTGTACAAGGCCACGAGGTGGACGGCACTACGGAGAACAATGACCTAGTCGACGGGCGCCTCAATCCAGACGCACAATCACCGGGTAATGAAGCTGGGAAGCCGTTCAACCCGAAAGAGAACGACATAGCCTGATCAGACCTGTGATACTGATCTACTAAAGGGGGGTTCCTAGCTCCCCCTTTTTCTTATCGGAGTGAAAATCCATGCCGTAGTTAAATTTCGTGGTCGAAAAATCGGTCCGGCCACAGTGCTGTCCCCCTTCGCAAAAGGGCCGTTTTTTCTAGGACTTCGGCCTTTCGCTAAAGCACGATGGCACGATTTCGTGGAGCAGATCTCGAGCGCGCAATGGGGTGCATTCACTTCTCCTCAACAATCACGTCGTTCTCATCGGTATCTGCGAAGTCCGCATCGTCGGTGTCGTGCCCCCGCTGGATCCTCTCGATGGCGGCCTTTGACAGGTCTTGAATGACCAAGACCGGCAGATCGGCATTGCTCATGTCATCGTCGTTGATGCCGAGCGACTTCCTCTTCAAGGCGTGGAGGCGTTCAAGGGCAGCCGCGGCGTTGGTCAGCATCTTCACCTTCGCAGCGGCGGCGTAGATCTGGCCTGGATCAGCGGCAGCCGCATCGATGCTCACGACGATCATCCGCTCGACCTTCTCGGCCGCAGCGAAGGTTGCGTCCCCGATCTGCCGTGCCTTCGTGGTCAGGTCTTCCACGTCGGCAGCCCGCTCGGCCTGGACGCGGGCGGTGACCTCGATGGCGAGGGCCTTGGCGCTGGCGCCCTTCTCAATGCCGCGGCGTGCGAACCGCGCCTGAAGGGTGCGCTCGGTGACGCCGAAACGCTGCGACAGTTCTGCCAGCGTCGCGGCTCCGGCCGACCACAGCGCCTCGACCTCGACCCACCGATCCTCGGAGAGCTTGATGTAGCGGCGCTTGCCGGCCGCGGCGTTCGACATGGTGGCGTTGTCCTTCATGGTCATGCACTCCACCGGGCCAGGGCGGCTTCGGCTTCGGCGGGATCCTCTTGGATGCGGTAGACGGTCTGCCTCGACAGGCCGGTGTCCCTGGCG
Source organism: Methylobacterium sp. 174MFSha1.1 (assembly GCF_900116815.1). Taxonomy (NCBI): domain Bacteria; kingdom Pseudomonadati; phylum Pseudomonadota; class Alphaproteobacteria; order Hyphomicrobiales; family Methylobacteriaceae; genus Methylobacterium; species Methylobacterium sp. 174MFSha1.1. The sequence goes on along the minus strand of NZ_FPCB01000007.1, from coordinate 41,750 downwards.
ATGGCGGAGACGCTGGCGCCCTGGGCGAGCTGTGCGCGCACGGCTTCGAGCTGGGCGCGGCTGTAGGACGGCTTACGGCCCCGGTAGGCGTCGTCCCGGCCCTTGGCGTGGGCGATACCGGCGCGCTGGGCTTCCTTCGACGCCTCTGCCTGCGCCTGCGCCGTCGCGGCCATGAACGAGATGAGGGCGTCCCGCACGGCCCGCTGCATCGGGTCCGCGGCGGCGCCGTCGAACACTAGCCCGTTGATGACGGTGCGGACGACGATGCGACGGTTCATTAGAGCTTGGATGGTGTCCGTCACATCCTGGTAGTCGCGGCCGAGCCGGTCGACCCACCGGACCACGAGGGTGTCACCCTCGCGGAGCTTGCCGAGCAGCCGGCTCCCGCCCGGCCGATCGGCGAGCTTGGTGCTGACGCCGCTCACGCCTTCGTCCGCGACCACCTCGTTGATCGTGAAACCCGCCTTCTCTGCCTGGATGCGCTGGTGAGCGGCCGTCTGGTCCGTGGTGGAGACGCGGGCGTAGAAGAAAGTCATGGACATCAAGCGAAACCGTCCGCTGGGGTAATGTCCGTATATAAACATGTCCGTTGATCGAAAGCAACCCTAACGGACGGCGTTTCGGACGACTGAGGCGGTGTCCGCTGCGGTATGCCCCTATGGACGGCCGGAATAACGAACAGACCTCGGAGCGCCACGCTGCGGTCCGCTCAGGGTGGAAAGCGGACCAGCATCTGACCCAGCGAAACAAGCCTGCCCCTTGGTGCGTTTCGCCATCATCAATCCCAGCCGGGAGACGATGATGAACCGATCCCTTGCTCTCGCCCTGGTCGCCAGCCTCTTTTTCAGCGGCGCTGCCCTCGCCAAGGACCAGCCCGGCGCGGACTGGATGACCAAGGCGGACTTGAAGAAGCACATGGAGAGCGAGGGCTACAGCGCCATCGTAGTCGGAGCCGACGACGGTCATTGGGAAGGCGAGGCCGTCAAGGATGGCCGCATCGTCGAGTTCCACGCGGATGCCAAGACAGGTCGCATCACGAAGTCCGTGCCTAAGACCGAGAACTGATACACTACAGTCGATGCGGCTCGTCAGATATTAGACGCAGTGCGCGAGCCGTAGCAGCAGAGAGGAAGCCATGAGCAAGACTGGCCTCCTCCCCCTCTCCGCACAACTCCTGCACCTGTCGGAGCGCGTCATCAGCGTTCGCCGTCAGGACCGCGTAGAACGTGCGCTCGCCATTATCAGACGAGCCATTGATCCTGCTGACAACCTGCACAAGGTGCGCGACGCGTTTGCTCTTTGCCATCGGTCCGGATGTGAGGTGGCAAGGCCACGTTGGAAATGAGCTTACCTACAAAGATGAGGAGCCTCCTTCCATGCTGGGCAATGGCGAGTTGATCCTACGGCTCTCCCTCGCGGCCGTGCTCGGCAGCGCGGTCGGGTTCGAGCGCGAGCGGTTGCTCTGGGCCGCGGGCATCCGCACGCACATGCTCGTGTGCGTCGGTGCCTGCCTCATCATGCTGGTGTCGGCCTTCGGGTTCAACGACGTGCTCGGCCAGAAAGGCGTCGTGCTCGATCCTTCACGCGTCGCCGCGCAGGTCGTGTCCGGCATCGGCTTCATCGGCGCGGGCACCATCCTGTTGCGCGGCGAGGTGGTGAAGGGCCTCACCACGGCCGCGAGCCTCTGGGCGATCGGCGGGATCGGTTTGGCGATCGGCGGCGGCCTCTACGTGGCTGGCGTCGCCACGACCGTCATCGTGCTTGTCATTCTCGCGGGCGTGAAGCCGCTTGAGGAGCGATACCGTGATCGCCTCCAGACCCTACCCATCACCCTCACAGCACGACGCGGCTCGTTGTCGATCGATGCGCTGCAAGAGGTTGCCGGACCCCGCTCGTCGCGGGTGCGCCAGTTCATCGTGCGGCAGAGCGAGGAGGACCCGGAGATGGATGAGGTCAGCATCTCGTTCGTGAGATTGTCGCGCACCTCGGTCAACGAGATCGCCGATCGCCTTCGAAAGCACCCCGGCGTCGTGAAAGTCGAGCCCGTCAAGCCATAAGGTGACGTAGGCGGACTTCCTTCGAAGGTCTCCTACGGGTGGAAAGCAGACGGCCGAGGTGGGTCACCAGTCCCAGAGAAGAGGCTGGTGCTCCGCTCAATCGGGGTCCTCGAGCGCAGGCGGCACCTCTTCTCCCAACCAGATGCTCGCGAAGGTCAGGGTCGCCGTATAGACGGTCAGGTTGCTCGCGTTTCGGACGATGACCGTCAACGCCTGCCGATCTCCATCCTTCGGAATGGTGTCTCGCGCGATCGCAGGAAGGGCTGTCATGGCTTCAGCCCTAATGGCATCTTGACCGCTACACTCGGTGCCTACGTTGTCTCGGGACAGGTGCTGCCCATCGTGGATGTCAAAGTAGTAGCGGGCCATGGGTCCCCTGCTGTGATCACCTAGACCCCAACGCTCCAAGGTGATTGATGTTCGGTATGATTTCGCACCATAGATCCGTAACGGATTGTTTGTGGATTTGGGTTCTGTGAACCTGCTGTCCACCGCGACCGTGGCTTCTCCCGGGCGCTTAGGCCATAGACCTTCTCACTCGATGCCGTGGCCGTCAGCCAACCCAAGGATGTCACTGGCGATTAAAGCCGCGAGGGCACGCATCAACGCCGTAGAAAACGCCTGCATGTCCGATGTGCCATGCTCCATTACCACCTCATGTGCCTCTATGCACTTGGTGGTCATGTCATCGAGTTCAGCTTGTGTCATGATCGGGGCCTCTGGGGGCACGCCGATACGCGCGGCTGCTGACGCCATTCATCTGTTGCACGGATGCAATTAGAGCACAATCAGCGTTTACATTTCATAGGATTCATCAAGGGTCTGAGGCATCGATCATGTGTGAGCCGTTGATGATTGGTGCGTCTGCCCAGCGGCAGGTGCGATTGCGCGCGTCGCTTCAGAGGGTTGCGGATGCCCTTGGGGTGTCACCGGAGACGTTGATCGAGGACGCGAAAAAAGGCACGTTCAGCGACGAGACGTCGGAATTACTACGCCTTTGGTTCCAGATCAAAGACCCCTCTAAGCGCCGCTTCCTCTTGGGTGAAGTGCGGAAAGCAGCAGGTAACGCCTCCTAGCGAGCCGTGCACATACATTAGATACGACCGCTTTGGGTCGAAAGCGGCCCAAGACGACGCTCAAAATCCGCTAGGGTATACCCGTGCGGACATGGTCACTGATGCATGGCTCGCGCGGCGTGTGCTTAGACGGGCGACAGAATGGGCGCGCGGGCGTGACCCTCCCCTCTTGTTCAGCTACCCACTTCCGAAAAGCATGATGCAAACTCAAAGTCACACCATGCCGCTGACCATCTCCTTGTTCTCCGACGTGATCTGCCCCTGGTGCTTCATCGGCAAGCGCCGGCTCGAGCGCGCTCTCGACCAACTCGGCCTGCGCGAGAGCACCGCCATCGAGTGGTTGCCGTTCGAGCTGAACCCAACCATGCCGCCCGACGGCATGGAACGCGCCATCTATCGCGCCCGCAAGTTCGGGGCGGAGCGCAGCGCGCAGCTCGACGCGCAGATGGCCGAGATCGGGCGGCAGGAGGGCATCGATTTCGCGTTCGAGCGGATGACGCGCACGCCGAGCACGCGGCGCGCTCACATGTTGATCGCGGCCGCGGCGCAGCACGGACGGGCCGACCCGGTCGTGGACGCCCTGTTCCGCGCCTACTTCGAGGAGGGCCGGGATGTCGGCGATTTCGACGTTCTGCGCGAGATCGGCGTCGCAGCGGGGCTCAAGCGAGACGTCGTTGACGACGCGCTCGGCAACGAGCAGCTGCAACAGCTCGTCGAAGCCGTCGAGCGGCAGGCCGCCGAGATGCAGGTTGCGGGCGTGCCGTTCTTCATCATCGACCGCAAGTGGGCGGTCTCCGGCGCGCAGCCGGCCGAGCAGTGGGTCGCGGCACTCAAGACGGCATAGATTTTACAGCGGCGCCTCCTGTTGGGGTTGCAACTTTGGCACTCGAACCAAAATCATCGATCCAACGAGCTACAAGGGGCTAGCATTCGGGCGCGTTTAGTCCTAGCCCTAGTGACACTCGTAGCGGGGCAAAGCCTCCAATGATAGATTTGGTCCGCGATACCGGTCTATGAGCAGCCGACGCTCATCATCCAGTAAAATGTGCCAGCGAGTCATAGTTCTTGGGCGAGTGGCTGGACATCGCAATCAAGACGCACCATTAGGTTTATTGGAGACCGTGCGTGGGATACGGCATCAAGATTCACGTCTGGGGTGATCGAGCCTGCTTCACGCGACCTGAAATGAAGGTAGAACGCGTCTCCTACGACGTCATGACGCCCTCCGCCGCACGCGGTATTCTCGAGTCTATTCTCTGGAAGCCGCAGATGTGCTGGATCGTCGACCGCATCCACGTGCTCAGGCCGATTCGTTTCCAGTCGCTGCGGCGGAACGAAGTCGAGGACAAGGTGTCGTCGGCCCTCGCCGAGCGCGCCATGCAGGCGGGCTCGACGGAAGGGCTCGGCCTTGTCGTCGAGGAGAAGCGCCAGCAGCGAGCCGCGACACTGCTTACGAACGTCGCCTACATCATCGAGGCGCATTTCGCGCTAACCGACAAGGCTGGCCGCGACGACACACCGGCCAAGTATCTGAGCATGTTCAACCGCCGCGCGGCAGCGGGTCAGTGTTTCCATCGACCCTGCCTCGGCACTCGCGAATTTCCGGCCGACTTCGCCTTGATTGCCGATGACGAGGCGCTGCCGGCGAGCACGCTGCCCGCCGAGCAGCACGATCGTGACCTTGGCTGGATGCTCCACGACATCGTTGGGCCGAAGCGGGTGTCGCAGTTCTTCCGCGCCCGCCTCACAGGTGGGGTGCTCGACGTGCAGGCGTGCCTCACCGAAGGGACAGTGACGTGACTGTCCTGCAGGCCCTTGACCGCTACTACGACCGCATGGCGGCGCGAGGCGAGGCGGAGGCGCCGGGCTTCTCCCGCGAGAAGATCGGCTTCTGCCTCGTGCTCACGCCGGATGGCGCCGTCACAGAGGTAATTGACCTGCGCGAGACTGTGGGCCGCAAGCGCCACCCCCGGCTCCTCGACGTTCCAGCCGCGGTCAAGCGCACCGCCGGCATTCTGCCGAACCGGCTGTGGGACAAGACCGCCTACGTTCTCGGCCGCACTGCCGGCCCAGGCCGTCGGACGGCCGAGGAGCACGCCGCCTTCAAGACGCTGCACCGCGAGTTGCTGGCGGACGTTGACGACCCGGGTCTCCTCGCACTCGCCCGCTTCCTCGAATCATGGGACCCGACCGCCTTCGATGCGGCACCGTTCGAGCCGGAGATGCTCGACGCCAACATGGTCTTCCGGCTGGCCGGCGAGCACATCTACATCCACGACCGGTCCGCGGCTCGGCTCCTCGTGACAGGTGCCCCGTCCACGGACGCGACCGGCCCGGTCTGCCTCATCACCGGCCGACCCGCCGCCCCCTTGCGGCTCCATCCAACCATTAAGGGCGTGGAGGGCGCGCAACCCTCCGGCGCCGCGCTCGTCTCCTTCAACAAGGACGCCTTCACGTCCTACGGCAAGGTGCAGGGCGACAACGCGCCGGTCTCGGCGGAGGCGGGCTTCCGCTACGGCGCGGCCCTCAACCGGATGCTCGACCGCAACAGCCGCAACCGCCTGCGTAGGCCGCTGGGCGACGCCACGGTGGTGTTCTGGGCCGACACCTCGGCCACGGTCGGTGAGGAGGCAGCCGCCGCAGCGGAGGAGGCCTTCGCGTCGTGGTTCGATCCGCCCCCGAGCCCGGCTCCCGATCAAGACGCTGCGGAGGCCGCGCTGATCCGCGATGCCCTCGCCACCCTAGCGGCAGGCCGCCCGGTCGAGGCGGTGGCACCCAAGGTCGCGCCTGGCACCCGCTTGCACGTGCTCGGGCTGGCACCCAACGCCGCGCGCCTCTCGGTGCGGTTCTGGCTGGAGGATTCCTTCGAGGTCTTCGCACGGCGCCTGGCTCAGCACCACGCCGACCTCGCGCTCGCCCCCCGCCCCCGCGGCTGGGGTAAGCCGCCCGCGATCGGACGCCTACTCGTCAAGACCACGGCGCTGCAGGAGAAGTTCGACAACATCCCGCCCCTGCTGGCCGGCGAGGTCGCCCGGGCAGTGCTCGCCGGCACGCGCTATCCACGCAGCTGGCTTACCGCCGCCTTGGTGCGGCTGCGAGCAGGGGACGATCCCACGACCGGCTGGCACGCCGCCGCCATCCGCGCATGCCTGACGCGCGATCTGCGCCTGAACGGAGACCGAGGAGAGATTCCGGTGAGCCTCGACAAGGACGATCCCAGCCCCGCCTACCAGCTCGGGCGCCTGTTCGCGGCACTCGAAACCGCTCAGCGCCTCGCCCTTGGCCGGGGGATCAACGCGACCATCCGCGACCGCTACTTCGGGGCGGCCTCGGCGACGCCGGCGGGCGTCTTCCCACTGCTCCTGCGAGGGGCGCAAAACCACATCGGGCGCCTGCGCAAGGACCGCAAGGATTACTGGATCGAGCGCGAGATCGGCGAAATCGTCGAGCGGCTGCCGCCCGTGCTGCCCCGTGTGCTGCGCCTCGAGGCGCAGGGGCGCTTCGCCATCGGCTACTACCACCAGCGCCACGCGCAGTTCGCCGGCAGGCCAGCCCTTGCCGCGGCCGTCGAGGCCGACGAGACCAAAGATAGCCAGAACCAAGACAGCCCAATCGAGGACAGCCAGGATGACGTCTGAGGCCGTCGGCGTGACCCGCCGCCACGAGTTCGTGCTGTTCTTTGACGTGCAGAACGGCAACCCGAATGGAGACCCGGATGCCGGCAACCTGCCGCGGCTCGATCCCGAGACCAATCAGGGCCTCGTCTCGGACGTCGCCCTCAAGCGCAAGATCCGCAACTACGTCGCGCTGGCGCGTCCCGACGCACCGGGCCACGAGATCTACATGCGCGACGGCGCCACCCTGAACGCCGAACACCGGCGGGCCTGGACCGCCGTGATGCCGGAGGCGAAGCCCGAGGATCAGAAGAAGCTGCCGAAGGAGGCCAAGGCGCGTGAGCTCACACGCTGGATGTGCGCCAATTTCTGGGACATCCGGGCGTTCGGGGCGGTGATGACCACTGGGGTCAATGCCGGCCAGGTGCGCGGCCCGGTGCAGCTCGCCTTCGCGCGCTCTGTCGAGCCAGTCCTGCCGCTCGAAATCGCCATCACCCGGCTCGCCGCCACCACGGAGGCCGACGCGGACGCCAAGGGCGGGCGCACAATGGGCCGCAAACACATCGTGCCTTACGGCCTCTACCGGGCCCACGGCTTCGTCTCGGCGCCACTGGCCTCGCACCCGGTGAAGGGCACAGGGTTTTCGGACGACGACCTTGCATTGCTGTTCGAGGCGCTCGGGCAGATGTTCGACCACGACCGCTCGGCCGCCCGCGGTGAGATGGCTACCCGCAAGCTGGTGATCTTCCGTCACGCCACGGCTTTGGGCAACGCGCCTGCCCATGCGCTGTTCGATCGGGTGCGGACCTTGCGGGTGCACAAGGGCGAGGCGCACGAGATCGGCGCCGACGCCACCGACAACTGTCCCCCTGCCCGCAGCTTCGCGGATTACCGCGTCACGGTAGACCGGGAGGCGCTGCCGGCGGGGGTCGAGGTGATCGAGCAATAGCGCGTAGGTCCGGGATGACAGCGCGACCGCTCTCCGCGGTGGCCGAGGACGGGCTGATCCCGCTCTCGGCGCTCCAGCACTACCTGTTCTGCCCGCGCCAGAGCGCGCTCATCCATGTCGAGCAGCTCTGGGCCGAGGACGAGGCGACGGCGGAAGGGCGCCTCCTGCACGAGCGCGTCGATTCCGGTAAGTGCGAGAGCCGGCCAGGATTGCGCATCGCACGCGGCGTCGCGCTGCGCTCCTTCGCGCTCGGCGTGTCCGGCCGGGCCGACGCGGTGGAGTTTCGGGGCCGGCCGGCGCGGCCCGTCCCCGTGGAATATAAGCGCGGCAAGCCGAAAGCGCATCGCGCCGACGAGGTTCAGCTCTGCGCCCAGGCGATCTGCTTGGAGGAGATGTTCGGCACTGCGATCCTCGAGGGCCTCCTATTCTACGGCCAGACGCGGCGTCGCGTGCGCGTCGTGTTCGACGAGGGCCTACGCGCAATCACTGCCGAGGTCGCCGCCGCGGCCCATGCGATGATTGGCAGCGGGGTGACGCCGGCCCCGGCGCGTAAGCCCGCCTGCCGCCGTTGCTCGCTCGAATCACTGTGCAAACCGCACATCCTGGAGAAGCCGCCCAAGGTCGCCCGGTGGCTGGCGGGCCAGATCGCAAACTGAGGACGTCCATCATGCGCCGGATGCGCAACACGATCTACGTCACCAGTGAGGATGCCTGGCTGCGCAAGGATGGCGCCAACGTCGTCGTCGAGGTCGAAGGCCGCGAACGCGGCCGCGCCCCGCTGCACATGATCGACGGAGTCGTGAGCTTCGGGCGAGCGGGTGCCTCGCCGGCTCTGCTGGCGGCTTGCGCCGAGGCCGGGATCACGGTCTCGCATCTGGACCCGAACGGCCGCTTCCTTGCCCGGGTCGAGGGACCGCGCAGCGGCAACGTGCTGCTGCGCCGCGCCCAGTATCGCGCCGCCGACGATGCGCCGCGCGCCGCCCTGATCGTGCGCGGCATCGTCACCGCCAAGACCGCGAACCAGCGGGCCGTTCTGCGGCGGGCCCTGCGCGACCACGGCGAGCGCCTAACGCCTGAGGCGGCGGCGAACCTGTCGGCGGCGGAAGCTCGCCTGACCGACATCGCACGACGCGCGTTGGTGGCAGACGATGTCGAAGGCCTGCGCGGGCTCGAGGGCGAGGCGGCCGCCCACTACTTCGCCATGTTCCGGCATCTCATCCGCGTCGACGATCCGGCCCTCTCGTTCGGCGGGCGCTCCCGGCGGCCGCCCCTCGATCGAATCAACGCACTCCTGTCGTTCCTCTACGCGCTGCTCGGTCACGATTGCCGGTCGGCACTGGAGACCCACAGCCTCGACCCGCAGGTCGGGTATCTGCACGCCGACCGCCCAGGTCGCGCCAGCCTCGCCCTCGACCTAATGGAGGAGTTGCGCCCGGTCCAGGCCGACCGGCTCGCCCTCAGCCTCGTCAACCGTCGGCAGCTCGGCGCGGAGGACTTCACCGTCGAGGAAGCGGGCGGCGTGCGCCTCACCGACGCGGCGCGCAAGCGCGTCCTGATCGCCTGGCAAGAGCGCAAGCGCGAGGAGTTGCGCCACCCCTTCCTCGGCGAGACCATGCCGTTCGGCCTCGTTTGCCACGCCCAGGCGCAGATGCTCGCCCGGCACCTGCGCGGCGACCTCGACGGCTACCCGGCCTTTGTCTGGAAGTGATGCTGCGCCATGCTGATGCTCGTGGCCTACGACGTGAACACCGAATCCGCCGCGGGACGGCGACGTCTGCGCCGCGTCGCCCGGGCCTGCCTCGATTACGGCCAGCGGGTGCAGAACTCGGTCTTTGAGTGCGAGGTCGAGCCCGCCAAGTGGACGGAGCTGCGTGCCCGCCTCGTCGCCGAGATCGACCCGGGGCACGACCCACTCCGCTTCTACCGTCTGGGCTCCGATGCGCGCGGCCGAATCGAGCATGTCGGCGCCAAGCCGATCCTCGATCTCGATGGCCCACTGCTCTTCTAGCCATGTGCGCGAACCTCGAGCGCACAGCCTTCTCCCCACAGCATTCGCGCGTCGAAGAACCCGTTGCGGTGATGAGGTTTCCGGCATCGTGCCTGTTCCCGCCGCGGCCCGGGCCGCCCCTAACTTGGGACGTTCGCGCGGAATCGTCGTATTTCGTTTTTAGCGCAAGTGGTTAGTGTGCCGGGGGTCGCCCTCTCACGGGGGCGCGGATCGAAACGCGATGCCCACCAGCATCGCCGCGCCGCGCGCCGGGGTCGCCCTCTCACGGGGGCGCGGATCGAAACTG
>NZ_FPCB01000007.1:0-30239 GCF_900116815.1 Methylobacterium sp. 174MFSha1.1 | reverse complement strand
CGCAGGAGTCGCCCTCTCGCGGGGGCGCGGATCGAAACCTCTCGCTGTCCGCCCGGCCGATGCGGAAACGGGTCGCCCCCGGACGGGAGAGCGGATTCGAACGCCATCGGAGCTCCTGCTTCGGCGCGGCAAGCTGTCGACGTGGGTTCGTCGTCACGCGACAATGTTGTCCTCTGGAGCGCGGTAGACGTCGTCCTCCAGCCTCAGGCCGGTCCGCGGATCGTAGAACGCCGTGTCGTCAAGGCGCAGCAGAGCGCCTTCGAGCATGGGGTGGACGGGCCGCAGACGGCCGAGCGCCAGCCACCGCGCGCGCAGCTTGGACGGGACGGTAACAACGTAGGCTTGGAGGCGGCGCAGGTCGTCGCCGAGGGGGCGGTCCATGGCGGCGATCCGGGCCAGTAGAGCTTCCGCCCGGTCGTCCCTAGGATCGGCCCGCCACGGAACAATGACCGGCTCCATGGCATCGTCGATGAAGCGGAACGCCCGCGCGATGCTGGCGAAAGGGAAGGCATGCGTCTTCACCCGCTCGGCGACAGCGGGCAAGATTGGCCAAGTCTCCCCGTCCAGTTGCGGCGCGTCGAAGGCGTGCTCACCCTTGCGCCAGTAGAGCTCGCGAAAATAGGCTCGGATGGCGTTCGGTGCGAGCGGGTCGTCTCGTGTCCGCAAAACCTCTTCGGCGGCGCGCCGGAAAGCTTCGAGCTCACGGGGCGGCGGCGCGTCGGCCGGCTCGAACACGACCACCCGCCCGAGGCCCGCCAGGGCACCCTCGCGGTTGCACCGCCCCGCGGCTTGGGCCACCGCGTCGAGGCCGGCCGTCGCGCGCCAGACCTCCGGCAGGTCGATGTCGACGCCCGCCTCGATCAGCGAGGTGCTGACGATCCGCACCACCGCGCCGTCGCGCAGGGCGGCCCGGGCGGCATCGAGCACAGCCCTTCGGTGGCGCGGGCACATGAGGGTGCTGAGATGGATGGCGCCTGGCAGGGGCGCAATCCGGTCGAAGAGAGCCTTCGCGTGCCGGCGGCTGTTGACGATGCAGAGCATCTGCGGAACCTCGGCGAAGCGCCGCGCCACCGTCTCGTCGGAGATCGGGCCAGCGAGCCGCTCGACCGCGACCCGTCGCAGCGCCCGGTAGAGCCGAGGCGGGTCGGGGGCGAGTTCGCGGGTGTCGTCGACCGGCAGCCCGGCCTTGAAACCGTCGACTTGGCGCAGGGCGGGCTGCGTCGCCGTGCAGAGCATGACGCTGACGCCGTAATTGCGGCTCAACTCATCGATCGCGGCCAGGCACGGCCGAAGTAGGGGCAGGGGCATCGCCTGTGCTTCGTCGAGCACGATGACGCTTCGGGCGAGGTTGTGCAGCTTGCGGCAACGCGAGGTGCGGTTCGCGAACAAGCTCTCGAAGAGCTGCACCGCCGTGGTGACGACGACGGGTGCGTCCCAGTTCTCGGCGGCGCGGCGCAGCCGTGAGACCGGATCGAGGCCGATTCCGTTGTCCACGGCTCTGGCCGCCGCGTCCTGCCAGTCGAAGGTGGCGTGGTGCTCGAGGATGCCCACCTCCTCCCCGAGGGCGGAGCGGAATACCGCGGCGGTCTGCTCGATAATCGCGGTGAACGGCGCCACGTGGACGACCCGGCGCAGGCCGTGCCGCGTGGCGTGGTCAAGGGCGAAGGTGAGCGAGGCCAGCGTCTTGCCGCCGCCCGTCGGAACTGTGAGGGTGAATAGGCCGGGTGCCAGGGCCGCCCGCTCGCGCACGGCCGCGAGCACCTCGGCCCGCACGGAGTTGACCAGGCCGGGTCGGGCCTTGGCCGACAGCCCGTCCATATGGGCGCTGAGCCGTGCCTGGAGAACGGCGATCCCGGGGTAGCCCCCGCGGGGGACCGGCCGAGCGCCGGCGTAGAAGCGCTCGGTCTCCAGGAAGTCGGCGTCGACCAGGCAGGAGAAGAGCATCCGCGTGAGGAACGCGTCGGTGAAGCCCGGCAGCCCGCTCTGGGCGAAGCGCCGCGTCGGCTTTAACTGCACCAGCGGCGGGAGCGCTGCGGCGTGGCTCTGCCATCCCTCGAAGGCGGGAATCGCGGTCTGACGCGCATCGAGCCGGCGTTCGATCCCATCACCGTCGTCGAGGCCCGCATGATGACCGGCGACGATGGTGGCGAGCATCCGCCCGACCGGGAGGGGATATTCGGCTACGGCTACGCGGGCGCCCGCCGTCGAGTGATCGCAGCTTGAGGCTCGGGCGTGCAGGTAGGCCTGAAACGCCTCCGATGCCTTGCCGACATCGTGGAGCGTGCCAGCGAGCCGCGCCAGCTCACCCCAGCCGAAGACGTCGGCGAAGCGCGCCGCGGTATCGCCCACCCGGGCGAGATGATCCGCCAGGGGCTCCCACTGCGCGGTCGACTGGCCCGGCACCGAGTGGGCGAAGACACCGGTCATGTCTGCTGCGCTCCTGTCAGCTCGTGGGCCGTCGCCACGGCGCACCTACAGCGCTAGCAGACCAGCACAGACGCAGCCGGCACACCAGCGGCACGCGGCATCAGCCGCGCCGCACGCTGTCCGCACCAAGGGCGTGATCTGAGCACCGACCGGCTCGATCCCCCTCCCTCAACGCACCTGACGCGCTTCGACCATGAAATCTTTCCCGTCGATGTCTTCGCCCGGATCACCGCCAGGCTGCATCATGCCCTCGGCCAGCGACGAGCCTTGAAGGTAGTCTCGTCGCCGTTCCAGAAGGCGATCTTGCCATTGATCATGTCGGCACCGTCGCATTCGGCCCAGCCCTCGCCGAACACCTCGTCGCCCTTATCCAAGCCATGGAACCGAAAGCCGTTATCGGTTTGGCTGTAAGCGCAGTCGAGAGGCGATCGGAGTTCCCGGCACGCTCCGTCCGACAGACCATGACAGTCGTCAGACGCGCCACGCTAGTCATTGCCCTAGGGATTTATGGAGATGACTTAGATCAAGCCCCTCGAAATCTACTGCATCGATCATCTTGCACCGTTGCGCTAAGTCACCCTCTGACAGAATTCCATAACGCCCGGTAGTCGTTGCCTGAGTGTGCCCGAGCAGGAAGCCGAACTCCTCATCGCGATAACCTGCGCGGCGCAGAGCGTCAGCCATGCCGTGCCTGAACGAGTGGAAGTTGACGCTCGCGTCCTTCTTCACGCCGATGCGGGCGATGTAGCGACCCCAGAACCGAGAGAAGTGCCCTGAGAGGTGATCTCGTGCATCAGACTCGATCTCTGGGAACAAGCGCCTGTCGCCCGCCGCAATGCGCTTGGCGTGATAGCTAAGGAAGCCGAGGTGGGCGAGTTCGGCATGCACCGGAATCACTCTTTGCGAGCCCTTAGTTTTGGTTGTCTTACCGTCACCGCCTTCGCGGGTGACGTGAATAATCCATCGACCGCGGTCTTGGCGCACGTCGCCAACAAGAAGCTGAGCCAACTCATTCATCCGGGCGCCGGTGAACAGCGAGAGCAGCGGCAGCCAGTATCGATGATCCGACAAATGCACATTGCCGGGACAATGAGCTTGATCATCGGCAACGCATCCAGTGAACAGGGGCGAGTTGAAGATTCGCGTCAGCTCCTCGGACGTGTAAGGCCTGACCCTCGATCTGTTTCGCTCCTTTCCGAGCTGCATACCTTCAACAGGATTAACTTCTAGATGCCCGTTCTGCATAAGCCACTGGCAAAATGCACCGAGAGCCGACAGGTATTTATTGATCGTTCTGTCGGAGAGTGTCGGTCGCCTCGCGTCTCCGTTTGCGGTAATGATCTTCTTAAAGCTTAATCCCCGAAACTCGCGGACTTCCGCTGCTTTAATTGGGAACTTGGTAAGCGCCTGCTTCCACTCACGCACGCTCTTCTTATCGATCTTCGAAGCCGGGAATGTCCGCCCAACGTGTTGCGCAAACCAGCCGACGATCTCGCGGTTCATGCGGATCGTATCGGGCTTGACGTTCTTCGGATTTTCGTTGGCGAAGACCTCGAACAACTCCATTACGCCTTCGCCAGGAGCGGCAACGGCGTGAAGCGTTGGCTGTGGCCCCTTCACAGCCGGATCGCGCGGGGCGCCGGTAAAGTCGCCCTGATCCTGCTCATTCTGCCGGCGGAGCGCTTCAAGTTCGGCACGCTGTAGCTTTTGACACAGGTCGAGGAATGCCGCTGAGCCTGGTTCTATCGCCCAACCCTCGCGTCGGACAAGGTCGAGCGCCTGCCCTTCAATGATACCGACCTCACCGGCGGCGAGGTGCTTCCGGATGGCCTTCTCACGTCGGGCGCGAAATTCGCGCTGAAGCTCACTTTGCCCTCTCAGCACCAGCGCATCTGCGGCTACGTCAATAAACGCCAATGGCGCCACTCCAACGTCGCCAGCTTCGATCCTTCGTTGGACGCGCTGGACGGCCTCTTCGATCTGCGTCTCGCTGGGCAAGCTCAGGCGCTCGACCTGGTAGTGGGCCAACTCCTCCTGATAGTGCTGCCACGTCGCGGCTTGCACGTCCTCCGGCTTCGCCTCCCGGCGCCGACGCAGATCCACGAAGTCGGCGTGCCACTTCGCAAGCACGGGCGCCACGCGTGCCCTCGCCTCTCGCGGGTCCTTCGTGTCGAGGGACTTCCACAACTCCCGCTTCTTGAGGATCGCCTGCAAGTCCTTCGGCACGGCAAGGCGAGCATAATAGCTCGCGGAGCCGGCCCGGCGGGCGATATTAGTGGCGAGGCACATACGCTGTTCCGAGGGGTCGCCGGGACGGGCCGTCGTAACAGCGAGTCGTAACAGCCAGGGCGAAAATAGCAACAGAAACAGTGTCTTGCTTGTGGATCAACGGCTTAAGGCCGGGGTGCTGAGAATCCTGGCGCCCCAGCCATTTTCCCAGGATTTCCAGCGCTTGCTGCGGCGCACATGGCGGACATCCGGGAACTGAACGCGAATCCTGGACGCAGAAAAGCCGGCGCGGTCGCCCCTCCCCCGCGCTCGTCCGCCACTTCAGGTGTTCCGGATGGGCGGCACGGGTGCCGGTCGTCCACCCCGATCCGGGCCACGCGACGCGGCATGAGGGATCCCGCCCCCCCCGGCCCTTTCCGGCGTCTTCGATTGGTCGAGAGGCTTCGCCGGCGTCTCCCTGGGCGTACCGCCCTGTCCCGTGCAGGCTCCCGCGGCGGGATGGGATAGGCTGCGGCTGTTCGGGATGTGGAAGGACGGTGCCATTCGGGGGGACAGGAACTGGCGGACCTCGCATGGGAGATCGATGCTCCGCCTCTCACCCCCCGACGAGGCTCAAGACGATCTCCCGCCGGTGCGGCCGGTCGCGGTGCTCGATCAGGTAGATCCCCTGCCAGGTGCCGAGCGCCAGCCGCCCATCGACCAGCGGGATCGTCAGCGCCGCGTCGGTCAGCAGCGTGCGGATATGCGCCGGCATGTCGTCCGGCCCCTCGATGCCGTGGACGTATCCGGCGTCCCGCGGCGCCAGCCGGTCGAGGGCGGTCATCAGGTCGGTGCGCACGTCCGGGTCGGCATTCTCCTGGATCGTCAGCGAGGCCGAGGTATGGCGGCAGAACACCGTGAGGAGGCCGTGGCGCAGGCCCGCCTCGCGCACGAAGCCCGCGACCTCGGCCGTGATCTCGGTGAAGCCCGGGCTCGTCGTGTCGACCACGAGGCGCCCGGTGGCCTGGCGGGCGAGCGGTCCCTGCGCGATCATCTCGACGCGTCTCATTCGGCGATCTCCCGTCCGGGGTGAACCTCTGTCTCGCCGCGGGCGAGGATGCGCTCCAGCGCCTCGATCCGGTCGGCCTCGGCCGGCGGCTTGTCCCAGCGGATGCGGCTGACGCGGGGAAAGCGCATCGCCACGCCCGATTTGTGCCGGGTCGAGCGCTGCACGCCCTCGAAGGCGATCTCGAGGACCAGGCCCTTGCCCACGCCGTACTCCACCTCGCGCACCGGGCCGAAGCGCTTGGTGGTGTGGTTGCGGACGTAGCGGTCGAGCTTGGCCAGCTCCTCGTCGGTGAAGCCGTGATAGGCCTTGCCCACCGGCACCAGTTCCTCCGCACCGTCCGGCGCCTCGCGCCAGACCCCGAACGTATAGTCGGAGTAGAACGACGAGCGCTTCCCGTGGCCGCGCTGGGCGTACATCATCACCGCATCGACGAGGTAGGGCTCGCGCTTCCACTTCCACCACGGGCCCTTGGGCCGGCCGGGCTGGTAGGGGCTGGTGAGACGCTTCAGCATCACGCCCTCGATCGCGTCCGCGTCCGGCCCGGCGCCGACCGAAGCCGGATCGGCCCGTGCCGCGGCGAGCGCCGGCCAGTCGGCGAAGGGGACCAGGGGCGAGAGGTCGATGCGGGCGTGGTCGAGCCCGGCGACGAAGCGCTCCAGCCGGGCCCGGCGCTCGGCGAATCCGAGCGGCCGCAAATCCTCCCCGTCCTCGGCGAGGAGGTCGTAGGCGCGGACATGGGCCGGGAAGTCCTGCAGGAGCTTTCCCGTCACCGCCTTGCGGTTGAGGCGCTGCTGCAGCACGTTGAAACTCTGCACCCGCTCCTCGCGCAGGATCAGCAATTCGCCGTCCAGCGCACCCGAGAAGGTGATCGCCTCGGCGAGGTCCGGGAAGGCGCCGGAAATATCTTCCCCGGTGCGCGAATAGATTTTTTGCACCTGCTTGCCGTCGCGGTCGCGCCCACCGGCGAGCTGGACCCGGATGCCGTCCCACTTCCACTCGGCCGAGAACGCCTCGGGGTCGAGCTTGTCGAGATCCGCCTCCTCCTCGATCGGGTGCGAGAGCATGGCGGGGCGGAACGGCGCCGGGTTGACCGATTCCGGCGGGCCGGACCGGCCCTCGACCCAGGCGAACAGCTCGGGGTAGGGCGCGGCGAGCCCGTGCCAGACCTCCTCCACCGCGTCGGCCTCGTGCCCGCCGAGGCTCGCCACCGCGGTCTTGGCGAGCCGCGCCGATACCCCGACCCGGAGTTCGCCGGTGATGAGCTTGAGGAGCGCCCAGCGCCCGGTCTCGTCGAGGGCGTCGAGCCAGCCGGCGAGGCGGGCCGGCAGCTCGCCCTTGCCGATCGTGCCCAACGCCTCCACCACCTCGGACAGGGTCGGCACCGGCGGGTTGTTGTGGCCCGGCCCCGGCTCGGCCCCTCTTCCCGGCCAGATCAGCGCCGTCGATTCCGCCAGGTCGCCGACGTAGTTGTGCGACATCCGGAACAGCACCGGATCGACCCGCTCCTCGACGAGGCCGCGGATCAGGCCGGGCTTCGCTTCGCGGAAGCTCAAAGAGCCGGTCATGGCGGCCAGCGCGTAGCCGCGGTCGGGATCGGGGGTGTGGCGAAAGAAGTCCTGGAGCAGGCGCAGCTTGGCGTTGCGGCGCGGCTCGTAGGCGAGGCGGTCGAGGAGATGGGCGAAGTCGTTCACGCGGCGCTCTCCGCAGCCTTGCCGTCCGCGGCCTCGCTCCCGGCGTCCTGGGGCTCGGCCTCGCCCTCGTCGCCGTAGCCCAGCATGTGCAGGGGCTTGGCGCGAATGCCTTGGGTCCCGCACCAATGCACCAGGGCGTCCTCCTGGCCGTGGGTGACCCAGACCTCGCCGGCCCCGGTCTCCCGGATGGTGCGGCAGAGATCGTCCCAGTCCGAGTGGTCGGAGATGACGAGCGGCAGCTCGACGCCCTTCTGGCGCGCGCGGGCCCGCACCCGCATCCACCCCGAGGCGAAGCCGGTGACCGGATCGGGGAACTTGCGCGACCACAGGTCCTGGATCGCGGAAGGAGGGCAGATCACGATCCTGCCCCCGAGCTTCGGCCGCTCCGCCGCCACGACCTTGATCGTCTCGCCGAGCGGGATGCCCTCGCGCCGGTAGAGCTCGGTCAGCTTCTCCATCGCGCCGTGCAGGTAGATCGGATCCGAAAAGCCCTCCTCGCGCAGGAGCGCCATCACCCGTTGCGCCTTGCCGAGCGCGTAGGCGCCGACGATGTGGGTGCGCTCGGGGAAGAGCCGGACCGAGTCGAGCAGCTTGCGCACCTCGTCCCGGGCGACCGGATGGCGGAAGACCGGCAGGCCGAAGGTCGCCTCGGTGATGAACACGTCGCAGGGCACGACCTCGAAGGGTAGGCAGGTCGGGTCGCGGGCCCGCTTGTAGTCGCCCGAATTGACGATCCGGCAGCCGCCCCGCTCGATCGCGATCTGGGCCGAGCCGAGGACGTGGCCGGCGGGGTGGAAGCGCACCGTGACGTCGTCGAGCCGGATCGCCTCGCCGAGCCGCGCCTCCTGGCGGGTCTCGCAAAAGTCCTCGCCGTAGCGCACCGCCATGATGCGCAGGGTCTCGGGCGTCGCCAGGACCGCCCCGTGGCCGGCCCGGGCGTGGTCGGCATGGCCGTGGGTGATGAGCGCGCGCGGCACCGGACGGACCGGATCGACGTGGAAGTCCCCCGCCGGGCAGTAGAGGCCCTCGCGGGTCAGGGTGAGCAGGTCGGTGGGGCGCGGCGCCATTGCGTCTCGTCGGCGGACGGAGCCTCTCGACGGAGGCGGAGGGGGGTATATAGGCGGCCCGATCCGTCCGTCCCGCCCCGGACATCCCTCGAGGAACTCTCCCGATGCCCGCCCCCGCCCGCTCCTCCGGCGACCTCCTCGCCGACCGCCGCTACGCTTGGGCCGAGGCCGCGCTGGCCGAGGGCGACGCGGGCGCCGCCGCCGACCTCGCCGCCCAGGTGCTGGAGCGCGCCCCCGGCTACGCCCCGGCCTGGCTGCTGCTCGGCCGCGCCCGCGCCGCCGACCCGGCCTTGCGGGCAGACGCCCGGTCGGCGTTCCGGGCCGCGCTCACCCTCGATCCGGAGGATTCGCTCGGCGCCCGCCTTCACCTGGCGGAACTCGGTGAGGGGGTCGGGGAGGCGATCTCGCCGGCCTATGTCCGGGCCTTGTTCGACGGCTATGCCGGCCGCTTCGAGCGCCACTTGGTCGAAGGATTGGGCTATTGCGGCCCGGCGCTGATCCGGGCGGCGCTGGAACGGCTGCGCGGGCCGGACGCCTCTTTTCCGCGCGTCCTCGATCTCGGCTGCGGCACCGGCCTGATGGCCCGGGCTCTCGTGGGGATCGCCGGTACGCTCGCCGGCATCGACCTCTCGCCCGGCATGCTGGCCGAGGCGCGCCGCACCAGCCTCTACGCCCGCCTGCATGAGGGCGACCTGCGCGACGTCCTGCGGGCCGAGCCGCCGTCGAGCGCCGACCTTGCGGTGGCGGCGGACGTGTTCATCTACCTGCGCGAGATCGGGCCGGTGCTGCGGGAGACCGCCCGGGTGCTGGCACCCGGCGGCCTGTTCGCCTTCACCGTGCAGGGCCATGCCGGCGCACGCGGCACGGTGCTCGGGGCGGATGGCCGCTACGCCCACGGAGTCGAGAACGTGCGGGAGGATGCGGCAGCGGCGGGACTCGCGATCGCGCTGCTGGAGCCGGCGGAGATTCGGCGGCAGAACGGAGCAGGCGTGCCGGGATGGCTGGCGGTGCTGGCGCGGTAGCGAATCGCCGGCCCGGCACAGCAGAACGCCGCGGACCGATGACGGCCCGCGGCGCCAGACGTGTCGGAATCCGAAAGATTACGCGGCCTGATGGCCCAGATGCGCCGCCACGGTCGAGACCCGCGAGCCGACCAACTTCACGGCGCTGCGCAGTTCCTCGCCGCTCACGCCGAAATGTCCGGCCCAATAGGCGCGGTCATCGGGGCAATGGATGTCGATGTGCTGAGCGAAGCGCGGCTTGAGAGCGTCCTGGGAGGCGGACATGGTCATATCCTGAACTGTCGAGTGTACCAGTCACCGCTGGCACGGGACGCTTGGCGTCATGTAACTTGAGAACGCCCGATTCGGGGAAAAGTTGCCGGCTCGGTCTTGCGCGTCCCTGCGGCAATCCTGCGCCGGGACGCTGGCGGGGGAGGCGCGGGGCTGGTACCCGCTCAAGGCCTCGATTCCTCATCGGAAGGACCCGACCATGCGCCGTCCCGGCCCTGCCCCCTTGCCGGCTTTCTTGCCCGCCCTCGCGGCCCTGATGCTCGCGACCGTGCCGCTCGCCGGCGCGGCGAGCGCCCGCGAGATGCCGACGACCGCGACGACGGCACCGGCCGCCGCGCGCAAGGCCAACGTGGTGATCCTCGCCACCGGCGGCACCATCGCGGGCGCAGGCGCCGACGCCAGCAACAGCGCGACCTACCAGGCCGCCAAGGTGCCGGTGGACAAGCTGATCGCCGCGGTGCCGTCCTTGAGCGAACTCGCCAACGTGCGCGGCGAGCAGGTGTTCCAGATCGCCTCCGAGAGCTTCACCAACGCCCAGCTGGTGCAGCTCGGCAAGCGCATCTCGGCCCTGCTGAAGCAGGACGACGTCGACGGGGTGGTGGTCACCCACGGCACCGACACCCTGGAGGAGACCGCGCTCTTCCTCGATCTCGTCGTGAAGAGCGACAAGCCGATCGTGGTCGTCGGCTCGATGCGGCCCTCGACCGCCATCTCGGCCGATGGCGCCCTCAACCTCGCCGACGCGGTCACCACCGCGGCGAGCCCGGCCTCCCGGGGCAAGGGCGTGCTGGTGACGATGAACGACGAGATCCAGGCCGGGCGCGACGTGACGAAGCGCGTCAACATCAAGCCGAGCGCGTTCGTCAGCCAGTGGGGCCCGCTCGGCATGGTGGTCGAGGGCAAGACCTACTGGTTCCGCGCGCCGGTGAAGCGGCACGGCGCGTCGTCGGAATTCGACATCGACACGATCGACACCCTGCCGGAGGTCGCGATCGTCTACGGCTCGGGCAACATGAATCCGGCGCCCTACACCGCCGCCGTGCAAGCGGGCGCCAAGGCGATCGTGCATGCCGGCACCGGCAACGGCTCGGTGGCGGGCTACCTCGTCGATACCCTGAAGGACCTGCGCGCCAAGGGCACGCTGATCATCCGCTCCTCGCGCGTCGGCGACGGCTTCGTGCTGCGCAACGCCGAGCAGCCCGACGACCAGTACGACTGGGTCGTGGCCCACGACCTCAACCCGCAGAAGGCCAAGATCCTGGCGGCGGTCGCGCTGACGAAGACCAGCGACACCAAGGAGCTGCAGCGGATCTTCTGGGA
Source organism: Methylobacterium sp. 174MFSha1.1 (assembly GCF_900116815.1). Classification (NCBI taxonomy): domain Bacteria; kingdom Pseudomonadati; phylum Pseudomonadota; class Alphaproteobacteria; order Hyphomicrobiales; family Methylobacteriaceae; genus Methylobacterium; species Methylobacterium sp. 174MFSha1.1. Next base: position 19,165 of record NZ_FPCB01000007.1, on the reverse strand, counting down.
ATATTGAGACTTCGCTGAAGCGAGGCCCTCGATCAATCTACTCAGACGCTCCCATCGAACAGGGTCATCCCGGGGCTCGCCGAAGGCGAGAGCCCGGGGTGCCGAAGGCACGCCCAGAACCGCTGAACGTGCAGGATGAAGCGGAACACGACCCGCCTTTTCCTGGGCCACCTGCGTTTATGGATTCCGGGCTCCGCTGCGCGGCCCCGGAATGACGCGGAGGGCCTCAAGGCCGTTGAGCGCACTGCGCCGGCGGGGAGAGACGTCCGGCACCGGCCCCTCCCCGACCCCCGATCATGGCACGGCCGCCACCCCCGTCGAGGCACGCGGGCGGCGCACCTCCGATGCGCAATCGAAGCTGGACAAGCCCCGCCCCGCACTGCCACTCTCCCGCGAAACAACGTTTCGCAGGGTGGAAACTCCAATGATCAGTGCGGATCTGCGCGGGCGCCGCGTGCTCGTCACCGGCGGCGCCTCGGGCATCGGGCTCGCCGCCGTCACGCTCTTCGCCCGCTGCGGCGCCGAGGTGGCGCTCAACCACCTCGCCGAGGATGCCCGCGGGCCCGACGCCGCCGCGCGGCTCTCCGCCGAGGGTCTGAAAGTCCGGGCGCTGCCCGGCACGGTCTCGGTGCCGGGCGAGGCGGAGGCGATGGTGGCGCGCGGGATCGACGGGCTCGGCGGCCTCGACGTGCTCATCAACAATGCCGGGACCCCGGCCACGACCACGCCGATCGCCTTCTCCGACCTCGACGCGATGACCGAGGAGTTCTGGCAGACGATCCTCGCGACCAACCTGATCGGCCCCTTCCGCTGCGCCCACGCAGCGGCGCCCGCCCTGCGCCGGGCCAAGGGCGCCATCGTCAACACCGCCTCGGTGGCCGGGCTCGGGCAGCGCGGCTCCAGCCTCGCCTATTCGGCGAGCAAGGCCGGGCTGGTGAACCTCACCCGCAGCCTCGCCCGGGCGCTCGCCCCCGAGGTCCGGGTCAACGCCGTGGCGCCGGGCCTGGTCGAGACGCCGTGGACGGAACAATGGTCCGCCGAGCGCAAGGCCGAATCGGTGGCGCGCACCCTGCTCGGCCGGATGGCGAGACCTGAGGACATCGCGCAGGCGATGCTGTTCCTCGCCGCCGGCGCCTCTTACGTCACCGGCGAGACCCTGGTGGTCGACGGCGGCATGCTCTGAAGCGGGAGGCACCCATGTCGCGCAAGACCGTCATCACCTGCGCCCTGACCGGCTCGTTCGATACGCTCTCGAAGAACCCGGCAGTGCCGGTGAGCCCGCAGGCCATCGCGCAATCGGCCCTGGAGGCGGCGGCGGCCGGCGCCGCCATCGTCCACATCCACGTGCGCGACCCCGCCACAGCGAAGCCCAGCATGGAGCTGTCGCTCTACCGCGAGGTGGTGGAGCGGATCCGCGAGAGGAACGGCGACGTCATCCTCAACCTCACCACGGGCGCGGGCGGGCGCTACGTCGCCGGCGATCCCGACCCGGCGGTGGCGGGCCCCGGCACCACGCTGGCCTCGCCGGAGGCGCGCACCCGGCACGTCACGGCGCTGCGGCCCGAGATCTGCACCCTCGACGTCGCGACGATGAATTTCGGCGAGCACGCCTTCATGAACACGCCCGCCCATCTGCGGGCGATGGCGGCGCTGATCCGCCAGGCCGGGGCGAAGCCGGAGATCGAGGTGTTCGACCTCGGCCAGATCGAGCTCGCCCGCCACCTCCTGGGGGAGGGGCACCTCGACTCGCCGCCGATGTTCCAGATCTGCCTCGGCATCCCGTGGGGGGCGCCGGCGACGCCGGAGACCCTCTTGCAGATGCGCGACCGCCTGCCCCGGGACGCGGTGTGGTCGGCCTTCGGCATCTCGCGGGCCGAGTTCCCGATGGTGGCGCTCGCCGCCACCGCCGGCGGCCACGTCCGCGTCGGGCTCGAGGACAACCTCTACCTGGCGCGCGGGCAGCTCGCCCCGAGCAACGCGGCCCTGGTCGAGAAGGCCGTGAGCCTGCTCGCCCATCTCGACTGCGCCCCCGCCAGCCCGGCCGAGGCGCGGACGATCTTCGGGCTCTCGGCCTGACCGGCAGCTTGGCCGAAAGGCCAGGTCCCTTGACGAGATAGGCGTGACCGAAAGGTCACGCATGCGGACCGTTTTCCTGTCGCGGCCGCCGCCGACCTACATGTCACTCGACGGATCCGGCCACGCTCGCGGGCAAAGAGCCGGATTCGATGCGAGTTGCAGTTCCGCCGTAAAGATTCCGCAGACGACGGCACTGTAGCGTCGCCCCACGGGCAGGCATCGATTGCCGGAAAATGGGAGCCGCGGCGGCCCGACGTCCCGAGGCCTGCGGCGCGGCTCCGAGGGAGTGTTGTTCGATGATCGGAAGCGGTTACGGGAGGGCCCTGATCGCCGCGGGTCTCGCGGTGCTGGCCGGCGGCGCGCAGGCCGCGCAATGCGGCAACTCGGCCGGCGGGTTCGAGGCCTGGAAGCGGGAATTCGCCGACGAGGCCCGCGGGCGCGCCAGCCCCGCCGCCATCTCGGCCCTGATGGGGACCTCGTACTCGTCGGCCACCATCGCGGCGGACCGGGGCCAGAAGAGCTTCAAGCTCTCCCTCGAGCAGTTCATGGCCAAGCGCGGCGCGGCGTCGATCATCTCGCGCGGCCGGGCGATGAAGCGCTCGCAGGCCGGGCTGTTCGACTCGATCGAGCAGCGCTACGGCGTGCCGCCGGGCCCGCTGCTGGCGATCTGGGGCATGGAGACGGCGTTCGGCGCCGTGAAGGGCAACGTCAACACCCTCTCGGCGGTGGCGACCCTGGCCTATGATTGCCGCCGCTCGGCCTACTTCACCGATCAGCTCTACGCCGCCCTGACCCTGGTCGACCGCGGCATCCTGAGCCCCAGCACCCGCGGCGCCGCCCACGGCGAGATCGGCCACACCCAGTTCCTGCCGAAGAACGTGCTGAACTACGGCACCGGCGGCAGCCTCGACAACGCCTCGGTCGCGCTGAACTCGACCGCGAACTTCCTCAAGGCCCATGGCTGGCGCGCCGGCGCCGGCTACCAGCCCGGCGAGCCGAACTTCGCGGCGATCCAGGGCTGGAACGCCGCCTCGGTCTACCAGCGCGCCATCGCGATCATCGGCGCGAAGATCGACGGGGAGTGATCGGGGTATGAGAGAGCGGCCTCCGGGAGTTCCGGCTCCCGGGGGCCGCTTCTTTTATGCCTCGACGTTGCTCAGAGCCTGTTCGACCGCTTGCGCTGGTTGGTCCGGCACCTACGCCGACATCCCTCGACGTCGTCCCGGGGCTCGACGCAGTCGAGAACCCGGGATCCATAACCGCTGACGCTCCAGGATGAAGCGGGATGGTGCAAGCCCGGTTCTGCGCTGTCGGCGGTTATGGATCCCGGGTTCCGCTCCGCGGCCCCGGGATGACATCGAAGGTTTCAATGCAGCCGGCCAACTCAAACACGCTCTAAGGCTCCCATGCAGAGCCGTAACGGTCGGATTTGCCTGGGACCATATTCAATCATTGTGCGATCCGGCTGGAACCAGGCCTCCGATCCTGCAGCTTTGCTCGGGCGAGTCGCGGCCTATGCTTCCGGTCAGCAGCAACTAGCGAACGGCCTATGTCATCCGCCGAGGACTTCGATCAGGTCGAAGAGACATCGTTCAGACGGACTAGGCCGCGACCAGATCCTGACACCATTCAGCAACGTACTAACCGGTTAATATAACAGCAATTTCTAGCACCGTTCGCTACTGCGACGCGAGAAATGCAACTGCAGGAGGATAACTGTGATGCGGTTGCCGGTCCGGAGAACACTCCGTATCGGCGACGCCGGACGATCGGTCCGGCTGCGACGATGAAGCAGACATGTCAACGTATATCACCCTCGACCACGTCCTCGTCGATACAGGGAGTGTCGATAGCGAGGGGTACTTAGCTTATTCCGGCGGCCGCCTGATCGCTGTTCTGACCCAGCTCGATCCGGAGCTTCACGGCGATTTGCGCGTCGGCCGGCACTGGTACCTCGAGGCCGGGTTCGGGCCGGTCGCGAAGGCGACGCGGCCTCTCCCCTTCCCGACCCTCGACGAGGCGAAGACCTGGCTCGCCGCCTGCGTCGGCGTCCATCCGCCCTGCCTGCGGGATGTTCCGGCGCCGCGCCCGCCGCGGGACGTTTGGGCACGGCTGATCTACGGCGATCGACGGGAGGGCGGATGCCCGGAGGAGGCCTGACGGCCGGCGGTCACGGTCGCTCCGGCTCGTCGACGCCATCGGACAGGCGAGTTCCGGGGGACTGAACCGCGATGCCGGTCGCGATCAGGCGCATCAGCGATGCATCGTCCCCCGGCGTCGCGCGGGTGTCAGGCCGCGGGGCGGGGCGGCAGGGCGCTCGCCTTCGGCCGGCTGGTGCGGAACTGGCCGCGCTCGGCGGCGATGAAGACCAGCACCACCACCGTGACGCTGGTGAACCACCAGCTCGCGGTGGTGCCGATGCCGAGGCAGGTGGAGGCGAAGGCGGTGGCGGCGGTGGCCATCGCGCCCGGGGTCAGCACCGGATGCTCGCGGCCGGAATGGCGGATGCCGTTCCAGAGCACGAAGGCCGCCGCGAAGGCGCCGACGATGCCGAGCTCGTACCAGATCTCGAACAGCAGCGAGGCCGGGGCGTTGACCGGCAGCATGCCGATCGCCTTGCCGCGCAGAGCCGTCTCGAGGCCGTGGCCGGTGATGAGCCGCAGCGGCTCGGTCGTCACCACCCGCTGCCAGGCCTTCAGGGCCAGGATCGTCGGGTGGAGCGGCCCGAGCACCGGCGTCAGCACGGGCCGCAGCAGGAAGGGCAGCAGGGGCGCGAGGGCGACGAGGCCCGCCGCGACGCCGGCGGTGACCCGGACGCCGAGGCCCTGGCGCCAGGCCGAGAGCGCGAAGGCCGCGGCCCCGCAGGCCAGCGCCAGGAGAGGCACCGGTCCGGGGGCCAGCACCAGGGCGAGGGCCACCACCACGGCGAGCCCGAGGGCCTCCATGTCGCGGCGGCGCGAGCGCAGCCAGGCGGCAGCGGGCCAGAGCAGCAAGGCGAGCAGCATCGCGCCGCGCTCGAGCGCGCTGTCGTCCTCGAAGCCGCCCCGCAGGGAGGCGCCGCTGAACAGCCCGAGCATCACCGCCCCGACCGCCGCGATGCCGACGCCGAGGGGAAGCAGGTAGAGGTTGGCCGAGCGCATGCGGTCCGGCAGCGCGAGGTAGCCCGCCACCGTCAGCCCGACCGTGGCGGCGAGGTTGAGCAGCCGCTCGCTCGCCGGTCCGGGGAACGGCGTCCAGACCAGCGACAGGGCGCACCAGCCCAGCAGCAGGAGGCCGGCCAGGATCGCCCGGGCGCCGCCGAGGCGCGACAGACCCGCCCCGAGGGGACGCTGCGCCCCGTCGAGCAGGGCGGCGATGATCAGGAGCACGATGCCGATCGGCGCCAGGATCACCACGCTGCGCCGCGACACCAGGGCGGTGACCGGGATCACCACCGTCAGGCCGAAGAAGGCGAGGCGGCGCAGCAGCGCCGCCGCATCGACGGCGGGATCGGGGGTGGGCGACGTCGCGCGCGGCATGGCGGCCAATCCGGATGACGGCGCCGAAACGGGGCCGTTCTTCCTCCTAGTCGAGAGGGCGGGCCTTAAGCTGTAGATGGGGCGCAACACTGAGGACGGGCGCGCCGTCAGGGGAACGGCTGGAGCGCCGGCAGCAGGTCGTTGTTCTCCTCGATCCGCGGCATCCGCACGTCGACCACGGCGGCCCGGAACCAGGGGCATCCCCGCGCCACGTCCTGGATCGCCAGGACGCAGCGCACCGGGTCGACCTGGTCATTGCCGAAGGAGACGCTGCCCTGCTGCCGGTCGAAGCCGTGACGCTCCAGCACCCGGGCGATGTCCTGGTAGCCGTTCTGCCACGATGCGTTATGGTACTGGTTCTTGAGCGTCTCGGTATCGAGATCGAAACAGATCGCGTACACCCGCTTGCCCCAGACCGGTCGATTCGGGATGTGACGACGCGCGAGACTATCCGTCTCATGACCCTGCGGCAAGTCACGTTTCGGGCGTCTGGTCTTCATGGATCTGCTGCCGCCCTCGCCGAGAGGCTCGCCGACGAAGGCGCAACGCCCGTCCGGCGAAATGTGTGCGGTTCCCGCGCTCTTGTGAAGGCGCCGGCGTCAGGCGCCGAGCGCCGCCGCCACATCCTCCTCCGTCACCCCTTCCAAGGGCTTTGCCACCTTGCAGGCGCGCGAGCGCGCGCCGGGCTGCATCACCAGGATCACCGTCTCGGTGCCCGGGCAGGCCGGATCGGCGCAGACAATCTCGTTGACGGTGAGCGTCACCTCGGGACTGAAACCGCCGAGGCGGCGGGCGATCTCGGCCACCCGGGCCCGCGCGGCGGCGTCCGGCGAGGGGCGGCGCCGGAAGGCGCCGAGGAGGTCCATGGCCCTAGCGCGGCAGGCTGAGGAGGCCGGCCCGGCCGTCGGCGCAGCCGAAGGCAAGGTGCTCGCCGCCGGAATGCCAGCTCATCGCCGTCACGGCACTGCCCTTCACCGCGGGGCGCACCAGGAGCTCGGAAGCATCGGTGAAGCGGATCAGGAGCACGCAGCCATCCTCGTAGCCCGCCGCCAGGACCGGGGCCTTGGGGTGGAACGCCACCCGCGAGACCCGGGCCGGGCGCACGCCGCATTCCCGCGGCGCCTTGCCGGTCGGGCCCTCCTTGGAATCGAACGGCCACACGATCACGGCCTCGGCGCCGCTGGTCGCCAGCCAGTCCCCGTCCGAGGACCAGGCGGTGGAGCGCACCTTGGCCGGGTAGCCGGTCATCCGCATGTGGCCGCGGTCGGGCTGGAGGCGCCAGCCGTGCAGGGCGTTCTCTTGCATCGTGGTGATGACGAAGCGCGCGTCCGTCGACCACGTGACATCGATGTGGGAGCCCTTCCAGGTCAGGGCGTCGGGGCCTGTGTCGAGGTTCGGGTACCATAGGGTGGCGCCGCCGTAATGCGCCACCGCCAGCCGGTAGCCCTTCGGCGCGAAGGCGAGGCCGCGGGCGGTGGACGGCGCCTCGAACACCTTCTCGCGGCCCTTGGCGTCGCGGGCGACGACGCGCTTGCCCGCGGCGAACGCCACGGCGCCGTCGGGGTGCAGCGCGAGCGCGTCGATCCAGGCGCCGCCCTTCGCCGCCGCGACCTCCTCGGCCGTCCCGTCGGCCCTGGTCGCGACGACCCGGCCGTCGTCGCCGCCGGTGACGAGGCGCTTGCCGTCGCCGGCGGCGACCAGGATGCCGGCCTCCGGATGCGCCTCGACCCGGGTGGTCCCGCCGTCCTCGGCGACGAGGAGCACCGCCCCGTCGCCGAGCGCCAGGGCGAGCTGCCGGCCGAGCCAGTGCGCCGCGATGACGTGGGCGCCGGCCGGAATCTCGGTGACCTGCTGGGTGAGGGAGGGGGCGGCGGTGGCGCTCATCGCTCTTCTCTGTGAACCTCGAATGCGGCCCCGGGCCTCTCATACGGGGCTGGCCCGCGCAAGGGCGGCCGCGGTTCCAGCCCGCATTAACCGGTCCTCCCGCAGGGTTAAGGCTTCGCTCACCAAACCGCGTCAATTCGAGGGATCGGGCCTGAACACGGCCGAGGTTCGGGCGGTTCTTTCCTCGAACCGTCGCCGGAGCGGCTCACGACGAACCGGCGGCCCCCATCGTCCTGGAGCGAGTTGCGTCATGATCCAGTCTGCCGTTGCGGCGATGGTGCCGCCCGCCGCCCTCCCCTACGAGACGGTGCTGGTGGTCGAGGACGAGGCGATGGTCTGCGAGATCGCCGCCGAGGCCCTGGCGGACGAGGGCTACCGCGTGCTCACCGCCGCCGACGCGGTCGAGGCCGGCCGCATCCTGCAGGCCGAGCGGGTCGACATGCTGTTCACCGACATCGACCTCGCCCGCAACACCAACGGGGTGGCGCTCGCCCGCGACGCGCGGCGCCACTGCCCGCGCCTGCCGGTGGTCTACACCTCGGGCGGGCGCCACACGCTCGGCGCCGGCGAGGCGGTGACCGACTCGGTCTTCGTGCCGAAGCCCTACCGGCCGAGCCAGATCGTGGCGCTCGCCAACCGCATCCTCGGACACTGAACTCCTTCGAACCCCGAACCCTCTCGAACCCCGAATTCCCTGCCCAACGGAGCCCTGAGAAAAGATGCGCCCGCCCTTCGTCCTGTCCGGCCTCCTCGCCCTCGTCCTCGCCGGCCACGCCCTCACGGCGGGCGCCAAGGATGCAACCGCCCCGGCGGCCGCCCCGAGCGCGACCTGCGACGTGGTCGGCCTGCGCCTTGAGGACGTGATCGCCAAGTCGCCCGAGCTGCAGCGCTCGGCCAACGAGCAGACGGTGCGCGACCTGCGCACCCTGCGCGACGCCGCCGTGGTGCTGGACGCCTACAAGCATCCGGAGGTCTGCGCTCAGGTTCTAACGGTCCTGCGCGGACTGGCCGCCAACCCCGAACGGGCGATCGACCAGAGCGGCGACACCGACGAGGAGAAGGCGGAAGCCGTCGAGAAGGCCCGCGCTCCCAAAGCTCCCACGAAGTCTCCCGAGACAGCGCCGGAGACGAAGGCCAAGTAGAGCGGTGAAGTCGAGGACAGGTGAGCGGACGGGATAATGTGGCAAGGGGGGCCAGCGGCCCGACCCGGCATCCCGATAACAGATTGGAATTCCTCTGAGTTTCGCGGGCGGCCTTGATCCCGCCCGGTCACCTCGCTAGTTCGTTCCTGCCGGCGGCCCGGGATCATCCCGGGTCGATCCGGTCTGTCCGACGAACAGGAGCGAGAGCCGGGAAGGCGTCGCGCCGGTGCCCTCACGGGCGGCCGGTCCGCGCGCGGATGGCTGTTTGGCGCTCGCCGTCCCAGAGGAGTCGCACGACGTGCTCACGCAAGGGTTGCCCCGGTTCGGGGTGCGCATCGGCCGAGTGCGTTTCGGCCAAGTGCGCTTCGGCCAAGTGACGGCTCTCTGCCTCGCCCTGTCGCCGCTCGCCGCGGCGACGGCCCGGGCGACCCCCGCCGAGGCGCAGGCCGCCGTCACGCCCGCCGCCGTGAGCCAGCCCGCCGCCCCGCCGCTGCGGGTGGAGCTGAACAAGCTCGAGACCGCCGGGGAGACCTGCAAGGCGATGCTGATCGTCGAGAACGGCAAGGGCGGCCCGATCCGCTCGCTGCGCCTCGACCTCTACGCCTTCGACCAGGACGGCATCGTCCAGAAGCGCAGCATGGTCGAGCTCGGGCCGGTGCCGGCGCGCAAGACGGCGCTCCGCCAGTTCGAGATCGCCCCCACCCCCTGCGCTCAGGTCGGCCGGGTGCTGCTCAACGACGTGGCGGCCTGCGACGGGCAGGACCTCACCCGAGAATCCTGCCTGGAGCGCATCGAGCCCTCCTCCGCCAAGGGCGCCGCGCCGTTCGTGCGCTGACCGCCTCTCTTCTTTCCCTGTCTTCCGGAGACCGCCGAGATGGATCCGACCACCGCGCCCGCCGCGACTGCCGGCCACGACTTCTCCTTCCTCGGCCTCTTCCTGCAGGCCGACCCAATCGTGAAGGGGGTGATGATCCTCCTGATCCTGGCCTCGCTGGTCTCCTGGACGATCATCATCGAGAAGCTGGTGCGCCTCGCCGGCGCCCGCCGCCAGGCGAAGTCCTTCGCCCGCCTCGTCGCCACCGGCGGCATGCCGGAGGCGCGCTCGGGCATCTCCGCCCGGGTGGTGGCCGCCGCCCAGGAGGCCTGGCGCGACCAGGACTCGACCGAGACCCGCGCGGAGCGGCGCGAGCGGATCGAGCGCGCGATGCGGGCGGCGCTGACCCTCGACATCAAGCGGCTGCAGGTCGGGCTGCCGTTCCTGGCGAGCTCCGGCTCGGCGGCACCGTTCATCGGCCTGTTCGGCACGGTGTGGGGCATCATGAACTCGTTCTCGTCGATCGCGAAGAGCCAGGACACCAGCCTCGCGGTGGTGGCGCCGGGCATCGCCGAGGCGTTGTTCGCCACCGCGATCGGCCTCGTCGTCGCGATTCCGGCGGTGCTCGCCTACAACAAGTTCTCGAGCGACCTCGCCAAGGTGCAGTCGGCCTTCGTCGCCGGCATCGGCACCCTGGGCAACCGGCTGGCGCGCGACCGCAGCCACCACGCCCGCAGTGCCGCCGCCGAGTAGATCGCTTTCCCCGTTCAACGCGTAGAATAAGCCCCTGCCCGCTCGGGCAGGCGGCCGGAGGCCCGCCAGATGGGTATGGGACCGGTGCAGGCCGGCGCCGGCGACGAGGATGGCTTCGACGCCGCGCCGATGTCCGAGATCAACGTCACCCCGATGGTCGACGTGATGCTGGTGCTGCTGATCATCTTCATGGTCGCGGCCCCGCTGATGACCGTCGGCGTACCGGTGCAGTTGCCGAAGACCGCCGCCGCCAAGACCTCCGAGTCGAAGAAGCCGGTTGTGGTCTCGGTCGACAAGGACGGCCAGGCTTTCCTCGCCAAGGAGCCGCTGCCGGCCGACGGCGCGCTCGCCCGCCTGAAGGCGGCCGCCGCCGAGGATCCGGGCCAGACCGTGCTGGTGCGCGGCGACAAGGACGTGCCCTATGGCAAGGTCATGGAAGTGATGGGCCTCGTCGGCCAGGCCGGCTTCGCTAAGGTCTCGCTGATCGCCAACGCGCCCTCGGGTGGGGCGGCGCCCGCGCCGGCGGCCCCGCGGTAAAGCCATGAACCACACCGTGACGACCGACGCGCCGGAGCCGCGCGAGCCGGGGACGGGCCTCGGCCTCGCCTTCCTGGTGGCGCTCGCGCTCCACGCGGGCGGCCTGTTCGCCCTGACCTACTGGCGCAGCCCCCCGGCCCCGCCCGGCGAGAACGAGATCGCCATCGATCTCGCGCCGGACATGGCGGCGATCGACGTGCCGAACGAGTCCAACGACGTCGAGGCCGCGCCGACCCCCACCGACACGGTCGAGCCGACGACCGTCCCGACGGCCGAACCCCCGTCCGACACCGTGCCGATCGAGACCCCGCCGCCGGAGACCAAGGTCGAGGAGACGCCGCAGGAGACCCCGGTCGAGCAGGCCCCGGCCGAGGCGGTGCCGATGGAGAAGCCGCCCGAGGCGGTGGAGGCGGTGCAGGAACCCGAAGAGCAGGTCGTCACCTCGACCAACCCGGAGGCGCCGGCCGCCGTGGTGGCCAAGCCCGTGCAGGAGCCGAAGCCGGTTCCGAAGCCCGTCCCGAAACCGGTGGCCAAGCCGAAGCCGGTCGAGAGACCGAAGCCCGTCGAGAAGCCGGTCGAGGCGAAGAAGCCGGCCCCGAAGCCCGTGCGCGACGTCAAGCGCGAGGCCCAGAAGGCCGCCGAGCGCACCATGGAGGCCGCCCGCCAGCGCCGCGCCGCTGCCTCCGCCTCGCAGATGAACCAGAGTGGCGCCTCGGCCGCCGCGAGCGCCAACGCGGCGCGAGCCTGGGGTGCGATGGTGCGCGGGGTGATCCAGAGCCGGGCCCGCGGCGCCGGCGGGGCGAGCGGCACCGCGACGGTGCGCTTCACCGTGTCCCGGTCCGGCCGGGTGCTCGGCGCCTCGCTCGCCGGCAGCAGCGGCAACGGCTCGCTCGACGCCGCGGCGGTGGCCGCCGCCTCCGGCAGCCTGCCGCCGGCCCCAGCGGAGTTCACCGGCGCGCAACAGAGCTTCACCTTGCCGGTGCGGTTCAACTGAGGGGTCTGACCACCTCGCGCAACGGGACTGCCACCCTCTTCGTCATTTCGGGGCCGCGAAAGCGGAGCCCGGAATGACGCGGAGGATATTCATTCTGGCGTGAGAGCCTAACGGGCCATCACCCGTCCCGCCGCATGAAGTCGAAGTCGCAGCCCTGATCGGCCTGCGTGACGGTGTCGTGGAACAGGCGGGCATAGCCGCGGGCCGCCCAGTCGGGCCGCTCCGGAGCCGTGAGGCGGGCAGCGCGGGCGGCGAGCTCGGCCTCGTCGACCAGGAGGTCGATGCGCCGTCCCTCGACATCGAGCCGGATACGGTCGCCGGTGCGCACCAGCGCCAGCGGCCCGCCCACCGCCGATTCCGGCGTGACGTGCAGCACGATCGTGCCGAAGGCGGTGCCGCTCATCCGGGCGTCCGAGATCCGCACCATGTCCTTGACGCCGGCCCGCGCCAGCTTCTTCGGGATCGGCAGGTAGCCGGCCTCCGGCATGCCCGGCGCGCCCTTCGGGCCGGCATTGCGCAGGACCAGCACGTCATCGGCCGAGACGTCGAGGTCGGGGTCGTCGATCCGCGCCGCCATGTCGGGGATCGACTCGAACACCACCGCCCTTCCCTCGTGCTGGAGCAGCCGCGGCGTCGCCGCCGAGTGCTTGATCAGCGCGCCGCGGGGCGCGAGGTTGCCGGTGAGCACCGCCATGGCGCCGACCGGCTTGATCGGCTGGCCGGGCGAGCGGATCACGGTCTGGCCTGGCACGTCCTCGGCCGCCGCCACCACGTCGCGCAAGGTGGCGCCGGTCACCGTCGGGGCGTCGAGGTCGATCAGGCCGCCCAGCTCACGCAGCAGCTTCGGCACGCCGCCGGCATGGTGGAAATGCTCCATGTAGTGGTCGCCCGAGGGCTTGAGGTCGACCAGCACCGGCACCTCGCGGCCGATCGCGTCGAGGCTCGCGAGGTCGAGGTCGATGCCGGCGCGGTTCGCCATGGCGGTGAGGTGGATCACCCCGTTGGTCGATCCGCCGATCGCCTGCATGACGACCTGCGCGTTGCGGATCGAGGCCGGGGTCAGGATCTGGCTCGGGCGCGGGCCGCCGGTCTTCGCCATCGCGGCGGCGCAGGCGCCGCTCGCCTCGGCGAGGCGGATCCGCTCGGCGTGAGGCGCCGGAATCGTGCCGGCCATCGGCAGGGCGAGGCCCATCGCCTCGATCATGCAGGCCATGGTCGAGGCGGTGCCCATCACCATGCAGGTGCCGACGGAGGGCGCGAGCCGCCCGTTGACGGTCTCGATCTCCTGCTCGTCGATCTCGCCGGCCCGGTGCGCGCCCCAGAGGCGCCGGCAATCGGTGCAGGCGCCGAGCACCTCGCCGCGGTGATGGCCGACCACCATCGGGCCGACCGGGATCACCACGGTCGGCAGGTCGACGGAGGCCGCCGCCATCACCTGCGCCGGCAGTGTCTTGTCGCAGCCGCCGATGACGATCACCGCATCCATCGGCTGGGCGCGGATCATCTCCTCGGTGTCCATCGCCATCAGGTTGCGCAGGTACATCGAGGTCGGGTGGGCGAAGCTCTCGTGGATCGAGATCGTCGGGAAGACCATCGGCATCGCGCCGGCCAGCATCACCCCGCGCTTGGCCGCCTCGATCAGCTGCGCGGCGTTCCCGTGACAGGGATTGTAGTCGGAGGCGGTGTTGGTGATGCCGACGATCGGCCGGTCGAGGGCGTCGTCGGAATAGCCCGCCGCCTTGATGAAGGCCTTGCGCAGGAACAGCGAGAAGCCCGCATCCCCGTAGCTGGTCAGTCCCTTGCGCAAGCCCTTGCCCATCGCGTGCTCCTCCCGCCGGCGTTTTGACCGGTTCTAGGGGTGGGGGGATGGTTGTCAACGAAGCGGGTGGGCATGGGAGGCCGGCGCAGGCGGCGTCCTGCAGTGATGCCGCAGATGAAGCAACACACTCTGGATGTCCCCTCCCCCCCTTTCCCGGACGACTGAAACGAAGTGGAAGGAGATCCGGGATCCAGCACAAGAACTCGCGAAGCGTCCGTCTGTCTGCAACGGCACAGCATGCAGAGCCGCTTCGCGGCGCTCCTCATGCTGGATCCTGGATCTCCTTCCGCTGTCGCTACAGTCGTCCGGGAAAGGGTGTTGGCTCATGACACACGAAGTGCGCGCAATACCGATGGTCTGCCGCCTTCGCACTGGCCCTGGTCACATCTCCGGATCGTCCGCCGCCTCCAGCCGCCCCGACGCGATCGCCTCCAGAAAGAGCCGGTGGTCCTCCGCGTTCCGGTCGCCGTAGGCCCGCGCCCAGTCGGCCAGGGCGTCGCGAAAGTCGGCGTGGCGGTCGCGGCCGCAATAGCCCGCGATGGCGGCGGCGTCGCCGGTGCGGGCATGGGCGCGAGCGAGCAGCGCACCGTAGGCCCAGGAGAAGTAGACGAGCGGCTGCCCGCGCATGCAGGCGACCGGGATCTCGCCCTTCATGTTCTTCATCTGGCGGACGTAGAACGGCCGGTCGTCGATGGTGGTCCAGCCGAGCAGCGGATCGCCGACGGCCTGAAGCAGGCGCTGGCCGTAGATCACGCGCTCGCCCTCGTGCGAGGCGTAGGGCTCGGGCATGCCCGACACGTAGGGCGCGTGGGCCGGGCGCAAAGCCTCCTTGACCTGGAGGAAGAGCACGTCCTCGTCCGAGTTGCCGCAGAGCAGCGCGACGTAGGCCCGGGTGCCGACGCTGCCGACGCCGACGACCCGGTGGGCGACGTCGACGACGTGGTAGCGGCTCAGCATGAACCGGCGCTCCCGCGGCAGGGTCTCGGCGTAGCGTTCGAGCCCGGCGGTCACCGCCTCCCGGGTCTCGGCATCGACCCAGGTCAGGATCGGCGGGTCCTGGCGGAAGCGCCAGCCGCCATCGACCCGGCGCTCGCCAATCCGGGCGAGCAGGCTCTTGTTGTGGCGCTTGCGCGCCTTCTCGACCGCCCGCTCCACGACCGCGCGGGATTCCTCGTCGATCGCGATGCCGCTGAAATCCAGCTCCTCGGCCCGGGCTGCCCGGTGCCAGACGTCGAGGGGCCCCTGCGGCGCCAGCTCGGTCATGGTGTGCTGATAGCCGTAGGCCGCAGCGATCACCGCCTCGCGGCGCTCAGGGTGCGGCACGTCGAGGTCGCGGGCGGCGACCTCGATGCTGGCGCAGAGCCGCTTCAGGTCCCACTCCCAGGGGCCGATCGTGACCTCGTCGAAGTCGTTGAGGTCGAGCACGATGTCGCGCTGGGGCGTGCCGAACAGCCCGAAATTCGAGATGTGGGCGTCGCCGTTCATCACCACGTCGATGCCGCTCGTGGGGGTGCGGGCGAGGTCCCAGGCCATCACGGTGGCCGCACCCCGCAGGAAGGCGAAGGGCGAGCTCGCCATCCGGGCGACGCGGAGCGGGATCAGGCGTTCCTGGCGCCCGGCTTGCGCCTGCTCGATCAGCCGCACCGGGTCGGGCCGGTCCTTCGGCGCGGGCACCGGCCCGTGGCTGTCGTGCGGGACCTTGGCGCGCAGGCCCTTGCCGGCGGCGCGGCGCTTCTCCCACGGCTCGCCGGGCGTCCGCAGGTCGATGCGCGGGAAGTCGGCCAGGGGCTCCAGCACGATGTCCTCGGCCGGGACCGGGTCGGCCTCGGGCGCCTCGGGCTGTGGATCGGGGTTGGCTCTGTCCATGGGGCGCAGCTCGTCGGCGGCCTCGGTCGGTCCCGGAATCAACCTAGGCCGTGGGCGATCGTTCCGGGCGCCGGATGAAAACCCCGCACCGGACGTATCATGCGATTTCCGGTTGATCGCTTCAGGCGATCCTGCCGGATCGCATTAGCGATGCGGAAATCGGCTTCGCTCAGGCGCCGCGCGGGCTTGTGGTACGATTCCCAGAAGGAATCTTCCGAAAATCGTACCACACCTCAGCCCTGCTGGTCGCGGGCCTCCTGGATCCGGTGCAGGAAGTCGGCCGCCTGCTCGCCGCGCCGGTCCGGGTCGTCGCAGGGGCGGCGCAGGATCAGCCGTCCGTCGCGGGCGGTCACCTCCTCGCTCAGCGGCATCGCGGCAGGCGCGCAGCTGGGGCGGAAATCGACCGCGAGCCCCTGCGGCCCGCCGGTGAGGCGGGCGATGCCGAGGGCGAGGCACGCGACCCGCAGGTGGGCCAGGGCGAACAGCGCCCGCACGCCCTTCGGCGGCCGCCCGAACCGGTCCTCGACCTCGCCGCGCAGGGCTTCCACCTCTTCCGCGCTGCCGAGGCGCAGGAGGCGGGTGTAGAGGCTCAGGCGCACCTCCGGCTCGGGCACGTAATCGTCCGGCACGTCGCCGGCGAGGCCGAGATGGATCTCCGGCGCCCAATCCTCGGCCGGCTCGCCCTTGGCGGCGCGCAGCGCCAGCTGCAGCAGGTGCTGGTAGAGGCCGAGCCCGATCAGCTTGACGTGGCCGGCCTGGTTCTCGCCGACGAGGTCGCCGGCGCCGCGCAGGTCCAGGTCGCGGGCGCTGATGGCGAAGCCCGCGCCGAGGCGGTCGAGGGCCTCAAGCGTGCGCAGACGCTTCTCGGCCGAAGGCGCCAGGTCGCGGTCGGGCCGAGTCAGCAGGTAGGTCACGCCCCGGCGCTGGCCGCGGCCGACCCGGCCGCGCAGCTGGTGCAGCTGGGCGAGGCCGAAGCGCTCGGCATCGTGGACCAGCATCGTGTTGGCCCGGGGCACGTCGAGCCCGCTCTCGATGATCGAGGTGGCGAGCAGGACGTCGCCCTCGCCGTCGGCGAAGCGCACCATGATCTCGTCGAGCTCCGCCGGCTTCATCTCGCCATGGGCGACGACGGTCTCGAGCTCGGGCACCAGCGCCTTCAGGCGCTCGGCCATCGGGCCGATCTCCTCGATGCGCGGGCAGACGACGAAGCTCTGGCCGCCGCGGCCCTTCTCCCGCATCAGCGCCGCCCGCACCGTGTCGTCGTGGAGCGGGGTCAGCACCGTGCGGATCGGCTGGCGCACCGCCGGCGGCGTCGCGATGACGCTGAGCGACTTGAGGCCGATCAGCGCCGATTGCAGGGTGCGGGGGATCGGCGTCGCGGTCAGCGTGAGCACATGGGCGTCGCCCGCCATCGTGCGCAGGCGCTCCTTGAGGGCGGCGCCGAAGCGCTGCTCCTCGTCGATCACCACGAGGCCGAGATCGGCGAAGGTCACGCCCTTGGCCGCGAGCGCGTGGGTGCCGATCACGAGGCGGATCGAGCCGTCGGCGAGGCCCTGGCGCACGCGCTTGGCCTCGGCCGGATTCGCCAGGCGCGAGAGCTGCGCCACCCCGATGCCGAAGCGGGCGAAGCGCCGCTCGAAGGTGCGCAGGTGCTGGCGCACCAGCACGGTGGTGGGCGCCACCACCGCGACCTGCTTGCCGGCCAGCAGCGCCGCGGCGGCGGCGCGCAGGGCCACCTCGGTCTTGCCGAAGCCCACGTCGCCGCAGACCAGCCGATCCATCGGCCGCGCGCCGGCGAGATCCTGGAGCGCCCCGTCGACGGCCTTCGCCTGGTCAGAGGTGAGCGGGAAGCCGAACCCGGCGCCGAACCGCTCCATCTCGCGCTCCGGCGGCACCAGGGCCGGCGCCTTCGCTTTGCGGCGCTCTTCTGCGGCTTCCAGCATCGCGCGGGCGGCCCGCGCGAGGCCGGCCTCGGTGGCGAGCCGGCGCTTGGGCCAGGTGCCGCCCTCGAGCTTGTCGAGGGTCACCGCCTCGACTTCCGAGCCGTAGCGCCAGATCCGGTCGGCCTGGGCCACCGGCACCATCAGGATCGCGTCGCCGGCAAAGCGCAGGCGCAGGGCCTCGGTGCCGCCACCGTCGCCGGAGGCGATGCGCTCCAGCCCCTCGAACACGCAGAGACCGTGGTCGCGGTCGACCGCGACGTCGCCGACGCGGAGATCGACCTCGCCCATCGGCAGGATCACCGGCTGCCCGGCGCTCGGCCGCGCCGAGGTGCCGCCATAGACGTCCGGCGCCGCGATCACCGTGGCGCCGAGGTCCGGCACCCGGAAGCCCGCATCGAGGGGCGCCGGCAGGGCGACGATCTCGCCGGCCTTGGCGGCGGCCGCCTCCGCCCAGTCGGCGACCGGGCGGACGCCCCGCTCCGCCGCCCGGGCGGCCTGGCGCGACAGGCGCTTGAGCCCGGCGGGATCGCCGGCCAGCACCACCCGCTCGCCGGCCTTCAGGCGCTCGCGCAGGTAGGCCGAGAAGGCCGGGCCCGGCCGGCGCTCGCGCAGGAAGGCCGGCACCGCGATGGCGTCGGTCTCCGCATCGCTCGCCACCGCGACCTCGCGGGCCTTGCGGGTCCTCGCCCACTCGGCGGGGGTCAGGTAGAGCGGCGCCGCCTGGCCGCGGCTCGCGACCTCCGAGGTGCGGCCCTCGGCGATCTGCTCGAAGAAGGCCTCGGCGCGGCCCTCCGCCCCGGCCTCGACCACCAGGCGCGCCTCCGGCACGTAGTCGAGCACCGTGACGAGGCGGCCGTAGAGGGTCGGCAGCTGGTGCTCCTGGCCGGAGAAGGGCCTCAGGCGCACGGGGGAATCCGGCGCCAGGATCACCTCGGTCGCCGGATCGACCACCAGGGTCTCGACCTCGTCGAGGGAGCGCTGCGAGACCGCATCGTAGGTGCGGATCGCCGTGACTGTTCCGCCGTCATGCTCGATGCGGCAGGGCCGGGGCGCGGCGGCCGGATAGACGTCGACGGTCCGGCCGCGCACCGCGACCTCGCCGGGCTCGTCGACCCGGTCGTCGAGGATGTAGCCGAGACGCTGCAGCTCCGCCGTCAGCCGGGCGGGATCGAGGGCGTCGCCGGCTCGCAGCTCGACCCGGGCCTCGGCCCAGGTCTCGGGCGGCGGCACGCGCTGGATCAGGGCCGGCGCGGTGGTGAGCAGGATGTCGGGCAGGTGCGCGGTATCGGTGAGCCAGCGCAGCACCCCGGCCCGCGCCCCCATCGTGCCGCGGGAGGGCGAGGCGCGGTCGAAGGGCAGGCAATCCCATTCCGGATAGACCGCGACGCCGAGGCCGGGCGCCAGCGCCCGCAGCAGGGCGGCGATCTCCTCCAGCCGGCGAGCATCGCGAGCGACGTGGACCAGCGGCTGCCCCCGCTCGCGCAGGCCGAGCAGCGCCACCGCGAGAGCCCCGGGCGGCACCAGCGGCGCCACGTTCTCCTCAGGCCCAATCCCCGCGCGCCGGCTCACCTTGCGCTTCGCCATCGGCCCCCACTCCCTCGTGTCTGGTGCGGGAAACGCCCAGGGGCTGCGGCGGGTCCGGGCCGAGGCTGTCGCATGCACAGGAATGTTGGGGTGGACGGCCCCCGCCGGCATCATAAGTGCCAGGTTGAGGTCGTCTGACACCCAACCGAGGAGACCGTCCGTGACGCAGATTAGCATCATCGGCCTGGACATCGCCAAGTCCGTCTTCCAGTTCGAGGCCCAGGACGCGCAGGGC
>NZ_FPCB01000069.1:0-18670 GCF_900116815.1 Methylobacterium sp. 174MFSha1.1 | reverse complement strand
TAAGGGCGTATCCGGTATTAGCTCAAGTTTCCCTGAGTTATTCCGAACCGAAGGGCACGTTCCCACGCGTTACTCACCCGTCTGCCGCTGACACCACAAGGATGCCCGCTCGACTTGCATGTGTTAAGCCTGCCGCCAGCGTTCGCTCTGAGCCAGGATCAAACTCTCAAGTTGAAGAGTTAGATCTCAGGCTGATCACAACATAAACGGAGGCTCACAAACGACCGGCGTTTCCGCCTGATCGTGTGAGCACCGAAACGTCAGACCAGCATCATCCTACTCACGATCAGACCCGAAGATCCGATCCGCAGGGACGACGCCGTCCACGCTTCTCTTTCTCGTATGAACTTGTCAAAGAGCTGATCGGGCCTGAGGCCGGATCTCGTACCCTTGGAGAACAGAAAGCAGCGCCGGGTTGCCCTGGCCCTTGCTTCACACTCTCTCGGGATGCCCGGTGGGGCTAAGCCGTTCGTCTCGGCGCCCCGTCGGTGAGCGGTCGTTTAAGGGTAGCCGGCTCGCCTGTCAACTCGCTCGAATCAGGCGGGGCAGGGGGCTCGGACACCGACGTGCGAGAGGTGCCCATGCGCGCGCGGATCGGCGCAGGCGAGACCTTGCGGCTCGGTGGTCCTAGATTGTGTGAGCGACGTAGGAGAGCGACGGCGGATGCGCACGACCCTTCCACCCCTCGCGGTGATCGGCGCCGGGTTCAGCGGCACCATGGCGGCCTTGCACCTGAGCCGGCTGATGCCGGATCGTCCTGTTCTGTTGTGCGAGAAATCGGGCGCCTTCGCGCGCGGGCTCGCCTACGCGACCGGCTGCAGCGATCACCTGCTCAACGTCCGCGCCACCAACATGAGCGCGTTTCCGGACCGGCCGGAGCATTTCTCCCTCTGGCTGGAGGCCTGCCCCCTCGACGGAGCCGCCTGGACCCGTTCGACGCCGGCCGGTGTGTTCGCGGCGCGCGGGCTCTACGGCCAGTACCTCACCGACCTCCTGCTGACCGCCTTGTCCGAGCCGGGGCACGCGCCGCGGCTGATGCTCGAGAACGACGAGGTGGTCGATCTCGCCCCGGTCGAGGGCGGGTTCGAGCTGACGCTGGCGGCTGGGCGCCGCCGCAGGGTCGCCGGCGCGATCCTGGCCTGTGGCAACCTGCGGGCGCCGCGCGGGCCGCGCAGCCGCTACGCGGTCGACCCCTGGGGCGACGCGCCCCTCGACGACCTGCGGCCCGACCTGCCGCTGCTCATCGTCGGGACCGGGCTGACGATGGTCGACGCGGTCGCGGCCCTGCGCCAGCGCCGTTTCGCCGGGCCGATCCTCGCCGTCTCGCGCCACGGCTTGCTGCCGCAGGTCCATGCCGCGACCGCCCCGTGGCCGGCGCCCGAGATCCCGGCCGCAGCGCGGCGCTCGCTCCACGCATTGCTGCGGTTCCTGCGCGACGAGACCCGGCGGGCCGCGGCGGCCGGAATCGATTGGCGCAGCGTGATCGACGCCTTGCGGGGCTCGAGCATCGGTCTCTGGCGCGGCCTGCCGCCCCCCGAGCAACGCCGCTTCCTACGCCACGTCCGGGCCTTCTGGGACGTGCACCGGCACCGGATGGCGCCGCCCGCCGCCGAGATCATCGGACGCGAGCTCGCCGGCGGCGGACTGACCCTGATGCGCGCCCGGGTGGTCGCGGTCGAGGATGTGGCCGGCCATGCCCGGGTCAGCTTGCGCGAACGGGGAGCCGCCGTGCCGCGGATCGTCGACGTGCAGCGGATCATCGACGCCTCCGGGGTCGGGCGCGTCGCCGATACCGACGACCTGCTCCTGCGCCGCCTGATGGGACGCGGGCTGATCCGCCCGGACGCCCTCGGGCTCGGCCTCGCGGTGGCGGAGGATCTCGCGGTGGTCGACCAGCGCGGCGAGGCCGGCCAGCCGCTCTGGACCCTCGGGCCGCTGCTGCGCGGGACGCTGTGGGAATGCACGGCGGTGCCCGACATCCGCAGCCAGGCGGCGGAACTGGCGCGGATCGTGGCGGCGCGGCTGCATGGTGTAGCGCCCGGAGCCGAGCGGGAGACGGCGTGACGCCGCCCAGCGCCAGAACCCGTTCGGCCTCAGGGGTTTGCCCGAGGCGCCTGGAATGCGGACGATAGTTCCATAAGATACCTTATGCGAATTGCCTGTTTAGGCGCCGGATTAAAATGTCCCACTCTGGCCAAGTAGAAATGGCACACTCCCCCGTTGTGCGGAACGCGGCCTCGCACCCGGGCTGTCGGCCTCTTCGGCCTCTCACGCCGGCTCAGAGCGCGGCGATCAGGGACTTGGCCTTGGCGGCGACCGTGTCCGGCGTGTCGCCGGGCTTGTAGAGCGAGGAGCCGCAGCCATAGCCGCTGGCGCCGGCGTCGCGCCAGGCCGGCAGGCTCCGCGCATCGACGCCGCCGACCGGGAGCAGCGGCGTGCCCTTCGGCAGCACCGCCCGCAGGGCCTTCAGCATCGGCGGGCCGCCGGCTTCGGCCGGAAACAGCTTGAGGGCGTCGGCACCGGCATCGAGCAGCGCGAACGCCTCGGCCGGAGTCAGGAAGCCCGGCATCGCCACCATGCCGCGGGCCTTGGCGGCGCGCACCAGGGCCGGATCGGCGTGGGGCGTCACCAGGAGGCGTCCGCCGGCCTCGGCCACCGCCGCGACCTCGGCCTCGCGGCGGAAGGTGCCGGCGCCGACGAGCGCCCGGTCGCCGAGGCGGGCGGCCAGGCGGCGCACGCTCTCGACCGGCTCGGGCGAGTTCAACGGCACTTCGAGGATCACCACCCCCGCCGCCACCAGCGCCTCGCCGATGGCCTCGACCTCGTCCGGCGTGACACCGCGCAGGATCGCCACCAGGGGGCAGCGCGAGAGCCAGCCCGTCACATCCATTCGGTTCTCTCCCCGATCAGCGCCAGGCCGCGGGCGGCGGCGTCCGGATCGCCCGCGACCGCCTGGCCGCCCTTGAGGGCGATGGCCCGGCCGTAGAGCGCCATCAGCGGGCCGGAGCCCAAGAGCTGGACGATCGGGCGCACGAGCGAGGGTTCGGTCATCGCGGCCGCGACGTCGTGGCCGATCAGCAGGCCCGACAAGTAGCTCGCCGCATCCTCCGGCGCGAGGCGTCCGAACAGCCCGAGGGCCCGGGTGCCGAACAGGTGGTGGAGCAGGCCGCCGCCTTCCGCCGAGCGGGCGACGCCCGCCTCGAAGGCCGGGCCCACCTCCGCCGGTCCGGTCATCATCCGGCCGAGGATCGTGTGACCGCTGAGCGCCGCGAAGGCCTCGCCGGTCATGGTGGTGGTGAAGCCACTGATGCGCCCGCCCGCGACCCGCACCCACTTGGCGTGGCTGCCGGGCAGGCAGATCAGCGCGTCCTCGGCACCGGCGAGCGCCCCGAAGACCTGAACCTCCTCGCCGCGCATCACCTCGGGCGTGCCCGCCGCGTCCTCGGCGCTCAGGCCCGGCACCAGCCGCACCGTGGCTCCCGCGAACGGCACCGCAACGAGGGCGGCGGCCAGTGCGTCGAGCCCCGCCGGACAGGCGAGATACGGCGCCTCCTGCCAGCCCTGGCGGCTGCCGACCATGCCGGAGAGCAGCACCCGGGTCTCCCCGGCCGCGAGCCACTCGCCGACCATATCCGTGAGGGCCGCCGGAAAGCCGCCCTCGGGCACCCGCAGGATGCCGCCCGCGCCCTCGCGCCGCGCCAGCACCGCGCCGTCCGGCGCGAGCCGGTAGGCCCGGGCGCTGCTCGTTCCCCAATCCACCGCGATCATGCCCGGTGCTGTGCCCCAGGGCCGGCCCGAGCGCAACCGCCCTCGCGCTTGACGTTTGCGGGCGGCCGATCCTATCCAGGAAAAAAGGTTGCAACTGAAACCAACCGCCAGGGAGGACTGGGCGTGAGGCAAACCGCGACGGACCTCGACCACACGCACGATGCCGCCGCCCGCTGCAGCGTGCGGGGTGCCGACGGGCATCCCGACTTCCCGATCCAGAACCTGCCGCTCGGGGTTTTCTCGCCCGGGGATGCCGCGGGGGATCATGGGGCCGCCCGCGGCGCGAAGCGGGCCGGCGTCGCGATCGGCGATCACATCCTCGACCTGCCGGCATTGCGGGACGCCGGCCTCCTCACCGGCGAGGCGGCGCGGGCGGTCGCGGCGGCAGAATCCGGCGTGCTCAACGGGCTCCTCGCCCTCGGCGCCGGTCCGCGCCGGGCCCTGCGCGACCAGATGTTCGCGCTCTTGCTGGCCGAGAGCCCAGACCGCGACCGGGTGATGCCGCTCCTGCATCCCGCCGCGTCCTGCACGCTGCACCTGCCGGCGCGGATCGGCGACTACACCGACTTCTTCGTGGGCATCCATCACGCTGCCGAGACCGGCCGTCTGCTCCGGCCCGACCAGCCGCTGCTGCCGAACTACAAGCACGTGCCGGTCGGCTATCACGGCCGCGCCTCCTCGATCCGGCCCTCTGGGGTGCCGGTGCGCCGGCCGCACGGACAGGCGAAGCCGCCGCATCTCGACGCGCCGGTCTTCGGCCCGTCGCGCCGGCTCGACTACGAACTGGAGCTCGGGGTGTGGATCGGGCCCGGCAACGACCTCGGCACGCCGGTGCCGATCGCCGAGGCGGCCGGGCAGGTGGCGGGCTTCTGCCTGCTCAACGACTGGTCGGCCCGGGACATCCAGGGCTGGGAGTACCAGCCCCTCGGGCCGTTCCTCGCCAAGAGCTTCGCCACCACGATCTCGCCCTGGATCGTCACGCCGGAGGCGCTGGCGCCGTTCCGCATCCCGCAAGAACCGCGGCCGGAGGGCGACCCCACCCCCCTGCCCTACCTCCTCGATGCCGCCGACCAGGCCGGCGGCGGCCTCGACCTCGAACTGGAGATCCGACTCGCGAGCCGGGCCTCGCGCGAGGCCGGTTCGGGCCCGCACCGGATCGCGCGGTCCAACGCCCGGCACATGTACTGGACGGTGGCGCAGATGATCGCCCATCACACCAGCGGCGGCTGCGACCTGCGCCCCGGCGACCTCCTGGGCACCGGCACATTGTCGGGCCCGGACCCGGATACCCGCGGCAGCCTGCTCGAGACCACCCGGGGCGGCAAGGCGCCGATCCGCCTCGGCACCGGCGAGGAGCGCCGCTTCCTGGAGGACGGCGACGAGGTGATCCTGACGGCGCATGGCCGGCGCGACGGCTTCGCCCCGATCGGCTTCGGCGCCTGCCGGGCCGTGGTGCTGCCCGCATGACCTGGCATCCCGTGGCCGACCTGGCGGAGTTCGCGGAAAGCCCGGTGCTCGCCCGCGAGGCCGGCGGCGTCGCCCTCGCGCTCTACCGGGTCGAGGGCGCGGTCTACGCCACGCAGGCGCATTGCACCCATGCCGGGGCGTCCCTCGCCGGGGGCGAGGTGGTGGAGGGCTACATCGAGTGCCCGGCGCATTACGGGCTGTTCGAGATCGCCACGGGGCGGGCGCAAGGAGGGCCGGTCTGCCGCGACCTCGCGACCTATCCGGTCCGGATCGACGGGACCCGGGTCTGGGTCGAGATCGGGACCGACGGTGCGTGAGCGGGCGCCGCGGCGGCCGGATTGTCGCTCACGGAATGATGAAGTGTCAGTTCTGACCAGCAGCCCTAGATTACGCCTACCGCTCCGCAAATGACGTGGAGTTCCTGACACCGGAGGCATCCATGAGAGGATTGTATCTCGCTGGTATCGCCATGTTTCTCGCCCTGCCGGCCTACGCGCAAAATGGCGCCGATCCTGCCGAGATCAGAGAGCCCGGGCCGAAACGGCTCACGACGCCGTATCAGGGCCGGGAGGAAGTCTTCGAGGGCAGCCGGATGCAGATCGACAATTCCGGCCCCGGCTCCACCGGGACCCTCGCCCGCAGCGGGACCGGCGCCGACAACTGGTCCAACGACACCGCCAACACCTCGAACTCGACCGATCCCGAGCGCGGGCTGCCGAATACCGGGGGCAGCGGCGGGGATGGCGGCGAGTAGCCGGCCGCCGCTCAAGGTAAAGGACCCGGCCGCCGGCGCCCTCGGGCAGGCCGGCGGTGCAAAGCCGGGATGGCTTCAGCCGGCCGGGACCTCGACGGTCCCGCCCGCCCGCGCCGCCCGCATGATGGCATCGACGACACGCAGGTTCTGCAGGCCGTCGCGAGCGCTCACCAGCGGCGCGGCCTCGCCGCGGATCACCGCCACGAAATGGGTGATCTGCTCCGCCAGCGGGTCGGCGCGCTCGACCGGGAGCGTGTCGCAGGCGAAGGGCTCGAACCAGGAGCGGGATTCCCGCGTCGCGTAGCGCTTCAGCCGCAGGCTCGGCACCGCGAGCGAGCCCTCCGTTCCGAGGATCGTGTAGGCGTCCTCGTCGGGATAGGTCGGATAGGCCTCGTTCTCGCGCGAGGTCTGCTCCCAACTCCGGGCGGAGGCGGCCGTATCGGAGAGAAGGAAGGTGCCGAGCGCTCCGTTGACGAAGCGAAGGGTCATGGCGACCGTGTCCTCGACGGGGAAG
Organism: Methylobacterium sp. 174MFSha1.1; assembly: GCF_900116815.1. NCBI lineage: Bacteria > Pseudomonadati > Pseudomonadota > Alphaproteobacteria > Hyphomicrobiales > Methylobacteriaceae > Methylobacterium > Methylobacterium sp. 174MFSha1.1. The sequence goes on along the minus strand of NZ_FPCB01000069.1, from coordinate 12,167 downwards.
CCGCGCACGGCGTTCGAGGCGACGGCCTGGACGGCGGCGATCTCGCCGACCATCGCCCGCAGGTTGCCGATCTCGTGGATCATGTTGATGAGGAGCGGACCGGCGCCCGGCTCGCGCCTCCAGGTATTGGGCCCGTCGAAATACGCGTCGGGCTTGTAGAACACCGCGCTGCCGATCACTCCGACGATCCGGCCGAGGATCCCGGCACGCACCGCCTCGACGGTTCGCCGCAGGAGGGGACTGTGCAGGCGGTGATGGCCGACGAGCACCCGGGCGCCGGCCTTCTCCGCAGCCGCGACCAGGCGCTCGCCTTCGGCGAGATCGTGCGCGAGGGGCTTCTCGATCAGCACCGGGATGCCGGCCGCGATGCAGGCAAGTCCTTGCGGGACGTGCAGGCGGTTCGGCGTCGCCAGGACCACGCCGTCCGGCCGGTCGGCGCTGATGCACGCCTCCAGGGTGTCGTAGAGCGGGCTGCCCACCCGTCCGGCAAGAGCGGCCGCGTCCGGCATCGGGTCGACGATGGCCGATATCGTCGCCCCGGGATGCTTCGAGATCTCCTCGATGTGCCGCCGCCCGATCTGGCCCGCACCGACGACCGCGATCCTCGCTTCGTTCACCTCGGCCTCCCCGTCGCACCGCAGTTCCGGCGCTTGGCAGCGAAGCTCCGGCGGGGAAGCTGACGAGGATTCGCCGGACGGCACAAGTCCGGATCCCCGGAACGCCCTATCGGTCCCCCGCCAGTCCCCGCCCGCTCACCGCGCCGGCGAGCGCCAGGATCGCCCGGTTCAACGGCACGTCGATGCCGTGACGCCCGGCGGCCTCGACGACGGCGCCGGTGAGGTGGGCGTGCTCCAGGGGCCGCCCGGCGAGGCGGTCGTAGAGCATCGAGCTGCCGCCGTCGCCGGTCATGCGCCGGTAGCCCTCGAGGATGCGGGTGGCATCCTCCCCGGTCAGACGGGCACCCTCGGCGTTGGCGACCCGGATCACCTCGTCCATCAGCCCGCGGGCGAGGTCCTGGATCGCCGGATCGTTGAAGATCGCGATGCGGCGCAGGGTCAAAGCCGTGATCGGGTTGACCACCGCGTTGCTGAGGAGCTTGCGCCACGCCACCGTGACGAAATCCGCCTCCTGGGTGATCTCGAACGGCGTGCCGGCGAAGAGCTCCGCGAAGGCGGCCCCGTCCGGACCCGCCGGCACGGTCATCTTCGTGCTGCCGTGATGGGTGATGCGCCCGGGCGCCGTGCGCTCGACCGAGCAGTAGATAATCGCCGGCAGCACCACTGTGCCCGCGGCCAGGTGCGGCCGGGCCCGCTCGGCCTGGCCGACGCCGTTCTGCACCACCACCACCCGGGTCCGGGGGCCGACGAGGCGGCGGAACCACGGCTCGGCGCCCGCGGTGTCCTGCGCCTTCGTGGTCACCAGCACCCAGTCCACGGGGCCGACCTCGGCCGGATCGGCGACGACGCGCACCGGCACCTCGCGCTCGCCCGCCGCATCCGTGACGACGAGGCGGTCGAACGGCGTGCGCACGCAGAGCGTGACGTCCCGCCCGACCCGCTCCAGCGCCCCCGCCAGGTAGCCGCCGATCCCGCCGCTCCCGATCACCGCGACGCTGCCCGCCCGACTGGTGCCGTCCGCCATCGTTCCGCTCGCTCTCAAGGTCTTGTCGGCCGGGACCTTAAGGCGGCGGCGGAGACCCGGAAAGGCCGGGAATCGGCGGGGCGGGCCTGCATCCCCCGCCCTCTGCCCTCCCTTGCCTGCTGCGCTGCGGGATCTAGCTTCAGCGCCGTCGCCCCCGACGGCCAGGAGTTCCCCATGACGTCCGAGACAGCCACGACGTCGCACGTCCCGGTGGAGGGGCACGCCGCCTCCGGCAGCCGGCCGGCCCCGCCCTGCACGATCGTGATCTTCGGCGCCGGCGGCGACCTGACGAAGCGCCTGCTGATGCCGGCGCTCTACAACCTCGCGGGCAGCCGCCTCCTCGACGGCACGACCACGATCTGGGGCGTCGACCACAGCGACGGCACGGACGAGAGCTGGCGCAAGGCGCTCTCCGACACGATGGAGTCCTTCACCAAGGACGAGACGGCGGAGTTCCACGCCAAGCACATCGACCCGACCGCCTGGGGCTTCGTGCGCGACCGGCTGCACTACCTCACGGGCGACTTCCTGGCCCCCGAGACCTACCGGCGGATCGCGGAAAAGATTCCCGGGAACGCGGTGTTCTACCTCGCGGTGGCGGCGCGCTTCTTCGCGCCGATCGTCGAGCATCTCGGACAGGCGGGCCTCTTGAAGCAGGGCGACGACGTTTTTCGCCGCGTCGTGATCGAGAAGCCGTTCGGCAGCGACCTCGCCTCGGCGCGGGAGCTCAACAAGCGGATCCTCGCGGTCGCCGACGAGTCGCAGCTCTACCGGATCGACCATTTCCTCGGAAAGGAGACGGTGCAGAGCATCATGGCGATCCGCTTCGCCAACGGGATGTTCGAGCCGATCTGGCGCCGGGACTTCGTCGACCACGTCCAGATCACCGCCGCCGAGACGATCGGCGTCGAGGAGCGCGGCGCCTTCTACGAGCCGACGGGCGCGCTGCGCGACATGGTGCCCAACCACCTGTTCCAGCTGCTCTGCATGACGGCGATGGAGCCCCCGGTCTCCTTCGACGCCGAGGCGGTGCGCACCGAGAAGGCGAAGCTCGTCCAGGCCGTGCGCCCGGTCCAGCCCGAGGATGCGGTGCGCGGCCAGTACCGGGCCGGCACCGAGCAGGGCCGCGCCGTGCCGTCCTACCGCGACGAGCCGCACGTGGCGGGTGACAGCCGCACCGAGACCTACGCGGCCCTGAAGCTCACCATCGACAACTGGCGCTGGGGCGGGGTGCCGTTCTACCTGCGCACCGGCAAGCGGATGACCGGGCGGCGCACCGAGATCGCGGTCCACTTCAAGCCGGCGCCCTACCGGCTCTTTCGCGACACGCCGGTCGACCAGATCGCCCCCAACATCCTGCGGATCATGGTCGACCCGGTCCAGGGCATGACCACCGAGTTCAACGCCAAGGTGCCGGGCCCGTCGATGCGCCTCGGCGCCGTCCGTTCGACGTTTCGCGAGGGGGATTTCTTCGCGCAGGAGCCGAATGTCGGCTACGAGACCCTGCTCTACGATTGCCTCTGCGGCGACGCGACCCTGTTCCAGCGCGCCGACAACATCGAGGCGTCCTGGGCCGCGGTCGATCCGCTGGTGAAGGCCTGGGGCGCCGGCGGCGAGCCGGAGCCCTACGAGTCCGGCAGCCCCGGGCCGACGGCCGCCGACGACCTCCTCGCCCGCGACGGCCGGCGCTGGCTCCCGCTCGACGGCGAATAGGGGGTGGACGACACCCGCGAATGGCTCGAGGCGGACGGGCTCGGGGGCTTCGCCTCCGGCCCGGTCGCGGGCCCGCGCACCCGGCGCTACCACGCGCTCCTCCTGACGGCTACGACCCCGCCGACCGGGCGGGTGGTGCTGGTCAACGGGATCGAGGCCGAGGTCGCGACCGAGGGCGGGACTGTGCCGCTCTCGACGCAGGCCTACGCGCCGGACGTGATCCACCCGGACGGTTGGCGCCACCTCGTCGATTTCGCCGCCCGGCCCTGGCCGCTCTGGACCTACCGGTTGCCGGACGGCACCACGATCCGGCACGAGGTGCTGGTCGAGCCCGACTCCTGCGAGACGCTCCTGCGCTGGCAGCGCACGACCGGCGACGGACCGTGCACTCTGACGGTGCGCCCGCTCCTCTCGGGACGCGACTACCACGCCCTCCACCACGAGAACCCGGCCTTCGCCTTCGCGGCGACTGAGCAGGGCGGCAATGTGTGCTGGCACCCCTACCCCGATGTGCCGGCGGCTTCGGCACTCACCAACGGGGTCTACGCGCACGCGCCCGAGTGGTACCGCAACTTCCTCTACGCGGCGGAGCGCGACCGCGGCCTCGACGCGGTCGAGGATCTGGCGAGCCCGGGAGCCTTCACCTTCGACCTCGCCGCCGGTCCGGCGGTGATGATCCTGCGCAGCGGCGACGGGCTCGGGATCCGGGCGGCGGCCCATGCCGAGCGCCTCGTCGCGTCCGAGCGGGCGCGGCGCGAGGCGCTGTCGCCGCTGGCGCTGGCCGCCTGCGCCTACCTCGTCGACCGGCCGGGCGGGCGCACCCTGGTGGCGGGGTTTCCGTGGTTCACCGATTGGGGCCGCGACACCTTCATTGCGCTCCGCGGCCTCCTCCTCGCCACCGGCGCGCTCGCGCAGGCCCGCGCGATCCTGCTCGCCTGGGCCGGCGCGGTGAGCGAGGGCATGATGCCGAACCGCTTCCCCGATCGCGGCGAAGCGCCGGAGTACAACGCCGTCGACGCCTCGCTCTGGTACGTGGTGGCGGTCCACGACACGCTCGCCGCCCACGCCGCCGCAGGACGGCCGGTGCCGGAGGCGGAGGGCACGCGCCTCGCCGAGGCCTGCGCGGCGATCCTCGACGGCTACGCCGCCGGCACCCGTTACGGGATCGCCGCCGATGCCGACGGGCTGCTGCGGGCCGGCGTGCCGGGGGTGCAGCTGACCTGGATGGACGCCAAGGTCGGCGACCGGGTGATCACGCCCCGCATCGGCAAGCCGGTCGAGATCCAGGCGCTGTGGATCAACGCGCTCAAAGTCGGCATCGCCCGCTGGCCCGGCCGGGCCGCCCGCTGGCGCGACCTGGAGCGGCGCACCTCAGCCGCCTTCGACCGCTTCGTCTCGCCCGCGGGCGCCCTCTTCGACGTGGTCGATGCCGACCACGTGCCGGGCGCGGTGGATGCCCGGATGCGGCCGAACCAGATTCTCGCCGTCGGCGGCCTGCCCTACCCGCTGCTGACCGGCGACGCCGCCCGGGCGGTGGTAGATTCCGTCGAGGCGCGCCTCCTTACGCCGCTGGGCCTGTGCTCCCTCGACCCCGCCGATCCGGAGTACCGCGGCACCTACGCGGGCGGGCCGGCGGAGCGCGACGGCGCCTACCACCAGGGCACGGTCTGGCCCTGGCTGATCGGCCCCTTCGTCGATGCCTGGCTATCCGTGCGCGGCCGCTCGGCCGCCGCGAAAGCCGAGGCGCGGGCGCGCTTCCTGCCGCCGCTCCAGGCCCATCTGGACGAGGCCGGCCTCGGCCACGTCTCGGAGGTCGCCGACGGCGACCCGCCCCACCGCCCCGGCGGCTGCCCGTTCCAGGCCTGGTCCCTCGGCGAGCTGATCCGCGTCCGGCGGATGCTCGACCTCGATCCGGTGTGACACACGTGGAGGATTCCGCGATGCCCGGTCCCGCTCCCTGCCTCACCGATACCGAGGAGGGCCGCCGTCTCGCCGCCGTCGCCACCGAGGGCTGGCACCGCTGGGGGCCGTACCTGAGCGAGCGGCAATGGGGCACGGTGCGGGAGGATTACAGCGAGGGCGGCACCGCCTGGGATTACCTGCCCCACGACCACGCCCGCTCCCGCGCCTATCGCTGGGGCGAGGACGGCATCGCCGGCTTCAGCGACGACCGCCAGCTCTGGTGCCTCGGCCTCGCCCTGTGGAACGGCCGCGACCCGATCCTGAAGGAGCGGATGTTCGGCCTCACCAACAGCGAGGGCAATCACGGCGAGGACGTCAAGGAGCTGTGGTGGTATCTCGACGCCACCCCGACGCATTCGTACATGCGGATGCTCTACAAGTACCCGCACGCCGCCTACCCCTATGCCGACCTCGTCGCCGAGAATGGCCGGCGCAAGGGGAAGAACCTGCCGGAATACGAGATCGCCGATACCGGCGTGTTCGCGGGCGGGCGCTACCACGACGTGACGGTGGAATACGCCAAGGCCGCGCCCGACGACGTCCTGATGCGGGTGACGGTCGTCAATCGCGGTCCGGACCCGGCGGAGCTTCACGTCCTGCCGCAGCTCTGGTCGCGCAACACCTGGTCGTGGGGACGCGAGCCTTGGGAGCCGGAGCATCCGCGGCCGCTCCTACGCCTGACCGAGACCGGAGCCGTGGAGGCGACGCGCAAGAGCCTACCGCCGATGCGGTTCGCGGCGCTGCAGCCGGCCGAATTCCTGTTCTGCGAGAACGAGACCAATGCCGGGCGCCTCTTCGGCACGCCGGGCCCCGCCCACCCGAAGGACGCGATCAACGATCGCGTGGTCGAGGGGCGGCGCGAGGCGGTGAACCCGCTGTCTGAGGGTACCAAATGCGCCGCCTGGGCGACGCTCACCGTGCCGGCGGGCGGCACCACGGTGCTGCGCTTCCGCCTGAGCCCCGCCGCGGGCCCCGACGACCGCGACGTCGCGAGCTTCGACGCCGTGATGGCGCGCCGCCTCGCCGAGGCCGATGCCTTTTACGGCGCGCTCCAGCGCGACATCGTCGATCCGGATGCCCGCCTGGTGCAGCGCCAGGCGCTCGCCGGCATGCTGTGGTCGAAGCAGTTCTACCATTTCGACGTCCGGCGCTGGCTCGCCGGCGACCCGGCCCAGCCGTCCCCGCCCGACGCGCGCCGGCACGGCCGCGACAGCGATTGGACGCACCTCAACAACGCCGACATCGTCTCGATGCCGGACAAGTGGGAATATCCCTGGTACGCGGCCTGGGACCTCGCCTTCCACTGCGTGACCTTCGCGCTGGTCGACCCGGCCTTCGCCAAGGGCCAGCTGATCCTGCTCACCCGCGAATGGTACATGCACCCGAACGGGCAATTGCCGGCCTACGAATGGGCCTTCGGCGACGTCAACCCGCCGGTCCATGCCTGGGCGGCCCTGCGCGTCTACCGCATGGATCAGGCGATGACGGGGAAGCCCGACCGCGCCTTCCTGGAGCGGGTGTTCCACAAGCTGATGCTGAACTTCACCTGGTGGGTGAACCGCAAGGATGCCGGCGACCGCAACGTCTTCCAGGGCGGCTTCCTCGGCCTCGACAATATCGGCATCTTCGACCGTTCGGCGCGGCTCCCCACCGGCGGCACCCTCGACCAGGCCGACGGCACCGCCTGGATGGCGATGTACAGCCTCAACCTGATGCGCATCGCCCTCGAACTCGCGATCGAGGACCCGGTCTACGAGGACATCGCCACCAAGTTCTTCGAGCATTTCCTCACCATCGCCGAGGCGATGACCCATGTCGGCGGCAACGGCACCGGATTGTGGGACGAGGCCGACGAGTTCTACTACGACGTGCTCAGCCTCCCCGACGGCCGACAGGTGCCGTTGCGGGTGCGCTCCCTCGTCGGGCTGATCCCGCTCTGCGCCGTCGAGGTGCTGGACGAGGACATGGGGAAGCGCTTCCCCGATTTCGCCCGCCGCGCCCGCTGGCTCCTCACCCACCGCCCCGACCTCGCCGCCCAGGTCTCGCGCTGGGAGGAGCCGGGCCGCGGCAACCGGGTGCTGCTCTCGCTGCTGCGCCGCCACCGCATGAAGGCGCTCCTGCGCCGGATGCTCGACGAGACCGAATTCCTGTCCCCCCACGGCGTGCGCTCGGTCTCGAAGGCCCATGCGGCGGCGCCGTTCCGCTTCCCCTGGGACGGAGAGACCTTCGCGGTCGATTACGAGCCGGCGGAATCAACCACCGCGGTGTTCGGCGGCAACTCGAACTGGCGCGGCCCGATCTGGCTGCCGATCAACTTCCTGCTGGTCGAGGCTCTGACCGAGTTCGGCCGCTTCTACGGGCCTGACTTCAAGATCGAGTGCCCGTCGGGCGCGAAGACCTACCTCACCCTGCCGGAGATCGCCGACGAACTCTCCGCCCGCCTCACCCGCCTGGTCCTGCGCGGACCCGACGGCCGGCGGCCGGTCCTCGGCGACGATCCCCTGTTCCAGGACGACCCGCATTTTCGCGACCACGTCCCGTTCCACGAGTATTTCCACGGCGACACGGGGGCGGGGCTCGGCGCCGCGCACCAGACCGGGTGGACGGGATTGCTGGCGCTGCTGCTGCAGCCGCGGCGGAACGTGGCGGGCGGGCAGGTGCCGGCGGCACCGGAGAAATGAGGTCAGGCATCGGTATCATTCGTCCCACCCACAGCCTCAGCCTGAGGTGCGAGGTGATCGAAGATCGCCAAGCCTCGAAGGAGGGCTCCAGAGGGCGTAGAGATTTCTGGAGCCCTCCTTCGAGGCCGGCCGATCTTCGATCGGCCGGCACCTCAGGATGAGGTCGCGAATGGGATCGACTCAATTTCCAACGTACACTTTAATTGGATGTCACCGCTTCTTCCCCGGCCGCCGGAACACGCCGACGATCTCGACATGCGGCGAGTGCCGGAACTGGTCGACCGGGGTCACCGCCTCGAGCGTGTAGCCGCCCCGCACCAGCAGAGCGGCATCCCGCGCGAAGCTGCCGGCGTCGCACGACACGCCGACCACCACCGGCACCTTCGATTCGGCGATTCTGGCGCTCTGCGCCTCGGCGCCGGCCCGGGGCGGGTCGAACACCACGGCGTCGTAGCGGTCGAGTTCCGGCGCCAGGAGCGGGCGGCGGAAGAGGTCGCGGCGCTCGGTGGTGATGGTGCGCAGGCCCGCCGTGTCCCGGAAGGCGCGGTCGAGGGACGTGAGGGCCGCGGCCTCGCCCTCGACCGCGTGGACGGTGTGCCCTTCCGCCAGCGCCAGCGAGAAGGCGCCGGCGCCGGAGAAGAGGTCGACGACGCGTTTGGCCTTGCCGACCCCCTCGACGACGAGGCGGGCGAGCGTCGCCTCGCCCTCCGCCGTCGCCTGGAGGAAGCCGCCGGCCGGCGGCACCAGCCGGGAGCGGCCGGCCGGGATCTCCGGCGGGCGGCGCACGATCAGCACGTCGCCATGGAGCGAGATCCGCGCGAGGTCGAGTTCGCCCGCGAGCAGGACCAGCGCCTGGCGTGCCCGGTCGGAGGCCGGCCCGTGGCCGCGGATATCGATGTCGAGGCCGCCGGCGGTCGCGGTCACCTGCACGTCGAGGGGTTTTCCCCCACCGCCGCCGAGCGGCCGGCTCACCCGGCGGGCGATCTCGGGCGCCCTGTGCAGGGCGGGTTCGGTGACCGGGCAATGGTCGATCGCCACCAGCGCGTGGCTGCGCGCCGCCATGAATCCCGCCTGCGGCCCGCCCTCGCCGGCGCGCACGTGCAGGGTGATGCGGCGGCGGCCCGACCCGTGGGCGTCGAGGAGCGGCGCCACCGGTGCCGCGATCCCGGCCCGCGCCAGGGCCCCGACGACGAGGTCGCGCTTCCACTCGGAATAGGGCTGGGCTGCGAGGTGCTGGATCGCGCAGCCGCCGCAGGTGCCGAAATACGGGCAGAAGGGCTCGATCCGATCCGCCGACGGGGTCAGCACCGCGTCGAGCCGGGCGCGGGGCGGGCGGGTCCCCTCCTCCGCCTGCGCGCGTACGGTCTCGCCCGGCAGCGCGCCCGGCACCACGATCCCGTCCGCCGTCACCCCGTCGCCGCGCAGGCCGAGCCGCGCGATCTCCATCACGTCGCTCATCGCGCGCACTCCCGTACCGCGCCGATCAGGAATTCCTTGTTGCCGTCCCCGCCCTCGACCGGCGACGGGATCAGGCCGCGGACCGCGAAGCCGAGATCGGTGACCAGCGCCCGGATCCGCGCGCAGACCTCGTCCTGCACCGCCGCGTCGCGCACCAGCCCGCCGCGGCCGACATGCGCGCGCCCGGCCTCGAATTGCGGCTTGATCAGCGCCGCGAGCGCGGCGTCGGGCGCCAGGAGCGGGACAACGGGCGGCAGGACCAGCCGCAGGGAAATGAAGCTCACGTCGATCACCAGGAGGGAGGGCGGCACGGGAAACGGGGTCAGGGCGCGGGCGTCGGTCGCCTCGAGGGCGGAGACGCGGGGATCGCCGGCGAGGCGCGGATGGAGCTGGCCCCGGCCGACATCGACGGCGTGGACGCGGGCCGCGCCGCGGCGCAGCAGCACGTCGGTGAAGCCGCCGGTCGAGGCACCGAGATCGAGGCAGGTCCGGCCGGCCGGATCGATCCCGAACGCGTCGAGGGCGGCGGCGAGCTTGAGCCCGCCGCGGGAGACGTAGGGGTGCGGGGCTTCCGCCACGATGGCGGCGTCCCTGGCGACCAGGTCCGAGGCCCGGCGCACGACGATGCCGTCGGCCCGCACCAGCCCGGCCTCGATCGCGGCCTGGGCTCGCGCCCGGCTCTCGAAATGGCCCGCCTCCACCAGGAGGCGGTCGGCCCGCAGGCGCTCGCCCGTCGTCATCACCCTTTGTCCTTGGTCGAAGAAGTGTGGCCCCGTCGCGACTTCGCTCGCGCCGGGCCGTCCCCGCCGGCGCCGCGCGCCCTAGCTACACCGCGACACACGAGGAGAGTGGTCCCATGAGAATCGTCATGCTCGCCGGCGCCCTGGCCCTCGGTCTGGCGGCGCCTGCCCTCGCGCAGGACAAGCCCGCCGACCAGGCTGCGCCGACGACCTACGACGCGCCGATCGTCAACAACAAGGGCGAGACGATCGGCAAGATCGCGCTCCGCGACGGCGCCAACACCCTGGTGATGCGTGTGACGATCCAGGCCGGCGGCCTGCCGCCCGGCTGGCACGGCATCCACTTCCACGCGGTCGGCAGCTGCGCCGATACAGACAAGTTCCAGGAGTCGAAGGCGCACGTCAATCACGACAACGCCAAGCACGGCCTGCTGAACGCGGAGGGACCCGACGAGGGCGACCTGCCGAACGTCTACGCCAATGCCGACGGCTCGGTGAATGCCGAGGTATCGAGCGATACGCCGCTCACCGGCGAGGGCGGCCTGAAGGACAATGACGGCTCGGCCCTGATCATCCACGCCAACGAGGACGACCATGCCACCCAGCCGATCGGCAATGCGGGCGCCCGCATCGGCTGTGCGGTGATCAAGTAACGCGGAACCGGGCCGCGTCCGTCGGACGCGGCCCGGAATGGGGTCTAGCGCTGGCGCCGGGCGACGCTGACGACGTTGCTGGCGGCTTTAGGCGCCTCCCGCACCGGCAGGGTCGCCTCCACCACCTTGACGATCGAGGCCGCGTCGAGGCCGGCCTCCGCGTACATCCGGTCCGGCGTGTCGTGCTCCTGGTAGGCATCCGGCAGCGTCAGGGTGCGCACCCGCACCTTGCCCTCGTCCAGCGCACCGCGCCCCGACAACAGGTGCAGCACCATCGCCCCGAAGCCGCCCACCGACCCCTCTTCCAGGGTCACCAGGACCTCGTGGCTGCCCGCCAGATCCAGGATCAGCGCCTCGTCGAGCGGCTTCGCAAACCGCGCATCCGCCACCGTCACGGCGATGCCGGCCGCCTCAAGCCGCTCCGCCGCCTTCAGCGCCTCCGCCAGACGCGTGCCGAGGCTCAGCAGAGCCACCCGCGCCCCCTCGGGACGCCGGATCACACGGCCCTTGCCGATCGGCAGAACCTCGCCCGTCTCCGGCAGCTCGACGCCGACGCCCTCGCCGCGGGGATAGCGGAACGCGATCGGACCCGAATCGTGCGCGTGGGCGGTCGCCACCATGTGCACCAGCTCGGCCTCGTCCGCCGCCGCCATCACCGTCATGTTCGGCAAGCAGCACAGATACGCCAGGTCAAATGCGCCCGCATGCGTCGCGCCGTCCGCCCCCACCAGCCCGGCCCGGTCGAGGGCGAAGCGGACGGGCAGGTTCTGCAGCGCCACGTCGTGCACCAGCTGGTCGTAGCCGCGCTGCAGGAACGTCGAGTAGATCGCGCAGAACGGCTTGTAGCCCTCCGTCGCCAGACCGCCCGCGAAGGTCACCGCGTGCTGCTCGGCGATGCCGACGTCGAAGGTCCGCTCCGGGTGAACCTTGGCGAAGAGATCGACGCCGGTGCCCGACGGCATCGCGGCGGTGATCGCCACCACCTTGTCGTCGGCGTCCGCCGCCTTGATCAGGCTCTCGCCGAACACGCGGGTATAGGCCGGGGCGTTCGGCTTGGCCTTGGTCTGCTTGCCCGAGACGACGTCGAACTTCACCACCGCGTGGCCGCGGTCGGCCGCGGCCTCAGCGGGGGCGTAGCCCTTGCCCTTCTGGGTCACGACGTGGACCAGCACCGGGCCGTCGGGCGCGTCGCGCACGTTCTTGAGGACGGGCAGCAGGTGGTCGAGGTTGTGGCCGTCGATCGGCCCGACATAGTGGAAGCCGAGCTCCTCGAACATCGTGCCGCCGCCGGCCAGGATGCCGCGGGCATACTCTTCCGC
>NZ_FPCB01000038.1:0-69865 GCF_900116815.1 Methylobacterium sp. 174MFSha1.1 | reverse complement strand
ATCGCCGCGGTCAGAGAGGTCTTGCCATGGTCAACGTGACCGATGGTGCCGATGTTGCAGTGCGGCTTCGTCCGCGAAAACTTTTCCTTGGCCATATCCATCACCTGCGGCAAGCCCGCCCACGACGTCCAGCCGGGCGGAAGGCGCGGCCCGCTTAGAGGGTTAGCGCCGGTTGATCAAGTCCGCCGTCGTGCGGCCCCCCTTCAGGGGGTCCCCGCGACGCGTCGGCGCCCGACGCTGCGGGCATAGGCCTCCGCCGTCTCGCGCTCGTGGTCGGAGAGCAGCTGCTCCACGGCGCCGACGAGGTCCGGCGCCTCGGTGAAGCCGGCGGCGACCAGGGCCACCGCCTTCGCCCGCGCGGCGTCGCGCTTGGCCGGCAGGCAGATATGCTGCGCCCGCACGGCGAAATGCTCGGGCGTCTCGTGGCGAATGCGCGCGGCGGCGGATTCCCGCGCCAGGCAGCCCTTCAGCCGCGCGATCGCCGCCGCCTCGCGGGCCGGCCGCGCCACCTCGATCGCATGGGTCGTGGTCACGTGGCCCGGTCCGGACAGGGCAGCGAGCAGCAGCGGCATCACGGCGCGCATGGCGAGGTCCCGGCGTGTTTGTTCCTGTTCCGTTCCATACCACCTCTGATTCCCTGCTGCCAAGGTAACCGGGTGGACGGATGGGGACAACGTGGGGACAGCCCCCGCGCAAGGCGGGGGCCGGATCGGTCAGGCCGCCGCCGGAGCCTCGCGGCTCGCCAGGAACGCCGCGTGCTCCTCGGCGAGCGCCCCCGACAGGGCGCGGGCGATCAGCGCGCGGGTCTCCTCGACGCCGTAGAGCGCAACGAAGGAGCCGAAGCGGGGTCCGCGGGCCTCGCCGAGGAGGATGCCGTAGAGCGTGGTGAACCAGGTCTGCGACACGCCCGGACGCCCGTCCGGGCTCTTCGACTTGCCCGACAGGTCGGGGAAGTGGCGCCGCCCGACCTCGTAGACCGCCGCCTGCAACGCCTCCGGATCGGTGGAGCCGGTATGCGTCGCCAGCGTGTCGGAGAGGTCGCGCAGGGCGGCCGCCTCCTCCTCGCTCGGAGCCCGGTAGGTCTTGGCCGGCCGCACGAAATCGCGGAAGTAGCGCACGGCGTGGTGGACCAGCCGGTCGAGGCGCGGATGCGTCTGCGGCGAGGCCTCGGGCGCGTAACGGCGGATGAAGCCCCAGAGCACCGCCGGGTCCTCGGTATTGGCCACCGCCACGAGGTTGAGCAGCATCGCGAACGGGATCGCCCCGCTGTTGCCTACCCGCTCCGGCGCCGGCGGCGCGCCGGCATGCAGGTGCCAGACCGGGTTGCCGAGCTTCAGCTTCGGATCCTGGACCGGGAACTTCTCCAGGAAGGACAGGTAGTCGTCGACGTGGCGCGGGATGACGTCGAAGTGCAGCCGCTTGGCCTCCCGCGGCTTGTTGTACATGAACAAGGCGAGGCTCTCGGGCGTGCCGTAGGCCAGCCACTCGTCGATGGTGAGCCCGTTGCCCTTCGACTTCGAGATCTTCTGGCCCTTCTCGTCGAGGAAGAGCTCGTAGTTGAACCCCTCGGGCGGCTCGGCGCCGAGGGCGCGGGCGATCTGGCCCGAGAGCTTGACCGAGTCGATCAGGTCCTTGCCGGCCATCTCGTAATCGACGCCGAGCGCCACCCAGCGCATCGCCCAGTCGGGCTTCCATTGCAGCTTGGCGTGGCCGCCGGTGACCGGGGTCTCGTACGATTCGCCCGTCTGCGGATCGCGCCACACGATGGTGCCCGAGGACACCTTCACCTCGTCGATCGGCACCTGCATCACGTGCCCGGTGACCGGGTGGAGCGGCAGGAACGGCGAGTAGGAGGCGGAGCGCTCGGCGCGCAGCGAGGGCAGCATCACCGCCATCACGGCGTCGTAGCGCTCCAGCACCCGCATGAGCGTCGCGTCGAACCGGCCCGAGCGGTAGCACTCGGTGGCGGACAGGAACTCGTAGTCGAAGCCGAACGAATCGAGGAAGCGGCGCAATTCGGCGTTGTTGTGGGCGCCGAAGCTGTCATGGGTGCCGAACGGATCGGGCACCGCGGTCAGCGGCTTGTTGAGGTTGTCGGTGAGCAGCGCCTTGTTCGGCACGTTCTCCGGCACCTTGCGCAACCCGTCCATGTCGTCCGAGAAGGCGACGAGGCGGGTCGGAATGCTGTCGTTGGTCAGCGTCCGGAAGGCGTGGCGCACCATCGAGGTGCGGGCGACCTCGCCGAAAGTGCCGATATGCGGCAGGCCCGAGGGGCCGTAGCCGGTCTCGAACAGCACCTCGCCTTTGCCCGTCCGCTCCAGCCGGGCGACGAGCTTGCGCGCCTCCTCGAAGGGCCAGGCGGACGCGGAGGCGGCGGCCTCCGCCAGGGCGGGATCGATGCTGAATGCGGACATGGCCATCGAGGCCGCGCGCGGCGCGGCCTTCCGGTTGAGGGTGGACGGGAGCCCGGCACCCTATGGGCCGCGCTCCCGAGGGTCAACGCGAGACGATCCGTTACGCGTGGGCGGGCTCGCGCGCCGTCGCCCCGGCCGCCTGCTGACCGGCCATGATGTCGGCCAGGATCTCGTAGGAGCGCAACCGGGCTCGGTGGTCGTAGATCGCTCCGGCGACCATGAACTCGTCGGCGCCCGTGCGGGCCGCGATGGCCTCCAGGCCCTGGCGCACCGTCTCGGGCGAGCCGACCACCGAGCAGGCCAGCATGCCCGAGGCCTGCAGCTTCTCGTGGCCCGACCAGTAGGTCTCGATGTCGTCGATCGGCGGCGGCAGCTGGCCGCGGGTGCCGCGGAAGATGTTGGTGAAGGATTGCTGCGCCGAGGTGAACAGGCGCCGCGCCTCGCCGTCGGTCTCCGCCGCGATCACGTTGACGCCGACCATCGCGTGGGGCTTCGCGAGTTGCGCCGACGGCTCGAAGCGGGCGCGGTAGACCTCCAGCGCCTGCATCAGGGCATCGGGCGCGAAATGCGACGCGAAGGCGTAGGGCAGGCCGAGCATCGCGGCGAGCTGCGCCCCGAACAGGCTGGAGCCGAGGATCCACAGCGGCACGTTGGTGCCCGTGCCCGGCACCGCCTGGATCACCCGCCCGGCATCGAGCGGCCCGAGCAGCGTCTGGAGCTCCAGAACGTCCTGCGGGAAATGGTCGGAGGCGGCGGGGTCGCGGCGGAGCGCCCGCAGGGTGCGCTGGTCGGTACCGGGCGCGCGGCCCAAGCCCAGATCGATGCGGCCCGGATAGAGCTCGGCCAGGGTGCCGAACTGCTCGGCGATGACCATCGGCGAGTGGTTCGGCAGCATGATGCCGCCGGCCCCGACCCGGATCCGGTGCGTGCCCCCGGCGATGTAGCCCACCACCACCGAGGTCGCCGCGCTGGCGATGCCTGTCATGTTGTGGTGCTCGGCCACCCAGTAGCGGGTGAAGCCCCACCGGTCGGCGTGCTGCGCCAGGTCGAGCGTGTTGCGCAACGCGTCGCCGGGCGAGGACCCTTTCGGGATCGGCGCGAGGTCGAGGATGGAGAGTGGCGGCATCGGCGGATCCCGGATGTGAGTGCGTGTCCCCTGCTGGTTTGGGAAGATTTGGCCGGGTGCGGCGGAGCGCAAGATGGGGTTGAGCGGGTGGGCCATGCGTGGATGCGGATGCGCCGCCGTCAGGCAGGGTCATCAGAGATCGAACGAGATGAACCGGCCTTCCGGCGCGAGTTGATGGATCAAGTCGTAATCACCGCGGTCGGCGGTCAGGACAGGAATACCGGCGCGTGCCGCCGTCAGGAAAATCAGCGCGTCGTTCAGGCATTCCTTCAGTTGTGCACGCTGAAAATCCTGCACACGCGCGAGCGTGCCGGCGATCAGGCCGGCGTCGACCCAGACCTCCGCGTCCGGCACCAGAAGGCGATTGGCCGGGATAGCTGCGAACACGGCCGCATAATGATTGCGGATCGCGCTCCAGCCGCGCGCCGAAGCGGCATTGGCGATCCCGGTCGCGATTTCGGAGAGGCAGATTGTGCAGTGGAACAGCCGTGAACGGTCGACGAATGTCGCGACCGACTCGGGAAGCTTGCCGCTGGCGTCCAAGATGTAGACGTTGGTATCGAGGAGGAGCGGCAGCTGCGACCGATCGCTGAAATCCGCGACCGAATCCAGCATCTCACGAGGACGCCGAGCAAGCCGCGTCCGTCGCTTCTCGGGCTTCCGGCGCCGGAGATGCGCGCGAAGATCAGAAGTCAAGCGAATGCTTGTCGCCGAGATTTCCACGCAGCCGCTTGAGGACCTCGGCCACCGGATCCGGACAGGCCAGAGCCGACAGCGCGACGACACCGAGTTCCTGGACGGAGGAGATCCCCGTTGCACGCATAGCGGCTTCTACCAGGGCCGCGGGCGCCTCGAAGCTCAGCTGCTCGGTACGCTCCCCAAGCAGGCCGGCATCGCGCGCGTCGTCGAGGAGCGCAGCATGGGCTGTCGTCACGGTCGATCGCATCGCTTGCCACCCTCGATCCCGTCGTGATGATAGGGAGAGCCAGGAGGTCGGACAAGCGCGACGCAGCGAGAGCCGGCTTGCCGCGCCGGCCTCTTTCGGAAAGGGTTCTATCAGCGCCGCCCCATCCGCGATGGTCGCATCCGCGGGTCCCAAGAAGGCTGGCGCGCGGGAGGATCCATGACCGAAAGACCTTCGGCGGGCGTGTTCGATCTCACCGGCCGGGTGGCGGTGGTCACCGGCGGCAATGGCGGCATCGGGCTCGGGATGGCCGAGGCCCTGGCCGGGGCCGGCTGCGCGATCTCGGTCTGGGGTCGCGACGAGGCCAAGAACCGGCGCGCCCTCGATCGGCTCGAAGCCACGGGTGCCCCGGTCGCCGCCGAGATCTGCGACGTCGCCGACCCTGCAGCCGTGCAGCGCGCCTTCGACGCGACGCTCGCGCGCTTCGGCCGGGTCGACGGGCTGTTCGCCAACGCGGGAGTCGCCGGCGGCGGGCGGCGCTCGTTCCTGGAGCGGGAGCCGGAGGAGTGGCGGCGGACCTTCGCGGTCAACCTCGATGGGGTGGTGGCGAGCTTCCAGGTGGCGGCCCGGCACATGGCCGAGCGCGCCGGCCGAGGCGACGCCTTCGGGCGGCTCGTCGCCACCTCCAGCGTCGCCTCGCTGCTGGGGGCGGCCCGCAACGAGCATTACGGCGCCACCAAGGGGGCGCTCAACGCGATGGTGCGGGCGCTGGCGGTGGAACTCGCCCGCTACGGCGTGACGGCGAACGCGATCCTGCCGGGCTGGATCGAGAGCGACATGACCGCAGGCCTGATGGCGAACGAGAAGTTCGTCAACTTCAACCTGCCGCGCATCCCCGCCCGCCGCTTCGGCCGGCCGGAGGACTTTGGCGGCATCGCCGTCTACCTGATGAGCGGGGCCTCGGCCTACCATACCGGCCAGGTGCTGGTGATCGACGGCGGCTACACGGTGGCCTGAGGAGAACGCCATGGCACGCTTCACCGACAAGGCGGTCCTCGTCACCGGTGCCGGCAGCGGCATCGGCCGCGCCTCCGCCCTGCTCTTCGCCCGCGAGGGCGCCGCCGTCGCGGTGGTCGACCGCGACGCTGCCGGCGCCGAGGAGACCGCCGCGCTGATCGCCTCCGAGGGCGGCCGGGCGCTGGCCCTCGCGGCGGATGCCGGCCGCGAGGCCGACGTGACCGGGTTCCTCGCCGCCGCCGAGCGGGAATTCGGCCGGCTCGACGCGATCCACGCCAATGCGGGGATCGGCGGCGGCACGGTGCCGTTCATCGAGCAGAGCGTCGATCTCTGGGAGGAGGTCCTGCGGATCAACCTGATCGGCGCTTTCCTGGCGATCAAGCATGGCGGGCCGCTTCTGCTGCGCCACGGTGGCGGGGCGATCGTCTGCACCGCCTCCGTCGCGGGCCTGCGCGCCAACGCGGCGGGCGCGGCCTATAGCGCCAGCAAGGCCGGGGTGATCAGCCTGGTCCAGACCGCCGCGGACGCCTTCGCGGGATCGGCCTTACGGATCAACGCCGTCTGCCCCGGCCTGATCGAGACCGGCATGACGGCGGGCCTGTTCGCCGCGGCCCGCGCGAAGGGCAAGGCGGACCGCATCGGCCAGCTCAACCCCGCGCGCCGGGCGGGCGCCCCCGAGGAGATCGCGGCGGCTGCCGTGTTCCTGGCAAGCGACGAGGCGTCCTACATCAACGGACAGGCGCTCGCCGTCGATGGCGGACTGTCGAGCACGCATCCGTTCGTGCCGCGGCCGCCGCGGGTTTGAAGGCTGCTCTCGAAGACAACGGTCGGCGCCCGTCGGCCCGGATTGATCGTGCCGGGCCGGGGGCAGCCACCACCTCTCAGGCCGCCCGTTCCAGGGGCGTAATCCGCTCGAGTTCGGTGCCGATCTCGCGGCCAAGCGATTCGAGTTCGAATTGTCGCTGCAGGTTGAGCCAGAATTCCGGGGTCGTCCCGAAATAGCGCCCGAGACGCAGGGCCGTGTCGGTCGAGATGCCGACCTCCTCCGAGGCGATCCGCTCGATGCGCGTGCGCGGCACACCGCAGGCTCTCGCGACCGATCCCGCCGACAGCCCGAGCGGGACCAGGAACTCCTCGCGCAACACCTCTCCCGGATGCATCGGCGGTAGAACGATGTCGTTCTGGAACTCAGCTGCCATACCATCCTCCTCGATCAAGGATCGATCCCGGACATCAATGATAATCGACGATCTCCACCTGATCCGGCCCCGCTTCCGTCCAGCGGAAGCAGATCCGGTACTGATCGTTGATCCGGATCGCGTGCTGGCCGAGGCGGTCCCGTTCGAGTAGATGCAGTCTGTTGCCCGGCGGTTGCTTTAAGTCGTCCAGCCTTCGGGCGGCATCGAGCATCTTCAGCTTACGGCGGGCCACACCCAGAATCGTGGCGGGCACGCCCTTCGGTGCACGGCCCCGAAACACCGCCTCGGTCCGCTCGTCCACGAAGCCCTGGATCGCCACGCCACGTCCCGTTCTCAGCCGCATTCTGTATCATGCAGCGATACAGACATGTCAAGGCGAATGTCTCATCGCGTGATACGGACAGGTGACGATCCAGTAGGTCGGGATGATCGTCCCAGAAGCCGTACGGCCGGTTCCATCGTCCCGGAGGCGCTGCTCAGAACGGACTGACCGGAAAGAACCGCAGGTACAACTCCGCGTACTTCCCCTCGTCCCACAGGCGCTGGAGCGCGTCGTCGAGGGCACGGGCCAGGGCCTCGTCCTCCTTGCGGGTGACGAAGGCGGTGCCCTCGCCGAAGTAGCGGTTCTCCAGGTAGTCGCCGCCCGAGAAGGCGCAGCATCCCGCGGCTTCCGTGCCGCCGATCCACAAGGCCAGGGCCAGCCCGTCGCCGAACAGGTACTCGATCTCGCCGCGGCGCAGGGCCGCCTCGGCGGTGCCGAGATCGGGATAGGTCTTCGGGGTCGCGTGGAAGAAGGTCCGGAGATACGCCTCGTGCGCGGTGCCCGAGACTACGCCAATCGGGTGCTCGGCGATCACCTTGGCGTCGGGCGCCGGCAGGCTCTTGTCGCCGCGCACCGCGAAGCGCGCCGGCCACCGGAAATACGGCCGGGTCGCCCGATGGTTGGCCCGCAACGACGCGGTGAGCGGGAGGGCGGCGGCCACCACGTCGCCCTGGTTGGCCTGGAGCGCGTCGAGCAGCGTGTCGAAGCGGCGAACCTGCACGGTGCAGGTCAGGCCGAGCTTCTCGCAGGCCGCCCGCGCGAGCTCGACCGAGAACCCCGTCGGGTTGCCGTCCGGCCCGGCGAAGTGCAGCGGCGGATACTCGTCGTCGGTGAGGAAGCGCACCGGCCGCGTCGCCTGCGGCGGCTCGGGCCGCTCCAGCCGGGCGCGGGGGTTCCAGAAGTTCGGGATCGTCACCGGCTCGGCGGCCGCCGCCGGCAGGGCCGCGAGCACCAGGAATGCCGCCATCAGGCCGCGCATCTGACGCTGCGGCATCCGCGCCACGGTTGCGAAGAATCCGCGGAACGGGAGGCGCGACGCTGTCGCGGGGACGGGGAGAGCCATAGGCTCTCCTACCACGAACCTCCGCCGGGGGGAGCCGGCATCGTCGAGGGCCCGAGATGTTCGTCGAGGTCCGGTCTCCGCAGGGCGCCGCCATCGTCCTGCCCGGCGAGCTCGCCTTCCTGCTCGGGCAGGGCGTCGATCTCGACCTCGTGCGCGAGGCCGCTCTCCTCGCGCGCCGGGAGGGCGCGGAGCCGGTGGCGGCCCTGCTGCGGGCCGGATTGATGAGCGAGGCCGATTACTACGCCGCCCTCGCCCGGGCGCTGGGCCGGCCGTTCCGCGGCGCCGGCCTCGTCCTGCACGCCGACGTGCGGTTTCCCGACGACATCCGCCTCGGCGCCGCGGTCGGGGCCCTGGGAGAGATCTTCCTCGCCCCGCCGCCCGGGGCGGTGGCGGCGCTCCTCGCCGCCGGTGCGCCGCCGGGTGCCGTCCTCACGACGCCGGCGGCGCTCTCGGGCGCGGTCCTTGAGACCGCCGGCCCCCGCGCCGCCGCCCGGGCCGCCGAGGCGCTGGAGGTGCGCGCGCCCGACTGGGCCTACCGCCCGGGGCTGCATCCGGGGCAGATCCTCGTCCTCCTGCTCGGCCTCGCGGCGGCCCTGCTCGTCCTCGACGCCGCGCCCTGGCTCCAGCTCGCCGCCCTGGCGCTCCTGAACTTCACATTCCTGGCAGTGATCGTCTTCCGCCTCGCCGCCCCCCTGCTGCGGCCCGATCCCTTGGCCGATCCCGCACCGGTCCCGGAGGCCGAGCTGCCGGTCTACACCGTGCTGGTGGCGCTCTACCGCGAGACGAAGGTGGTGCCGCGCCTCGTCGGCGCGCTCGCCCGCCTCGATTACCCGGCCTCGAAGCTCGACCTCAAATTCGTGATCGAGGCCGACGATGCCGCCACCGCGGCGGCGCTCGCCGCCCTGCCGCTGCCGGCCCGCTTCGAGGTGGTGACGGCGCCCGCCGGCCTGCCCCGCACCAAGCCGCGCGCCCTCAACGTCGCCCTGCCGCTCGCCCGCGGCGAGCACCTCGTGGTCTACGATGCCGAGGACGTCCCGGATCCGGGCCAGCTCAGGGCCGCGGCCGCCTCGTTCCGCGCCGGCTCCGACCGGCTCGCCTGCCTGCAGGGCCGGCTGGTGATCGACAACACCGACGATTCCTGGCTCACCCGCTGCTTCACCCTCGAATACGCGGCGCTCTTCGACGTGCTGCTGCCGCTGCTGGCGGCGGCCCACCTGCCGGTGCCGCTCGGCGGCACGACCACCCATTTTCGCGGAATTAGGTAGCAAGCTCACCCACGCCAACGCTTACCGTTGACCTCGTGTTCCGGTACGATGGCGGCATGACCGATCCCATCCGCCGCTCTCGAACCGACACGTTCGAGCATACCATCTCCGGCTTGCTGACGAAGCGAGCCGATCTCTTTGGGGAGGCAGAGCGCATCCGCGACCGCTTGGCCGAGATCAAGAACGACGTGGCAGCTTTGGATCGGGTTCTCTCCACTCTCGGCTACCAGGGCGATCTAGACGCCGCCATGCCGCGTCAGAAGCGTGAAGTGCTGTTCGGCAGGGGAGAGCTAACCCGAGGCTGTCTGGACGCCCTACGCGAGGCTACAGGGCCGATGACGAGCCGGCAGGTGGCTCAGGCCATCCTGTCGCTCTCAGGGCATGACGCACGCGATCGGAAGCTGATGACGGAGCACACGCGGCGGGTGTCCAAGGCGCTGCGCATCCTTAAGGAAGGCGGGAGCGTGCGGCAGACGGCGGATGGACGAGGTAACGTGTTATGGGCAACTGCCATATGACGGTTAAAAATTAATTATTCGTTTATTATCAGTCGCTTGATCTGCCGAGGAGGCTGCCTTGTAAGGCGCCAACCTCATAGGCTGATGAGTGCTGGGGCCGCTTGCCAAATCGATCCGAACGCACTACCTACAGAGCATCTCATCCACCAGCGCAAGCGTCAGTGTGGAAGGAGTTCCGGCCCCGTTTCCTCCTTGGAAGCGGGGCTAGCCATTTGAGGTATGCTGTTCCCAGCGCCTTTGCAGCTTACGCTGAGAGTGAATCAATGGGACTGGATAGGCGGTCCACGGGAGAACGTATTCGCCGCGGTCAGCCAAGATAAAAAGGTATTCTGCGCTTTCGCACCAAATATACACGCGCGTATCGTTTTTGACAACTTCATTCCATATTTTCAAGCATGCATCGTTGGCGTTATCAATAATTGCTCGCGGCCAAGAAATGCGCTCGCATCGGCGAAGATCAGGGGTCCTTTCTGCTTCGACGCTGCCTTCAGATATCAAATGCCAAAAAGTTGACTCTCGATCCTGTTCCATAGGGTGGCGCTTCATCCCAACTCTTTTACCCTTAAATTGAAGTGGATCCTTCATCAAGCTGCTACGAAAAATTTCGTATACAGCATCAATATATTTATTCCAGTCTCCATCGCAATCGCTTAGATGAATTGTCTCGGGAAGCCACGCCGGCATCATTGCTCTTCACGGCCCTGCCATACGAGAATATTAAACTTTTCTTCTTTGTAGAGGGTGCTTCGATTTAGCCCATAGCCGCTTCTTTGCGCGATGCGCTCAATCAACGACAGCTTTGCGGCGCTTGTATTCTTACCCCTGAATTTGTAAGACAGGGCACCAATCAAAACATCGGCGAGCTGAGATTGGGCTGCCTCATGCGACCTGATATGCTGAACTTTCCTAATCATGTTTCTTTGAAAGTCATAAGCATTATTGCACAATACGTCATGCAATTTCTGAGATTTAGAGTGACTTTTTGTATCTTTAATATCTAAATATATATTGTAAGAGTCGAGGGGCTTAAGTATCACTTTTATCATATTAAAATACATTTTATAATACCAATCATCATGTATTTGGTTGAATTTATTATGATCTATTATAGATTTGTCTGGTATGACAAGTGCGCGGAAATGTATATCGCTATCGTCAAAAAAATAGTCTACAAGGTCCATATACATCTGAAGTTTAGATTGACCGACCTTGGTCCACTTGAACTCGAAACTTGGCGGCATGCCGTGGCGTGCGCGTATATCTTTTATTCTCTGAGATATTTCGTATCGTTTATGTTCTGCGCACCAGATCGCGCCGAAGACCATCGCCGTTTGGCGGTCCCTTTCCAAGTGGCATGACTCGTCGCAATAAACGTTGATCAGGTCTGTCATGTTGAAAGATTTAGCGCATTTTTTGTCGTTCGCAAGCTACTTAGAGCGCTGCCAGTACCCCTTCCACTGACGCGACACGGGATGCGCGAGCGCCGCGCCCGCCATCATGAGGTACTGAACACCGTTGCTCTTGCGCCGGTGATCCTCACGCCAAGCCATCTCACCGGCATAGGCGCCAAGGTACTGCCCGCTGATGCGGTGATGGATGCCCATCTCAGCGCGCCGGAGGCGGGCAAAGTATGACTCGGCCTGATTGGTGCAAGCCTCGCCGTCGCTGTAGCTCTCAGAGTGGTTGATGCGCTTCGTCAGGAAGCGGGCGTGGAGCTTGTCCCACCCGGCAGCCTCGTCAGCGTACACGGTGCTGCCGAGAGCGATCCTAGCGGCCACGGTGGCGACTGAAGCGCCCTCAGAGGCGGCCACGAAGGAAACGGTGCGGCCCTGCCGCTCACGGACCACGATGACCGACTGGCGCTTGCCGGACTGGTTCTCGGCCTTGCGGCGATCCTTCCGATCCGCCTTGCGGTTCTCGGGACGGACGTGGCCGCCGAAGTAGGCGCCATCAACCTCGACCTCGCCAGAAGCGGTGTGCTCAGCCGTCTCAGCCGCTACGGCCTCGCGGAGCTTGTGCGAGAGGACGAACGCGGTCTTGTACTGCACGTCCAGATCGCGAGAGAGTTGAAGCGCGCTGTGGCCCTTGGCACCGTTCACGAAGATCGCGATGGCGAGCAGGTAGGTGCCGATCGGCAACTTGCGCGACGCGAAGATGGTGCCGGACGTGACCGAGAACTGATGCTTGCACGCCTTGCACTTCCACAGCTTGCGGGTGGTGATGAAGCTGTGCTCAAGGCCGCCGCAGCGCGGGCAGACCGGATCGCCGCCGGTATCGCACCAGCGGATCAGGCGGAAAGCTTCGTGAGCCTCTTCCTCGCTCATGCGCGCGACCTTCGCCAGACTGAGCGTCCGGGCCGCGCGAGAGAGGAGGAAGTGCTGTGCCATGTCGCCAACGTTTTCCGTTGGCATTGGTGATAAGCACGGACAGAGTGGGCGTCAACGCTTTTCGTTGGCGTTGACGATCATCGTGGGCGAACCTACCTTGAGCGGATGACACCAGAGCAGAGCCGAGCAGCCCGAGGATGGCTGGATTGGGGTCAGGCGGAGTTGGCCGCTGCCGCCTCCGTTTCGCTGTCCACCGTGCGGGACTACGAGAAGGGCCGTCGCGTTCCGATCGCGAACAATCTAGCGGCAATGAAAGCTGCCCTGGAAGCGCAGGGGATCGCGTTCGTGGACGACGGCGGGACATTGGGGGTGCTCTTCAAGGGAAGAGCAGGAGAGGCCTAGCGCTTCCGTTTAGGACGTTGATCGGGTGGCAGCCACCAATTCGGCGGGTCGTATTCGGCCGGTCGCCTTACAAAGCGTCCGTCCTTTGTCGGCACGAAGTTAGGTAGCAGCGTGCGTTCAATTTGATCCCTGCTGATGCTAAAGTGAAGATCAGCGTATGGCATCGTTTTATCGGGCGGCTTGCGGTTTGGAGGCGCAACGACTGCAAGCTTCTTTTGGGGGAACCTTTCTTTAAAGACGCGAGCAGTCGCCGCTTGGTCGGAGTCGGCGCTAACTAGATAGGCCCAATCGTACAAATCATCAGTTCCATCTATTATTAATGAAAGCGCCACATTTATATCGGATTGCTTCTCTGAATATCTTCCAATTTCATCGTTATAAATGTAGTGCCCCTCAATGACATCAACACCGCTCGCAACCTGAGCGTTATTGAATAGGCGATGCCGCGCGAGCGAGTCAGGTTTGTGAAGCGGCATGGCGGTGCAGAACACAACCCGGCGCAGACTCAAGGCTTGCGGCGCGCACAAAAGCTCGGAAAGCCGCCAGAGGTTGCACCATTTCAGGAACGGCTCCCCCATCTCCCGGACAGGGTGGTAGAGGTTGAAGCCGTCGATGTAGACCGCAGCCCGGAGAGGCTCCGTTTCCTCTTGCATTTCCGACACGACGACCCTACCTTCCGAACGTCAACGTTGCCCTGCTCACAGGGCGACAGCCCCAGCGCGAGGCCTCGGCCGGCGTCTGGGGTTTTTTCGTTTCGGGCTACGCGCTGGATCGCCGCGGCAGATCGTGCTATGGCAATAGCGTTGGCGCGAGGCCGCTTGCCTTGTTCCGATAAGGTGGAGGTAGAGGGACTTGCACCCTCGGGGCGTTGGATGGACAGCCGCACCCCGCACTGTGCTACCCCCGTAAGAGGCAATCAGACGCACTAACGCCTGACTGCTCCATGCGGGTCTATCTTCTCATGTGCCACCTACCTCTCTGCGGCTTCCGGGCCACGGGTGGGAGTTGGGATTAGATGAGGCCGTCAAGATCCTCATCGTCAGAAGCCGTAGGCGTCCGCTCTTCTGGATTAGCGCCTGCGGCTTCATCTTTTTGAGCGGAGGGGTACCAGCCCCCATTGCGTCGCTCAATAACGTGATCCTGCGCGTGCAAGGCCCACAGCGTTCCTCGGATGCTGTTCAGCTTGAACCCTGTCGCGTCCTCAATCTGGCGCGTCGTTATTCCCGGGCGCTCTGACACTAACTGTGCCACCCGCGGTTTAACGCTCCCTGGCGTGGCGCGACCCGTATCTTCTCCCCCGCCGAAGGCGGGGGGAGGGGCGATTGGGCGTGCAGCCTCACCCTTAGCCTCGGAGGCGATAGGCAACATCGGCGCTACGACCGGCCCCGTTGGAAGGATGGTGCCGATCTTGTGCAAAATGTCAGCCGTAGCCTCTACGCGGCCAGCGGCCCGCCCCGCTTCAAACGCCTCTGTCATGAGGCGTGCCTGATGGCTGGCGAGTTCGGAAAGAATGTCGGTCAGTTCGCGCACGGCACCCAAGCCTCGTCACTGAAGCCTTCGTATCATGACATTACCGATGCCGGCAACATATAACGACAGCTAGTGTTATAATTCTTATTATAGAACGATATGTACGATATTACGGTCGAGAAAGGTTTTGGCGAACCAAGTTTCTAGCCCCCAAGCCGCAACATTCTGTTGTGATGTCAACGAGGGCTAGGCCCTTCAATGATGTCCGCCGCGATGCGGCAACCCGGGCATATGCACCAAGCTCCCCGAACCGGAACCTCGTGCCGGTTATCCCGGCGCCGTGTAGCAGGCGAGCCGCCCAACCCGGGGCGCTAGCGCAGAGAAAATGCCCTTGCGGAAGAGCACCTTTTAGTTGATGCGGATCATCGCAGAAGAGGCCATGCTCCAAGCGCCTGATTGGGCATTGGAGTGCGCGACATGAATATCTGCAAAACCACTCAGCATATGGCGAGGCAGCGTCACGGCTTTACTCCTAAGCCGTGCTGGATTTCCCAAATTTTACGCGACAGCGGCAAGGTGATGCGGTTGGCTCACAACCGCAAATCGCCCCTCAGCCACGTCTACCCGTGCCCGAACGATTGGCGCCGCGCCGCCATCATCGCGATCTTGGCCGAACTAGGCGTGCTTGGGCCGATCCCGCTCGCGGGTGAGTCTGCTACCTAATTCCGCATTTTCGTACGCGGGTGCTGCGCGACCTGCACGGCTGGGACGCCTGGAACGTCACCGAGGATGCCGATCTCGGCCTGCGCCTCTCGCTCGCCGGCTACCGGGTGGGCGATCTGCCGCTCTCGACCCTGGAGGAGGCGCCGGCCCGCATCCGGCCCTGGCTGCGCCAGCGCACCCGCTGGATGAAGGGCTTCGTCCAGACCACGATCACCCACAGCCGCCACCCCGTCCGCGCCTTCCGGCGCCTGGGTCCCCTCGGCCTGCTCTGTGCCGTCGCCATGGTGCCCGGCACGGTCGTCTCGGCCCTGGCCTATCCGTTCGGGATCGCGCTCGCGGTCTGGCACCTCGCGGCCGATCCGCTGCCGGCGGCTCCGGACTTCGTCGCCAACCTGGTGACGGCGACGGGCGCGACCGTCTTCGCCGCCGGCCTCGGCGCGATGGGGCTGCCGGCGCTCGCCGGCTGCCTGCGGCGGGGCTGGTGGAGCCTCGCGCCCTGGGTGCTGATGCTGCCGCTCTATTACGGCCTCGTCAGTGCGGCGGCCTGGCTCGGCCTCCTCGAATTGCTGGTAGCGCCCTATCGCTGGAACAAGACCGAGCACGGACTCTCCGCCACCTCCCGCACCGGGGCGATGCGGGAACGCGGGATCGTCAGAGCTGGCGCGCCACCTCGGCGGCGGCGTCCTGGGCCGGGCGCATCAGGTTGAGCGCGCCGACGAAGTGGCCGCGCCCGTCCATGATGTAGACCAGCGCCGTGTGCTCCATCGTGTAGTCGCCCTCCTTCAGCGGCACCTTGCGGCTGTAGGCCCGGTAGGCCTTCACGGTGGCGGCCACCGCCTCGGGCGAGCCGGTCAGCCCGACGATGCGGGGATCGAAGCTCGACAGATACTCCTTGAGCGCCTTCGGATCGTCGCGCTCGGGGTCGACGGTGACGAACAACGCCTTCACGTCGTTCCCCTTCGGCCCGAGAGCCGCCAGCACGTCGGAGATCTGCTGCAGGGTGGTCGGGCAGATGTCCGGGCAGTGGGTGAAGCCGAAGAACACCAGGTGCGGCTTGCCGGAAAAGTCCCGGTCGGTGACGGTGCGGCCGTCCTGGTTCACGAGCGTGAACGGCCCGCCGACGGCGCTGGTGCCGGTGGCCGGGCGGCCGAGCATCAGGCTGGCGGTGAGGCCCAGAACCGCGAGGCCGAGGGCGAAGACGAGGAGCGGGATCGCGGCGCGGCGCATCCGGGGCGTGAGGGGCATCGGCGGATTCTTCCTGGGGCTTGCCGGGGGCGGACGGGGCCGGTGGAGCACCGCCGGCCCGCGGCCGCAAGGAGGCACGGGGTCACCCCGGAAGAACCGGGCGCCGGGTTGCTCAGGGAAGACGACTGCTCGCGCGGTGGGCGCAGCACTGCCCTGCGCCTGGGCAGGCCCAGGTAACCGGACCCTATGTTGCGTTGCGTCGCCCGCTCTCCTATCGGTCGCGCCAACCGGTTCCGCGCCTCCCCGCGGCTCCGACCCCGATTCTCGAAAAGACCGATCAAGAAGACCCGCCATGGCCGACAAGCTCTCACTGCCCAAGGACAAGATTCGCGTCCTGCTGCTCGAAGGCATCAACGACAGCGCGGTGTCGCTGATGGAGGCGGCCGGCTACGTCACCGTCACGCGGCTGGCCAAGGCCCTCGATCCGGCCGACCTGCACAGGGCGCTCAAGGGCGTCCACATCCTCGGCATCCGCTCGCGCACCCAGCTCGACGAGGCCGCCTTCGAGGCCGCCGACCGGCTGATGGCCGTCGGCTGCTTCTCGGTCGGCACCAACCAGGTCGACCTCGACGCGGCCCGCCGGCGCGGCATCCCGGTCTTCAACGCGCCGTTCTCCAATACCCGCTCGGTGGCCGAACTGGTCATCGGCGAGATCGTGATGCTGCTCCGCCGCATCGTGCCGCGTTCGGTTTCGGCCCATGTCGGCGGCTGGGACAAGTCGGCGAACGGCTCGTTCGAGGTGCGCGGCAAGACGCTCGGCATCGTCGGCTACGGCAATATCGGCTCGCAGCTCTCGAACCTCGCCGAGGCGATGGGCATGCGGGTGATCTTCCACGACCTCACCGACCGCCTGCGCCACGGCAACACCGAGCCGGTCGACAGCCTCGGCGCGCTGCTCGCCCAGAGCGACGTGGTCTCGCTGCACGTGCCGGAGACGGCCACGACCCACAACATGATCGGCGAGGCGCAGATCCGGGCGATGAAGCCGGGCGCCTACCTCATCAACAATTCCCGCGGCACGGTGGTCGATCTCGACGCCCTGGCCTCGGCCCTGAAGGACGGCCACCTGCGGGGTGCCGCCGTCGACGTCTTCCCGGTCGAGCCGAAATCGAACAGCGAGCGCTTCGTCTCGCCGCTCCAGGGGCTCGAGAACGTCATCCTCACCCCCCATGTCGGCGGCTCGACCGAGGAGGCGCAGGAGCGCATCGGCGCCGAGGTGGCGCGCAAGCTCGTCGACTATTCCGACATCGGCTCGACGGTCGGCGCGGTGAACTTCCCGCAGGTGCAGCTGCCGGCCCGGCCGACCGGCCTGCGCTTCATCCACGTGCAGCGCAACCTGCCGGGCATGCTCGGGCGCCTCAACGAGACCTTCGCCCGCAAGCACATCAACATCGCGGCGCAGTTCTACCAGACCGACGGCGAGGTCGGCTACGTGGTGGTCGAGACCGACGCGACCGACGTCGATCCGGAGGCCCTGCTGGAGGAGCTGCGCTCCATCGACGGCACGATCCGGGCGCGGCTGCTCTACGAGCGCCGCTGAGGTCGAGAGGCGGGGACCGGCCCCCGCCTCCTCACGCCCGGCGCGGCAGGGACGCCCCGAGCGCGCAGCCGGCGAGGTAGACCGCCAGCATCAGGGCGGCGGTCTCGAGCCAGAAGCCTTCGCGCCCCGGCACCGCGAGGGTTCCCCCGGGCACGAGGCCGGCGAGCGTCGCTGCGCCTGCGGCGAGGGCGAGGAGCACGACGAGGCCGGCGGCGAGGCGCGGGCCCCGGCCGGTGGGCGGGCCGGCGAGGCGGCCGGTGCCGGCTCCGATCACGAGCGCGGCGACGAGGCCCGGCCAGGCGACGGAAGCGAGAATCAGCACGATGGGCCTCACGAGCGCAGGGCGAAGGCGACCGCCCGGCGGTCGGCGGCGGCCTCCGCCGGCGCGGCGGCGATCCGGTCGGCCGGGATGCCGGCCTTGAGCAGGTAATCGACGATCGCGGCGGCGCGCCGCTGCGGCAGGCCGGGATCGGGCATCGCGGGCGTGTCAGCGGGTTTGGGTGCGGGTTTCTCGGCCTGCTTGCCGGGTTTCGCCGCGGGCTTCGCCTTGGAGGGGGCCGGCACCTCCTTCGGGGCGGGCGGCGGCGCGGTGCCGGGCGGGTCGTCGTGGCCGGCGACCTCGATCCGGGCCTGCGGGCAGGCGCGGGCGAGGCCAGCGACCTCGTCGAGGACGGGGTAGAAGGCGGCCTTCAGGTCGGCGCTGCCGGGTTCGAAGCGCAGGGTCGGTTCGGCGGCGAGCGCCGCGAAGGTCTCGCGGCAGGCCGCCGGGTCCCGGACCAGGGCGGCGCCGCGGCCCTCGACCGCGACGTCGATGCGCCAGCCGGGCGGCGCGATCCGGGCGGCTTCCGCGGCGATGCGGCGTGCGCTCTCGGGATAGAGCCCCTCGCCGGCGACGCGCAGGGTCTGGTCGCGCACCGTGACCTCGCCCTCGGCGAGCTGGGCGAGGATGCCGATCCCGGCGGTCAGGCCGTCGAGGAGGGCGGGCGGCGCGCCCTCGGCGAGCCGGGTGCGGTCGACGATCCGCTCGCCGTAGAGGGAGGGGCGTAAGGTAGCCCGGATCGCGGCGCGCGCCTCGGCATCCGGCAGGTGGCCGGTGAGGGTGAAGGCGTCCGGCCCGCGCCGGACCGTCACGACGTAGGGCGAGACCCGGCTCGCCGTGAGCGCAACCGTGCCGCGGGAGATTCCGGCCGGCAGGGCGCCGGCGAGGGCCTCGGCCTCGCGCACGGCCTGGCCGTCGATGGCGGCACCCCGGATCGACAGGGCCGCGCCGTCGAGGGAGACGCTGCCCTCCCGCACCAGGGCCAGGGCCGCGAAGGCGCGGTCGGTCAGCGCCCGCGCGTCGATCCCGGCGGGAAGACCGCGGGCGGTGCGCATCGTGTCGGTCACCGGGGCGCCGTCGGCGAGGAGCCGCGCGGCGGCCAGGATCGCCGCGCGATCGGCCTCCGACACGGCGTAGCCGTCGAGCCGGATGCCGTCGGGGCCGCGGCTCGCCGACCAGGTGAAGGGCGAGGCCAGGGCCGGCTCGACCGCGACCTCGCCGATCGTGAAGCCGGCGGGCGGCCGGGCGAGGTCGGCCTTGAGGCCGGCATAGGCCTCGACGCTCGCCGCCTCGCCGTGGACCGAGAGGGTGCGGTCGCTCATCGCCGCGGTGGCGCCGGGCTTCAGGTGCTGCGCTTGGGCGATGAGGAAGCGGGCTCCCTCGGAGAAAGTGTCGGGCGCGCCGCGGGCGGCCCGCGCGGCGTCGCGCAGGAAGAGGCCGGCGGGCAGGCCGGCGCCCAGGGTCTCGGCGAGCGCCGCGCGGCCGATCTCCGCCGGGCGGTGGCCGATGAGGTCGAGGCGGTCCGGCGTGCGGTGGACGACAGCCCAGGTGAAGGGCGAGACCTCGGCGACGAGGCCGAGGCGGTCGAGGATCCGGCGGTGGCCCGGCACGGCGGCGAGCGCGGCGCGGGCCTCGTCGAGGGCGGCCTGCATCGGTGCCTCGCCGCTCGCCACGAGGTCGCGGCCGCGCACTTCGACCCGCAGCCAGGGCTCGGCGCCGTCGCGGCCGGTGCGCGACGCGATCGCCCCCGCAGGCGCCTCCAGGGCGGATTCGAGCCGCGGCTCGGCGACGGTCGTGGCCGCGACCCACGCGCCGGCGAGGAGAGGAAGGCCGGCGAGCCAGCCGATCGAGCGCATCGCCAACACGGAACCTCGTCGCGGACAAAAAAAACGGCGCGGAGGCGGGGGGCCGCGCGCGAGCCGCCACCCTGGCGGCGGTTTCCGGCATCAGCAAGGCGCGATGCGGCGCGGCAGAGAGTCGACGAAGGGGAATCGGAGAAGCGGAATCGAAAAAGGGCCCCGGCACGGAGCCGGGACCCTGAGAGACGTCCGGATACGGTCCCCGAGGGGACCGGTCTCGCGACTTAGAAGTCGCGCTGGACGCGCATGCGGACCTGGAACGTGTCCGCGTAGTTGGTGGTCGGCAGGATCGCGCCGTTGGCGGCCACCGGCAGGCCGGCGGCGTTCACACCGGCGGCGACGCCGCCCGGAGCCTTGTTCTGGTCGATGGCCCGGCCGTTCTTGATGTCGACGCGGTTGTAGAGACCCTCGACGCCGATATCGAGGTCCTTCACCGGCGACCAGATCAGGCTCGCGCCGGCGACGATCTGGCTGGTGTCGCGCAGCGCCGCGCTGAACAGGAAGTTGCCGGGGCTGTTGACCGGGTTGCCGAGGCCGTTGAAGTTCAGGCCGCCGAGCAGCGCGCGGCTGGTCTTGCCGAACGACATCTCGCCGTAGCTGCCGATGATCGCCGACCGCCACTCGGGCGCCCAGTAGTGCAGGTACGACCCGACCACCGTCCAGCTGGTCGACAGCTCCATCTTGCCCGTGAGGGGATTGACGGCGGCGTCGGTGAAGTAGGTCGCGAAGGGCGAGCCCTGGGTGTTGCCGGCGCTGGCGGTGTAGGAGCCGATATAGGTGGAGTAGCCGGTGTAGAGCTGCGCACCCTCACCGTACGAGCCCTGCAGGTACAGGGAGTCGCCCGGAGCGATGAACGGCAGGTTGAACTTCAGGCCGCCCTGGATGGCCCAGCCGTACTCGGTGTTGACGCGGGGCGTCACGACCGTGCCGGGAGCGATCGCGGCACCGCCGAAGGTCAGCACGCTCGCGGCGTTCTGGGCGTTCAGCTCGTGCACGGCGGCCGAGAGCTGGGCGGAACCCCAGGCGGCGTCGTAGCGCAGCACGCCGACGAAGTCGGGCATGCGGTTGGTCTGGCGCAGGTCGTAGAACGCCTCACCGACCGGCACGCCGGCCGCGTTGGTGGCGATGACCGGGGTCAGGTTGGCGGCCGCGGCGGTGAAGACCGCGAACTGGCTCGCCGCGTTGCCGGCGGTGGCGGTACCGAACAGCGGGGTCTTGCGGAACGTCGGATCTTCGATCGAGATCGTCGCCGAGAAGCCGTCGCCGAAGGTGGCGGTGTAGGCGAGCAGGTTGGTCGAGGCGACGTCCGAGCCCAGCGAGGTGCCGATGATCTCGAAGTCGTGGGCGTAGAAGTCGTAGAACGAGGCCGCGCGACCGGCGGTGAGGCCGGCGAACTGGATGAAGGCCTTGTCGACGTTCACGTATTGCTGGGCGCGGCCGAACGTGTCGACGCCGAGCGCCGGGAAGGCGTTGGCGATGCGCTGCTGCGTGCCCGAGTTCAGGTAGGCGCCGGTCCGCGAGGCGAGCTCGAAGCGCACGAAGGCGCGCAGCGTGCCGTAGGCGGTCTGCGTGCGGGCGTCGAGGTTGAGGCGGCCGAGGCCGCGGTAACCCATCAGGTCGCCGTTGTTGCTGCCGCGCTGATAGCCCTGCGAGTAGCCGGCCTCGAAGCGCGCGCGGCCGGAGACGCGCAGGCAGGTATCGGTACCGGGAACGAAGAAGAAGCCGGCGCCGTAGGCCGAGCAGACACGAACGAATTCGACAGGCGCTGCCTTCTTGATCGGCAGATCGGCAGCCTGCGCCCCTGCGACAACGGTCAGGCCGGCAGCCGAACCCAGCAGAAGGCTCTTCACGAGCTTCATCGAGACCTCCAAAGTTTCGAGACCCTGGGGGTGAACGACTGTGTCTCGACGATCCTACGGGAGCCGAACCACGCCACTCTTATCCCCTTGCGCCCGGCGCTCCCCTCTGGGGATGTCTTCCGGGCCGCACCGGGGTTGTCCCCGGTGCAGAGGCACCATGTGCTAGGCGCTAACAGCGATCAACCGGGATCAGCGCCCGGGACGGCCAAGTCACCGGCTTTCGGCCTCAATGTTGCACAGACGCCACGAAAGCTTACGCGGGTCAGCTAAATCCGGCGTCCCGCGCGCGAGCATCGCAGTTCTCGCGCGCCATCTCTGTCGTCCCTTGGACCGGGTGCGGCTCCGGTGGCCGCGACCCGAACCGGTCCGTTCGTGCGGGGAATCAGCCCTCCAGCTCCTCGCGCATCATCTCGAGTTCGAGCCAGCGCTCCTCGGCGCCGGCGAGGTCGGCCTCGGTCGTCGCCAGGGTGCGGGAGATCGCCTCGAAGCGGGCGGGGTCGCGGGCGTAGAGGGTCGGGTCGTCGAGGGCGGCGCGGAGCTTCGCCCGGTTGCCCTCCAGCGCCGCGATTCGGGACGGCAGGGTCTTGAGCTCGTGCTGCTCGTTGAAGCCCAGGCGCTTCTTCGCCGACGGGCGGCTCGCCACCGCCTTCGGAGCCTCCCTGGCGACGTCCTTCGCGCCCTTCGGGGCCACGACGCCGCGCGCCTGCACCCCGACGCCGCGCTGGGCGACCATGTCGGAATAGCCGCCCGCATAGGCGACCCAGCGCCCCTCCCCTTCCGAGACCAGCACCGTGTCGACCACCCGGTCGAGGAAGTCGCGGTCGTGGCTGACCAGGATCAGGGTGCCGGCATACTCGCCGAGCATCTCCTGGAGCAGGTCCAGGGTCTCGAGGTCGAGATCGTTGGTCGGCTCGTCGAGGACGAGGAGGTTGCCGGCCTCGGCCAGCGCCCGCGCCAGGAGCAGCCGGTTGCGCTCGCCGCCCGACAGCACGCGGACCGGCGTGCGCGCCTGCTCGGGCGAGAACAGGAAGTCCTTCATGTAGCCGACGACGTGCCGGCTCTGGCCGCCGACCTGGACGCTGTCGCTACCGCCCCCGGTCAGCACGTCCGCGACGGTGCGCTCGGGATCGAGGGCGCTGCGGCGCTGGTCGAGGAGGTTGAGGGTGACGTTGGCGCCGACCTTCACCACGCCGGAGTCGGGTTCGAGGCGGCCGGTGAGCAGGTTGACAAGCGTCGTCTTGCCGGTGCCGTTGGCGCCGACGATGCCGAGTCGGTCGGCCTTCGCGATGCGCAGGCTCAGGTCGCGGACGATGGCACGGTCGCCATACGACTTCGCGACGTCGCGCGCCTCGACCACCAGGGCGCCGGAGGCCTCGGTCTCGCTCACCGTCAGGGTCGCGGCGCCGACGGGCCCGCGATGCTCGCGGGCCTTGCGGCGCAGCTCGTGCAGGCCGGCGAGCCGCTTGACGTTGCGCTTGCGCCGCGCCGTCACGCCGTAGCGCAGCCAGTCCTCTTCCATCGCGATCTTGCGGTCGAGCTTGTGGCGGTCGCGCTCCTCCTCCTCGAACACCTGATCGCGCCAGCCCTCGAAGGCGGAGAACCCCTGATCGAGCCGCCGCGTCGTGCCGCGGTCGAGCCAGACCGTGGACCGCGACAGGGATTCGAGGAAGCGGCGGTCGTGGCTGATGAGGACGAGCGCCGAGCGGCTGCCCTTCAGCTCGGCCTCCAGCCACTCGATGGCCGGCAGGTCGAGGTGGTTGGTCGGCTCGTCGAGGAGCAGGATGTCGGGCTCGGGCGCCAGCGCCTGGGCGAGCGCGGCGCGGCGCGACTCGCCCCCCGACAGCCGGGCCGGATCCTCCTCGCCGGTCATCCCCAAGCTCTCGAGCAGGTAGCGCGCCCGGTAGAGCTCGTCGCCCGGCCCCATCCCCGCCTCGACGAAGGACAGGGTGGTGGCGTGCCCGGAAAAATCCGGCTCCTGCGCGAGGTAGCGCAATGTCGTGCCGGGCTGGACGAAGCGCACGCCCTTGTCGGGCTCGATCAAGCCGGCGGCGACCTTGAGCAGGGTCGACTTGCCCGAGCCGTTGCGGCCGACGAGGCAGGTGCGGTCGCCGGGGCTGAGCGAGAGGTCGGCCCCGGCGAGCAGCGGCGTGCCGCCGAAGGTGAGCGCGATGCCCTGGAGGGTGAGGAGCGGAGGAGCGGCCATGGGGTGGGGGATTACGGCAGGCTCTTCCGAAAGGCGAGCCCGGGCGGATGCCGGAGACAGGCCCGAGCGGAACCGGGTGGCGACCGCGCCTTTCGATATCTGGGATTGGGATTGGGATTGCCCTGTTTCTGGTGAACCGCCCCGGGTTTCCCGGAGGCTCCAACTTCTGAGCGGATGGAGCCATGACGAAACGAACAGCCCCTTTTTCGCCCGAGGTGCGCGAGCGCGCGGTGCGGATGGTGCGCGACCATGAGGGCGAGCACGGCTCGCAGTGGTCGGCGATCCAGTCGATAGCCGCCAAGATCGGCTGCTCGGTCGAGACGCTACGGAACTGGGTGCGCCAGTCTGAACGGGATCAAGGTGTGCGACCCGGCCAGACGACGGACGAGCGCGAGCGGATCAAGGCGCTCGAACGGGAGAACCGTGAGCTGCGCCAGGCCAACGAGATCCTGCGCAAGGCGTCGGCGTATTTTGCTTTTGCCGAGCTCGACCGCCGGTCGCGGCCATGATCAGCTTCATCGACGATCATCGGGCAGTCTACGGGGTCGAGCCGATCTGCAGGGTGCTGCCGATCGCCCCGTCGACCTATTACCTGCATGCCGCCCGGCGTGCCGATCCGGACAAGCACCCGGTTCGTGCTCGCAGCGACGCGGCGTTGATGATCGAGATCCAGCGTGTGTTCGAGGCCAACTTCCGCGTCTACGGCGTGCGCAAGATCTGGCGGCAACTGGCCCGGGAGGGGATCTGACCGCGCGATGCACGGTGGCTCGGCTGATGCGCCAGATGGGCTTGGCGGGGGTGGTGCGTGGCAGGACCATGCGCACCACAATCCCCGACCCGGCCGCAGCTTGCCCCCTCGACCGCGTCAACCGTCAGTTCAAGGCTCCGCGGCCGAACGCCTTGTGGGTCAGCGACTTCACGTACGTGGCGACGTGGTCGGGCTTCGTCTACGCGGCCTTCGTCATCAATGTGTTCGCCCGGCGCATCGTCGGTTGGCGGGCCTCACGCAGTGCTCATGCAAGCTTCGTTCTAGATGCTCTTGAGCAGGCACTGCACGAGCGTCGTCCTGGTCAGGGCAGCGGACTGGTGCACCATTCGGACCGTGGCTCGCAATACTTAGCTTTGCGCTACACCGAGCGCTTGGCCGGAGCAGGGATCGAGCCATCGGTCGGCAGCGTCGGCGACTCTTACGACAATGCCCTGGCGGAGACGATCAACGGCCTGTTCAAGGCGGAGATGATCCACCGACGCGGACCCTGGCGCTCCTTCGAGGCCGTCGAGTACGCCACCCTGGAGTGGGTCGACTGGTACAACCACCGTCGCCTGCTCGCGCCGATCGGCAACGTCCCTCCCGCCGAGGCCGAAGCGCGCTATCATGCCAACGTCGGCGGCCAAGCCTTGGCCGCCTGACCCAAGACAAACAGCCTCCGAGATACCCGGGGCGGTTCAAACACGGTGCTGCAACGCGGGACGCCGTGGCAAGCCGAGAAGCCGGCGGCGAAAGCCGCCTGACATGCCCGCGCCGGATCCAGTCTTCAGGGTCCAGATGGCCTGAGAGGACTGCCCGGTCTTGGGAGTGAGACGGACGCGAACGATCTCACCTGCTGCTGGTGTACCATGGGCAGGAGTGTGGGCAAGGCGAAGCTTTGTCCATACTCCTGCCCATCGCTGGGGCAGGCCAGACCGCCGCAAATTCAGGTCGCGCCCAACCAATTTAATGGTTGCTCAGGATGAGGTGGGAGGGTGGGATATTCTCGATCCCGTCCCAGGCCTTGGCAGCAAAACCCGCCTCAATATGATCTTGGGATCACCGCTGCCCGAAGCTCACTTCCTTGAACAGGTCCTTCAGGTGGTGCGGCTGCGAGCGCCAGTACTGCTTCGGCGCCCGGACCTGGGCCCCCAGCTCGGCGGCGGCGTGCCAGGGCCAGCGCGGGTCGTACAGCATCGCGCGGGCGAGCGAGACCGCATCCGCCTTGCCCTCCGCCAGGATGCCTTCCGCCTGGCGCGGCTCGGTGATGAGGCCGACCGCGATGGTGACGAGGTCGGTCGCCGCCCGCACCCGCTCGGCGAAGGGCACCTGATAGCCGGGTCCGATCGCGATCTTCTGCCGGGGTGAGACGCCGCCGGTCGAGACGTGGATGGCCGCGGCGCCCCGCGCCTTCAGGGCTTCGGCGAAGGCGATGGTCTGCTCGACCTCCCAGCCGTCCTCGACCCAGTCCGTCGCCGAGACCCGGGCCCAGACCGGCTGGCCGGCGGGAAACACCTCGCGCACCGCCTCGAACACTTCGAGGGGGAAGCGCATCCGGTTCTCCAGGCTGCCGCCATAGGCGTCGGTCCGCTGGTTCGACAGCGGCGACAGGAACTGGTGCAGCAGGTAGCCGTGCGCGGCGTGGATCTCCGCCGACTCGATGCCGAGGCGGACGGCCCGCCGGGCGGTCGCCGCGAACCCGTCGCGGATGCGCTTCATGTCCTCGCGGTCGAGGGCGCGGGGCGCGACCTCGCCCTCGGCATGGGCGAGCGCCGACGGCGCCTCGGTGAGCCAGCCGCGGGGCGAATCCGGCGCCACCTGATGCCCGCCGCGCCACGGCGGCTCGCTCGAGGCCTTGCGGCCGGCATGGGCAATCTGGATGCAGACCGGCATCGGCGCGTAGTCGCGCACCGCGTCCAGGACACCCGCCAGGGCCCGCTCGGTCCCGTCGTCCCACAGGCCGAGATCGCCGGCCGTGATCCGCGCCTCCGGCGACACGGCGGTGGCCTCCAGCGTCAGGAGCCCGGCACCGGACAGCGCGAGCTGGCCGAGATGCATCATGTGCCAGTCGGTCGCCTCCCCGTCGCGGGCCGAGTACTGGCACATCGGCGCGACGATGATGCGGTTCTCCAGCGCGAGGCCGTCGAGGTGCAGGGGCTGGAACAGGAGGGGTGGGCTCATACGGGTACTCCGGTGCAGGATGACTGCCAGGGTACCGCCAATGTGGCGCGGGGCCGCGGCCCCGGCCAGCGCCGGCGATGCAGGGCGCCTGCGCGCCGCCGGAGCGGCGCGGCGTGCGCCGGCGCACCGCCAATGCCGCCGGTCGCGGGACCGGACCGGACCGGAGAGACGCGCCTACCAGCCGCGGCCGAGGCTCACCGCGATCCGGCTCGGGCGCGTCTCGGCCAGGGCCGCGGTCAGGGCGTTGAGCGCCCGGGTCGCCGCGCCGCGCGTCGCCGCCAGCGACCGGCGCGGCAAGCTCTCGGCCAGGGCCAGCCGCTCGCCGGCGCCCAGCAGGCGCTCGACGAGGCGCAGGACCTTCGGGTCGGTCTCGGTCAGCGCGCAGATGTCGGACAGGGCGCTGCGCAGGGCGTGCATCGTCTCGCGCACCTCCGGGTCCTGCCCGAGGCCGGCCGCCAGATCGGCGAGGCGGAGCTCGATCCTGTCGCGCAGCGCCCTGAGGGGCGCCGGCACCTCGTCCGCGACCGCGATCGCACCGACGCGTGCGGGACGCTGGATGCCGTGGGTATCCGAACCGAGCATGGCGAGTTCTCTAGTCAGATCGACTGTGAGCGCTTGGCCTTGTCATCATGGCAATTCTATGAAATTTTTGCAAGTGCTTGTCTCGTCATGGAAGCCCGAGCATATCGAAATGCCTGCTCTGACCTTGAGTACGCGACCCGCGAATCGGACCGACGAAACATCTGGTTGTATCGAACCGTTGCGTCGGTACGGTCCGCGCAGCATCGACGATCCGCTGTATTCCTTGACTTCACTTGCAAAGCCTCGCTCCGGACCCCGTCGCGGCGGAGCGCTATTGGCCCGGATCGTCATTAAGACTAAATTCCAATTATCTATTGAATAAAAATGAAACAACCGTGTTTTCAGATCCTGTTGTTAAGACAACTTTTGGTTGAGTTCATGGTCCTCTCTCCTGCTTCCGGCCGAATCGAACGATGCCCCTGAGATCAGTCTTCGGCGACCCGTCCGGCACCGCCAGCGAACAGATCCTGTCGGTCCTTCGCGCTGTCCGCCGCCATCTGGCGATGGATGTCGGCTTCATCTCGGAATTCGTCGCGGGTGAGCGCGTCTTCCGCTTCTCGGATGCCGGGGCGGCGCACAACCCGGTGGTCGTCGGCAGCCGTGCCCCGCTCGAGCAGAGCTTCTGCTACTACGTCGCCAAGGGCCTGATGCCCGGCCTGATGCAGGACGCGGCCGAGGATCCGGTGGCGGCGCAGATGACGGCCACGCGCGAGATGCCGGTCGGGGCGCATCTGAGCGTTCCGCTGCGCCACGCCGACGGCGAGACCTACGGGACGGTGTGCTGCTTCAGCTTCACCCCGGACCGCAGCCTCACGACCCGGGACCTCGCCACCCTGCGTCTCTGCGCGGACGTCGTCGAATCCATCCTGTGGAAGTCCCGCGACGCCGCGCGCGAGCGGGAGGCGAAGCACCGGCGCATCGGCGAGGTGATCGCGGCCGAGGCCGTCGAGATGGTGTTCCAGCCGATCTACCGCACGGCCGATGGCGGCCTGGCCGCCTTCGAGGCCCTGGCGCGCTTCGCGCCGAGCCCGGGCAGACATCCTGCGACGCGCTCGGATCCTGCGCGCGAGAACCCCGCGAGCGAGGGCCCCGACGCCTGGTTCGCGGATGCCGCCGAGGTGGGCCTCGGCGAGGAGCTGGAATTCCTCGCCGTGCGCAAGGCCCTGCGCGCGCTGCCCGTCCTGGCGCCCGGGATCAGGCTGTCGCTCAACCTGTCGCCAGCCGCCCTCGCCTCTCCGCGTCTCGCCGAGGCGATGGCGGGCGCGGCCCTCGACCGGGTGGTGATCGAGCTGACCGAGCACGCGGCGGTCGCCTCCTACGAGGCCCTGCGCGCGGTGCTGGAGCCGTATCGGCGCCGGGGTCTAGGCCTCGCCATCGACGATGTCGGGGCCGGCCACGCGACGCTCCGGCACGTCCTCGATCTCGGCCCCGAATTCATCAAGCTCGACATGAGCCTGATCCGGAACATCGACGCGCATTCCGGCCGCCGCGCGCTGGCCGAGGCGCTGACGGGATACGGCCGGCGCATCGGCTGCGAGATCGTCGCCGAGGGCGTGGAGACCGAGGCCGAGTACGCGGTGCTCAAGGGGCTCGGCGTGACGCGGGTGCAGGGCTTCCTGACCGGCCGGCCGATGCCGCTCGCGGCGGCGGCGGCGCTGCCGCTGTCGGCCGCGGGAGCCCTGTCCGCCGCGCAGGCGTGGAGTCGATCCCCGTCCGGGTGAGCGCCTCGGGGGGTCGGCTCAGCCGAGCCCCCGCTCCCGCAGCGCTCCGCCGATCTCCTCGAGCACCGCCGGGTCCTCGATGGTCGGCGGCATCGCCCAGGTCTCGCCGTCGGCGATCTTCTTCATCGTGCCGCGCAGGATCTTGCCCGAGCGGGTCTTCGGCAGCCGCCCGACCGTGAGCGCGAGGCGGAAGGCCGCGACCGGGCCGATCCGCTCGCGCACGAGCGCCACCAGTTCGCGCTCGATCACGTCCGGACCTTGCGCGGCGCCGGCCTTCAGCACCACGAAGCCGCAGGGCGCCTCCCCCTTGAGGGCGTCGCGGATGCCGATCACCGCGCATTCGGCGACGGCGGGGTGGGAGGCCAGCACCTCCTCCATCCCGCCGGTCGAGAGGCGGTGGCCGGCGACGTTGATGATGTCGTCGGTCCGGCCCATCACCGAGACGTAGCCGTCGGCATCGAGGAAGCCGGCATCAGAGGTGTTGTAGTAGCCCGGATAGGCCGTGAGGTAGCTCTCGCGGAACCGCTCGTCCTGCTGCCACAGGGTCGGCAGGGCGCCGGGGGGCAGCGGCAACCTGATCGCGATCGTCCCCATCGTGTCGGGGGGCAGCGGCCTGCCGGATTCGTCGAGCACCTGCACGTCCCAGCCCGGCATCGGCACCGTCGGGCTGCCGTGCTTGACCGGGAGCGCGCCGAGCCCGACCGGGTTGGCGGCGATCGGCCAGCCGGTCTCGGTCTGCCACCAATGGTCGATCACCGGGACGCCGAGGATCCGCTCGGCCCAGGCGACGGTGTCGGGATCGGCCCGCTCGCCGGCGAGAAAGAGGGTGCGGAAGCGCGAGAGGTCGTGGCCCTGCATGAGCCTGGCCTCCGGGTCCTCCTTCTTCACGGCGCGCAAGGCCGTCGGCGCGGTGAACAGGGCGACCGCCCCGGTCTCGGCGATGACGCGCCAGAACGCGCCGGCATCCGGCGTGCCGACCGGCTTGCCCTCGTACAGCACCGTGGTGCAGCCGTGCAGGAGCGGCCCGTAGACGATGTAGGAATGGCCCACCACCCAGCCGACGTCGGAGGCGCACCAGTAGGTCTCGCCGGGGGCGACGCCGTAGAGGTTCGGCATCGACCAGGCCAGCGCCACGAGGTAGCCGCCGGTGTCGCGCACCACCCCCTTCGGCTTGCCGGTGGTGCCCGAGGTGTAGAGCACGTAGAGCGGATCGGTGGCGGCGACCGGCACGCAGGGCGCGGCCCGGCCCGCCGCCTTGGCGGCCGCGACGGCTTGCGCCCAGTCGCGGTCGCGCCCCTCCGTCATCTCGGCCGCCGCTTGCGGCCGCTGCAGGATCAGGCAGGCATCGGGTATGTGGGACGAGAGGCGGCAGGCCTCGTCGAGGAGCGGCTTGTAGGCGACGACCCGGGCCGGCTCGATGCCGCAGGAGGCGGCGAGCACCACCTTCGGGGCGGCGTCCTCGATGCGGGCGGCGAGTTCCCGGGCGGCGAAGCCCCCGAACACCACCGAATGGACGGCGCCGATGCGGGCGCAGGCCAGCATGCCGAACAGGGCCTCCGGCACCATCGGCATGTAGAGCACCACCCGGTCGCCGCGACCGACGCCGAGATCCTGCAGCACGGCGGCGAGCGCCGCGACCTCGCGCAACAGCTCGGCGTAGGTGATCCGGCTTTTCGTCCCGGTGACGGGGGAGTCGTACAGGATCGCCGCCTGGTCGCCCCGGCCTGCCGCGACGTGGCGGTCGACGGCGTTGTGGCAGGCATTGACCTCGGCCCCGACGAACCAGCGGCCGTAGGCGCCCTCCTCGGGGGCGAAGACCCGGGCCGCGGGCGTCACCCAGTCGATCGCCGCGGCGGCCTCCGCCCAGAAGGCCTCCGGGTCGCGCTGCCAGGCGGCGTAGGTGTCCCGGTAGCGGCTCGGTCCCGGCATGGCGTCCCTCTCCTGATCCGCCATCGGCCGGCGGTTGGCCGGATTGTCGAGGACAAGGCGGCGGCGGGCAAGATGGTGCCGCCCCGCGCGGCCGGACCGTCGCGATCGCGGTGCGCCGCGGCGGTGGAGGGGGTCGCGACGAGTGCCCGCTAGGTCGATCCACAATCTTCATCCCACCCACGACCTCATCCTGAGAGCCTGGCTGAGTTGGCCGACCGAATTGCCACCCTCGATGTCATCCCGGGTTCCGCTGCGCGGCCCCTGAATGACGAGGAGAGATATCGCCCTTGGCGCGCGGACTTTATCGCGACCCTCCCCTTTCCCGGACGACTGAAGCATCAGCGGATTAAGCTTCGGGAT
This sequence comes from Methylobacterium sp. 174MFSha1.1, assembly GCF_900116815.1. Lineage (NCBI taxonomy): Bacteria > Pseudomonadati > Pseudomonadota > Alphaproteobacteria > Hyphomicrobiales > Methylobacteriaceae > Methylobacterium > Methylobacterium sp. 174MFSha1.1. Next base: position 38,569 of record NZ_FPCB01000038.1, on the reverse strand, counting down.
CCAGGGGAGAAGCGCCGCGGAGCGGCTCCGTATGCTGCACCGTCGCAGGCACAATGACGCTTCGCGACACGTTATGCTGGATCGTTCATCTCCTTCCACTTCGTTTCAGTCGTCCGGGAATGGGGAAGAGCCTGGAATGGATGGTTATAGCCCTGTCCCGTACGATAGCCGGTCGCTCCCGCATACCATGCAGACAGCACCGCACCGCTCGCAAGCAAACCCCACGACAGGACACCATTCGAGACACGCACAAGACGATCGCCGGCACCGGATCCATCCGCCTGAGCCGGCAAACGATAGACCCCCGCGCCACCAAGATCACACTTGGAATTGATGTAAAGTGTAACGATCCCTGATCTTGCATCAAAGGCCAAGCTTGCCCCCGAGATCGTTTCGTGCAGACTGCGCCGCACGCCAGACACGATGCATGGACGGACGCCGACCTGCCGCATGAGCCTGACGACTGCACAGATCCTCGACCTCGCCCCCGATGCCGCGAGCCGCAAGGCCGGGCAGGATCAGGCCAAGCCGGCGAAATGGAGCGGCCTCGGCCGGGCGGGATCCGTGATCTGGGGCGAGATCAAGGGCAGCGGCGCCACGCCCTACCGCACCGTCGCCGACCTCGCCGGGCCGGCCTCGAAATGCACCTGCCCGAGCCGGAAGTTCCCGTGCAAGCACGGCCTCGGCCTGATGCTGGTCGATGCGAGTTCAGCCCTGCCCGGGGCCGAACCGCCGGATTGGGTCGCGGCCTGGGCCAAGGGCCGCGAGAGCCGCGCCGCCGCGGCCGAGACCAAGGCCGCGGCACCGGCCAGGCCCGTCGACGAGAAGGCGCAGGCCAGGCGCCGGCAGGCCCGCGAGGACAAGGTCGCGGCCGCCCTCGACGAGCTGGATCTCTGGCTGCGCGACCTGATGCGCCGGGGGCTGGCCGCCGCCCGCGCCGAACCCTACGCCTTCTGGGACCGCATGGCCGGCCGCCTCGTCGACGGCCAGGCCCCCGGCCTCGCCCGCCGGGTGCGCGCCCTGCCGGGGCTGGTCGCGGCGGCGCCGCAAGCAGGCAGCGCCCGGCCGGAGGCGGCCCTGGGGTTCGCCCTCGGGCGCATCGCGCTCCTCGCCCGCGCCGCCCGCCGCCTCGACGCCCTGGCGCCGGAGGCTGCGGCGGGGGTGCGCGCCGCGCTCGGCTACCCCGTCACCGCCGAGGAGATGGCGACGCGGCCGGACCACACCGACGACTGGGCGGTGCTGGCCCACGCGGTCGAGGAGGAGGACCGGCTGACCGCCCGCTCGGTCTGGCTCGTCGGCCGCCGCACCGGCGCCCTGGCGCAGGTGCTCGATTACGGCACCGCCGGCGCGCCCCTGCCGCCGGCCCCCGCCGCCGGCCAGGACTTTTGCGGAGCGCTCGCCTTCCAGCCCGGCGACCCGCCCCTGCGGGCGGTGTTTCGCGACGGCCGCGCCGGTCCGGCGGCGGAGCCCGTCCTGCCGGGTGCCGGTAGCGTCGCGGCGGCGCGGGACGCCTTCGCGGCCGTGCTCGCCCGCGCGCCCTGGACCGAACGCTGGCCGGTGCGCCTCGCGGGCGTGCGGCTCGGCCGGCTGCCGGGCGCGGGCGCCTTCGCGGCCGGCGACGCGACCGGCTGCCTGCCGCTGCGCGGCGATCCGCGCCTGCCGAGCCTGCTCGCGGTCGCGGGCGGGCGCCCGGTCGACCTGTTCGGCCTGCATGACGGCCACGGCCTCGCGCCCCTGGCCCTCGCGGCCGGCGGGCGCCTCTACGCGATGCCCGCGGAGGCGTCGCAGGCGGTCCTCCTGCAGGTGGCGTGAGGCTGAGCGATCCGACCATGACGGACACCACCGACCTCGCCGCCGACGGCTGGGAGCCGATCCTCGCCGCCGCGCTCCTCGGCGCCGAGCGCGCGCCGCCCGCCCTGCCCGGCTCCCTCGCGGACTTCGTGATGGAGACCGATCCCGGCAGCGCCCTGCTGGCGCGCCTCGCCCTGCACGGGATTCACCACCTCGCCGGGCTCGACCTCGCGGCCGACGCGATGGAGCCGATCGGGCCGCGGGAGCCGGCCGGCCCCGAATGTCCGCCGGCCGCCGCGAACCGGCTCTACGCCCTCCTCACCGGCGGCTACCCCGCCCGCGAGCGCCTGCGCGAGTGGTTCGACCTCGCGGCCGATGCGGGGATGCGCCCGCCCGCCTGGCTGCACCAGGCCCTGATGCGCCACGCCGAGCACCTGCCGGAGACGGCTCGCGCCGTCGCCGGCGCCGAACTCGACTGGCTCGCCAACGCCTGCGGCGAGGCCAAGGCCGCGGAATCGGACGCCGGCGACTGGACCGAGGGCTCTCTCGCCGCGCGCCGCGCCGCCTTCGCGGCCTTCCGCGCCCGCGACCCGGAGGGCGCGCGGACGGCGCTGGAGGCGGTCTTCCGCAAGGAGAAGGCCGATTTCCGCGAGGCCCTGGTCGGCGCCCTGTGGACCGGCTTGTCCCCGGCCGACGAGCCCTTCCTCGAAGCCTGCCTCGACGACCGGGCCGGGGGCGTGCGCCAGGCCGCGCAGCGCCTGCTGCCGCGTCTCCCCGGCTCGCCCTACGCCTCGCGCATGGCGGTGCGGGCGACCACAGCCCTCGTCATCACGAGCAAGAGCCGGCTCCTGCGGAGCGCGACGCACGAGCTGGCCGTGACCCTGCCGGAGGAATCCCCCACGCTCGCCCGCGACGGGGTCGAGCCCCATGCCTGGGAGCGGCGCGGCGGTGGCGTCCGGGCCGGGCTCCTGCGGGACATCCTGGCGCGCGCGCCGCTCCACGCCTTCGCGACGCATCCGCCGCGGCTCTGGTTCGAGCTGGCCCTGCGCAGCGAATGGGCCGAGCCGATCGTCCAGGGGTTGTTCTCGGCCGTCGCGCGCGAGGGCGATACGGCCTGGGCGAGGGACATCGCCGATCTCCTGGCCGAGGCCTACGAGGGCAAGGTGTCGGGCCTGCGCCGCAGCAACGAGCTTCTCGGCCGCTGGGTCCAGGCCCTCGACCTCCTGCCCGGGCCCGAATGGGAGGCGCGGGTCACCGAGCTGATCCGCGCCCGCAAGATCGAGGTGGTGCTGGCGGTGCTGGCGAAGGGCCCGGACGCCTTCTCCGAGCGGTTCAGCGCCGCGCTGGTCGACTGGCTCGCCTTCGTCACCCGCGGCTCCGAGAGCCTGCGGCGCGACCTGGCGAAGCCCTGGGTGATCGCCCGCCTCGGCGAGCGGCTGTGGCCGGGCGAGGACATCGCCGCGACCGCGGCGGCCCTCGCCGCGCGGCTGCCGGAGGACGAGGGCAACGACCGCCTGCGCCAGCAGATGACCAGCCTCGCCGAGACGCTGGACCTGCGCGTCGCGATCCGGCGCGAATTCGAGACCCCGAATCCAAGACCCATTGAGGAGACCGCCCGAGGATGACGTCGACCAAAGCCGCACAACTCCGTCAAGCCGCCGAGGACGCCTTCGCCGAGGAGATCGCCGCCCTGCGCGAGGCCGACGACCGGCCGCGCCCGCCGAACTGGCAGATGTCGCCGCAGGCCGTCGTCACCTACCTGCTCGGCGGCACGCTGGCCTCCGGGCAGACGATCACCCCGAAATACATCGGCGACCGGCGCCTGATGGAGGTCGCGGTGGCGACGCTCGCCACCGACCGGGCGCTCCTGCTGCTCGGCGTGCCCGGCACCGCCAAGAGCTGGGTCAGCGAGCACCTCGCGGCGGCGATCTGCGGCACGTCGCGGCTGATCGTCCAGGGCACCGCCGGCACCAGCGAGGAGGCGATCCGCTACGGCTGGAACTACGCGCTGCTGCTGGCCAAGGGGCCGAGCCGCGAGGCGGTGGTGGCCTCGCCGGTGATGCGGGCGATGGACGAGGGCCGCATCGCCCGGGTCGAGGAGCTGACCCGCATCCCCTCGGAGACGCAGGACAGCTTCATCACCGTCCTGTCGGAGAAAACCCTGCCGATCCCCGAGCTGAACGAGGAGGTGGCGGCGCAGAAGGGCTTCAACCTCATCGCGACGGCGAACAACCGGGATCGCGGCGTCAACGAATTGTCGAGCGCCCTCAAGCGCCGCTTCAACACCGTGGTGCTGCCCCCACCCGCGACGATCGAGGCGGAGATCGCCATCGTCGAGAGCCGCGTCGCCTCCCTCGGCCGTGCCTTCGAGATCCCGGCCGAGCCGCCGGGCGCCGACCAGATCCGCCGCGTCGTCACGATCTTCCGCGAGTTGCGCGAGGGCGTGACGGTGGACGGCAAGAGCAAGGTCAAGCAGCCCTCGGGCACGCTCTCGACGGCGGAGGCGATCAGCGTCGTCGGCAGCGGGCTGGCGCTGGCGGCGCATTTCGGCGACGGCCGTCTCTCGGCGGGCGACCTCGTCTCGGGCATCTCCGGTGCGGTGGTGAAGGATCCGGTGCAGGACGCGATCGTCTGGCGCGAATACCTCGAGACCGTGGTCAAGGAGCGCGACGGCTGGAAGGATTTTTACAAGGCCGCCCGCGCGAGCGCGTGAGCTGAAGCGATGCCCGATATCCGCCTCTTCGGCATCCGCCATCACGGCCCCGGCTCGGCCCGCTCGCTCCGGGCGGCTTTGGCCGATTTCGCGCCCGACTGCCTCCTGATCGAGGGACCGCCGGATGCCGACGCGCTGATCCCCCTCGTCGCCCACGAGGCGATGGCGCCGCCGGTGGCGCTCCTCGTCTACCGGCCCGACCGGCCGCGCGACTGCGCGTTCTTCCCCTTCGCGGCCTTCTCGCCCGAATGGGTGGCGATGCGCTACGGCCTCTCCGCCGGGGCGACCATCCGCTTCATCGACCTGCCGCACGCGGTCCAGCTCGCCGACGGCTTTTGCGCGAGCCCCGAGGGCGCCCCTCTCGACGGGGAGCCGGTCGCCGAGGCCGCGGCGGAGCCGGGCCAACCATCGCCGGCCCCGGCCGCGATCCGCCGCGACCCCTTGGGCGAGCTCGCCGCCGCCGCCGGCTACCCGGACGGCGAGCGCTGGTGGGACGCCCTGGTGGAGAGCCGGGCCGGCGCCGACGGCGACGTGTTCGCGGCGATCGGCGAGGCGATGGGCGCCCTGCGCGAGGTCCCCGACCCCGACCCGGAGGACGCATTCCGCGAGGAGGCCCGCGAGGCCCATATGCGGACGGCGATCCGCAAGGCCGCCAAGGAGGAGTTTTCGCGGATCGCCGTGATCTGCGGCGCCTGGCACGTGCCGGCTTTGGCCCGCTACGACGCCAAGGGCCAGGCCTCCGCCGACACCGCGACGCTCAAGGGGCTGCCGAAGACCAAGGTCGCGGCCGCCTGGGCGCCGTGGTCCTACGAGCGGCTGGCGACCGCCTCCGGCTACCGCGCCGGGGTGCTCTCGCCCGAATGGTACGACACGCTCTGGCACCACGAGGAGCGGGTCGCCGCCCGCTGGCTCGCCCGCGCCGCCGCACTCCTGCGCGAGGAGGACCTCGACGCCTCTCCGGCCTCGGTGATCGAGGCGGCGCGCCTCGCCGAGGCGCTGGCGGCGTTCCGCGGCCGCGCCCGCCCCTCCCTCGACGACCTCGACGAGGCGGTGCAGGCGACGCTCTGCTTCGCTGATCCGGCACCGATGGGGCTGATTCGCGCCAAGCTCGTCATCGGCGAGCGCCTCGGCGCCACCCCGCCCGACAGCCCCGGCACGCCGGTGGAGGCGGATTTCGAGGCGCAATGCAAGCGCCTGCGCCTGAAGCCCGGGGCGGCCGCCGGCGACCTCGTCCTCGACCTGCGCAAGGAGACCGACCTCGCCCGCAGCCACTTCCTCAACCGGCTGGCGCTGATCGGCGTGCCCTGGGGCACCCGGCGCGAGGCGCGCGGGCGCGGCACCTTCAAGGAGGCGTGGTTCCTCGCCTGGCAGCCGGACTGGGTGGTGGAGCTGGTGGCGGCCTCGGCCGAGGGCGGCACCGTCGCGGAGGCCGCCGCCTCCCGGGTGAGGACCCGGGCCCGGGGCGCGCAGCGCGTCGCCGATTTGTCGGGCCTGATCGGCACGCTCCTCGACGCCGACCTGCCCGAGGCGACCGCCCAGGTGGTCCGCGCCCTCGACGACCGCGCCGCGGTCTCGGCCGACGTGTTCGACCTCATGGACGCCCTGCCGGCGCTCGCCGATCTCGCCCGCTACGGCTCGGTGCGCTCCTCCGACACCGCGCCCGTGCTGGCGCTCGTGCGCGGCCTCGTACCCCGCGCCGCCGCCGGCCTCGTCGCCGCCTGCCAGAGCCTCGACGATGACGCGGCGAAGGCCGCCAAGCAGCGCATCGTCGCCGTCTCGGGGGCGGTCGCGCTGCTCGAGGATCCGGAACTCAAGGCGACCTGGCAGGAGGCCCTGCGGGCGCTGGCCGACCAGGATCACGTCCACGGCCGCGTCGTCGGCCGCGCCGTGCGCCTGCTGTTCGACGAGCGCGCCATCGCCGCGGAGGAGGCCGGCACGCGCCTGCGCCTCGCCCTGTCGCGGGCGGCGGGCGCGGTGCCGGCCGCCGCCTGGATCGAGGGCTTTTTGGAAGAGAGCGGCACCGTCCTGATCCACGGCCAGGGCCTGCTCGGCATCGTCGACGACTGGCTCTCGAACCTCGATGAGGCCCTGTTCACCGAGTTGCTGCCGCTGGTGCGCCGCACCTTCGCGACCCTCTTCCCGGCCGAGCGCCGGGCGGTCGGCGAGGCCCTGGCGCGTCCGGGCGGCACGGCAATTGGGGCGGAAGGGCCGGAGGGCTTCGATGCCCGCCGCGCGGCGAGCGTGCTGCCGATCCTGCGCCTGCTGCTCGGGCCCGAACCCGCCGAAACCTCCGCCGAGACGGGAGACGCCGCATGAGCGAGACCGACCGCCTGCGCCGCTGGCGCCTCGTCCTCGGCGGGGGCGCGGCGGAGGGGACCGGCTGCTCTTTGGGCGAGCGCGACCAGCGCCTCGACCGGGCACTCGGCGCCCTCTATGATTCCGACCGCAAGGGGGGCTTGGGGGCCTCCGCTCCCTCCGTGCCGCGCTGGCTCGGCGACATCCGCGACTACTTTCCGGCCTCGGTCGTGCAGGTGATGCAGCGCGACGCCTTCGAGCGCCTCGACCTCAAGCGGATGCTGACCGAGCCGGAGATGCTGGAGGCGCTCCAGCCCGACGTGAACCTCGTCTCGACCCTGATCTCGATGCGCGGCCTGCTCGGCGGGCGCACCAGGGAGACCGCGCGCCTCGTGGTGCGCAAGGTGGTGGACGAACTCATGAAGCGGCTGGAGGAGCCGCTGCGCCAGGCGGTGACTGGGGCGATCGACCGCGCCAGCATCAACCGCCGTCCACGCCACGCCGAGATCGACTGGCACCGCACCATCCGGGCGAACCTGCGCCACTATCAGGCCGAGTACCGCACCATCATCCCGGAGACGCGGCTGGGCCACGGCCGCAAGAGCCGCGGCTCGCTGAAGGACGTGATCCTGTGCATCGACCAGTCCGGCTCGATGGCAAATTCCGTGGTCTATTCCAGCATCTTCGGGGCGGTGATGGCCTCCCTGCCCGCGGTCTCGACCCGGCTCGTGGTGTTCGACACCCAGGTCGTCGACCTCACCGACGCGATGGACGATCCGGTCGAGGTGCTGTTCTCGGTCCAGCTCGGCGGCGGCACCGACATCAACCGGGCGATCGGCTACTGCGCCTCCCGCATCACCCGGCCCGAGGACACGGTGCTGGTGCTGATCTCCGACCTCTACGAGGGCGGGGTCGAGGCCGGATTGCTGGCGCAGGCGCAACGCCTCGTCGCGGCCGGGGTGCAGGTGGTGGCCCTGCTGGCGCTCTCCGACGAGGGCGCGCCGGCTTACGACCGGGCGCTCGCCGCCCGCCTCGCCGGCCTCGGCGTCCCCGCCTTCGCCTGCACGCCCGACCTCTTCCCCGACATGATGGCGGCGGCGATCCGCAAGCAGGATCTCGGGGCGTGGGCGGCGGAGGCCGGGATCGCGGCGGTGCCGGCGGTGGGGGGTGACGGGGTGGCGTAGGGCCGCCGACGAGGCCGAAAGGGAACGACGGCCAGTCTCGCTCTTCGAGAGTCAGTTCACTCGCTCAACAGCCCTGAAACCCTCCGTGTCATTCCGGGGCCGCGCAGCGGAGCCCGGAATCCAGAACCGCGGATGGTTCAGGATAAAGCGGAGCCGGTCGTGATTTCTTCTGAAACACCTGAGTTTCTGGATTCCGGGCTCCGCTACGCGGCCCCGGAATGACCCGGTGGATAGGATATCTGTAGAGGCTGATCGAACAAGGCTCCGAGTAGCGACTAGCATCCGTCCCGGGCATCGTGCCCGCGCACCCGTCCCGGCAACGCGCAGGCACGATTGCCGCGTTAGCGGATGCCGCCGCTCGCCGTGATCACCTCGCCGGTCAGCCAGCGCGCGTCGTCGGAGGCGAGGAACGCGACCACGCCGGCGATGTCGTCGGGCTGGCCGGCGCGGCCGAGCGGCGTCTGTGCGACGAGGCCGGCTTCCATGTCGGACCCGACGACCCCGGCCGTATGCGTGCCCTCGGTCACCACGAAGCCCGGGCTGACCACGTTCACGCGGATCTTGCGGGGCGCCAGCTCGTTGGCGAGCACACCCGAGACGGCGTTCACCGCCCCCTTGGTGCCCGCATAGACCGCGGCCGCCGGCGTATGCACGTGCGTGATCGCCGAGGAGATGTTCACGATGCTGCCGCCCTCGCCGAGATGCTTGACGGCCGCCTGCGTCGTCAGCAGGACGCCGAGCACGTTGGTGTCGAACTGGCGGCGGTAATGCTCCTCGGTCACCTCCTCGATCGCCGCGAATTCGTACACGCCGGAATTGTTGACCAGCACGTCGAGCCGGCCGAACTGCGCCACGGCCGCCTCGATCAGGCCCTGCGCCCCGGACGCCTTGCTCACGTCGCCCTGAACGGCGACGGCCCGGCCGCCGGCCGACGTGATGGCCGCGACGACGGCGTCGGCGCCCGCCCGGCTCGACGCGTAGTTCACCACCACGGCGGCGCCCTCCCGCGCCAGGGCCCTGGCGATGCCGGCACCGATGCCCTTCGACGCGCCGGTGACGACGGCGACCTTACCCTCAAGCTTCGGCATGTGTGCTACTCTTCGGTGATGGGCCGGCTCCGGGATGGAGGGTTGGTCCCATAGTTCGGAACTTCGGAACTATGGGACCGGAGTTCAAGACCCCATATGGACGGATCATGAGACCCCTGTTCCACCCCGCCATCGAGGACGTGCGGCCGGAGGCGATCCTGCACGCCCTCGCCGACCCGAACCGCGCCGCCATCTTCGCCAGGATCATGCGGGCGGGCTGCGTCGAGGCCTGCTCGGCCCTGTCGGCCCTCGGGGACCGGGTGATCCCGAAATCCTCGTTGTCCAACCACTTCAAGGTGCTGCGCGAAGCCGGGCTGATCCGCAGCGAGCGCCACGGCGTCGAGGTGCGCAACCATTCCCGCTGGGCCGAGGTGGAAGCCCGGTTTCCCGGCCTGCTCGTCGGGATCATCAACGCCTACGCGTCGCAGGGCGGCCCGGATTCGCGCGAAGCGGAGACGGCCGGTCCGCGCTAGGGGCTGCCATCGGAACCCGCCGTCAGACATGCGCCGATCTGCGGCAACGGCCGGGCAGGGCCGGGGGCCGTCATCCGTCCTCGGGCTCCGGTCGGACCGATGAGCCTCGCGCTCCTGCCGGCCCCCGTCGAGAACGGACACGCCGCGCGAGAGTGCCGGATAAGAATCGTATCGCACCCTTCACCGATTGCAGAAAAAATACTTCCAAATCTCGCCATCCACCCAGAACATCATTTCAGTTGACGCCCGACGGCGACAAGATCAGATTTTATTATCCAGAGATATGACCGCCTCTTCGAGATGACAGCTCGGAGCGACGGGCGCAATTCGCGAGAGGAAGGCCGACGTTCATGTTCCCGTGCCACCCGTCCCGGCGGCCCCGCACCGGCGCCGCCCGGGCATGACGGCCCAGCCACGCCGGTTCAGGCCCGCGGACCGAGATCCGGTCGCGCTCGCAAGGGCCCTCGCCCCCGCCCTCGCCCCCCTCGCCGCCGCCGACGACCGCGAGGGGCGGTTCGCCCATGCGAGCCTCGCGGCGATCCGGGAGGCGGGCCTCGCCGCCCTGACGGTGCCGGAGAGCCGGGGCGGCCTCGGTGCCGGGCTCGCCGTCGCCAGCGCCGTCATCGGGACGCTGGCCGAGGCCGATCCGGCGGCGAGCCTCGTCCTGGCGATGCAGGCCGTCCACCACGCGAGCCTCGCCCGCGCCGGGTGGCCCGACAACGTCGCGGCGCGGCTGCAGCAGGCGGCGATCCGCGAGGGCGCCTTCGTCAACGCGCTGCGGGTCGAACCCGCCCTCGGCTCGCCCGCCCGCGGCGGCCTGCCGGAGACGGTGGCGCGGCGGGTGCCGGGGGGCTGGCGGATCACCGGCCGCAAGATCTACTCGACCGGTGCGCCGATCCTCGCCTTCGGGCTGGTCTGGGCCCGCACCGACGAGGCCGAGCCCCGCACCGGGTTCGTGGTCGTGCCGATGGAGGCGCCGGGCGTGCGGATCGAGGAGACCTGGGACCATCTCGGCCTGCGGGCGAGCGGCAGCCACGACGTCGTCCTCGACGGGGTCCTGGTGCCGGAGGACCATGCCGTCGACTGGCGCCCGCCCGCCGCCTGGGCCGCCCCCGACGCGACGACGCTCGCCTGGAACACCGCGTTGCTCGCCAGCCTCTACGACGGCGTGGCGCGAGCGGCGCAAGCCTGGCTCCGCGCCCATCTCAATGAGCGGGCGCCGGCCAATCTCGGGGCGTCGCTGGCGAGCCTGCCGAGATTCCAGGAAGCCGTCGGCGAGGGCGAGCGCCTGCTCGCCGTCAACCGCAGGCTCCTGCGCAGCGCCGCCGCCGAGACCGATGCGGGCTCGCCGCCCTCGGCCACCGAGAGCGGGCTCGTCAAGCTCACCGTCACCGAGAACGCGATCCAGGTGGTGCAGGGCGCGGTCGCCCTCGTGGGCAATCCCGGCCTCTCGCGAAACAACCCGCTCGAACGCCACCTGCGCGACGTGCTCTGCGCGCGCATCCACACGCCCCAGGGCGACGCGGTCCGGCTGGCCGCCGGGCGCGCGGCGCTCACCGCCCGACAGGAGAATTCGTGATGCAGGACGTGCACTTCATCGGCTTCGTCGCGGCCCAGTACGGGTCGGAGATCCACGCGCCCACCGGGCCGGTCGTCGACCGCGCCTATCTGCGGGCCTCGGCGCAGGCGCACGAGCATGGCGGCTTCGACCGGGTGCTGATCGCCTTCCACTCGACCGCGCCCGACAGTTTCGCGCTCGCGCACTACGTCGCCTCGGTCACCGAGCGGATCGGCCTGATGATCGCGCACCGGCCGGGCTTCCAGGCGCCGACCGTGGCGGCGCGCCAGCTCGCCACCCTCGACCAGCTCACCGACGGGCGCGCCGGCGTCCACATCATCACCGGCGGCAACGACGCTGAGCTGGCGCAGGACGGCGACGCCCTGACCAAGGACGAGCGCTACGCCCGCACCAGCGAGTATCTCGATATCGTCAAGGCGTCCTGGACCCGCGCGAGCCCGTTCGACTACGAGGGACGCCACTACCGCGTCGCCAAGGGCTTTTCTGCGGTCAAGCCGGTGCAGCAGCCGCACCTGCCGGTCTATTTCGGCGGCTCGTCGGAGGCCGCGATCGCGGTGGCGGGGAAGCACGCCGACGTCTACGCCCTGTGGGGCGAGACCCAGGCGCAGGTGCGCGAGACGATCGCCCGGGTGCGTGCCGCCGCCCGGGCCCACGGGCGCGAAGACAAGATCCGCTTCAGCCTGTCGTTCCGGCCGATCCTGGCCGCGACCGAGGAGGCCGCCTGGGCCCGGGCGGAGGAAATTCTGCGACGTACCAAGGCCCTGCGCGCGGCCCGCGGCCTCGGCCCCGCGGCCGTGCCGCAGAACGAGGGCTCGCGCCGCCTGCTCGCGGCGGCCGCGAAGGGCGACCGGCTCGACGGCCGGCTCTACACGGCGATCGCCGCCGAGACCGGGGCGCAGGGCAATTCCACGGCCCTCGTCGGCACGCCCGAGCAGGTCGCGGAGGCACTGCACGAGTACCACGCGCTCGGCGTCACGACCTTCCTGATCCGCGGCTTCGATCCGCTGGAGGACGCAGTGCAGTACGGCCGCGAGCTGATCCCGGCCTTCCGGCGCCTCGCCGCGTCGTCCCGCCGTCCGGCCGCCGCGTGAGAACCTGTTTGAGTGGGCCGACCGTCCTGAAACCCTCGATGTCATCCCGGGGCCGCGCAGCGGAACCCGGGATCCATAACCGCTGACGGTGCAGGATGAAGCGGAACGCTGCCCGCCCTGTCAGGCTGCGTCGGCGGTTATGGATCCCGGGTTCTCGTCTTCGACGAGCCCCGGGATGACGTCGAGAGATGTCGGCCTGTATGCAGATCGATCGGCGCAACCGCTCAAACAAACTCCGAGCTCAAAGACTTCGTTTTGTCGCAGATTTCTGCCGCAAAACAGTTTCCCACTCTTGCGAAGCCTGCCCATCATGCGCCCGATCCTCGCTCTCCTCGCCCTTCTCCTCGCCGCCCTCCCCGCCCGGGCCGAGACAATCCTGCGCGTCGGCGACCAGAAGGGCGGCTCGCGCGCCCTGATGGAGGCGGCGGGCGTCCTCGACGGCCTGGCCTACCGGCTCGAATGGCGCGAATTCCCGGCCGCCGCGCCGCTGCTCGAAGCGCTCAATGCCGGGGCGATCGATACCGGCATCGCCGGCGACGCGCCGTTCACCTTCGCGGCCGCGGCCGGCGCGCCGGTCAAGGCGATCTTCGCCATCCGCCAGGACCAAGCCGGCCTCGCCGTGCTGGTACCGCCGGATTCACCGGTGAAGACGTTTGCGGATCTCAAGGGCAAGCGCATTGCCACCGGCCGCGGCTCGATCGGCCACCAGCTCGTCCTCGCCCAAGCCGAGGCCGCCGGCTGGGCACCGGGCGACGTTGCGCCGACCTTCCTCCTGCCCGCCGACGCCCAGATGGCCCTGACCTCAGGCTCCGTCGACGCCTGGTCGACCTGGGAGCCCTACACCTCGCAGCTCGAGATCTCAGGCAGAGCCCGCATCGTCGCCGACGGACGCGGGCTCACCCCGGGCCTGAGCTTCCAGGTCGCCCGCGACGACGCCATCGCGGGGAAGCGCGCGGCCCTGGAGGATTTCGTGCGGCGGCTCGCCCAGGCGCGGGTCTGGGGCACGGCGAAGCCCGAGGCCTTCGCCAAAAGATGGTCGGCCCTGATCGGCCTGCCGGAAGCGGTGCCGCTGGCGTGGTTCCGCCGAGCCGACATCCGCCCGGTTCCGATCGACGACGCGGTGATCGCCGACGAGCAGCGCGTCGCCGACCTCTATCACCGGGCCGGGCTGATCCCGCAGCGGCTCGCGGCGGGGAGCGTGTTCGACGCCTCGTTCAACGACGCCGCCCGGGCCGGGGCCGCGGCGGCGACGCAGTAAGCCAAGCGACGTAGGCCGTCAGCCGTAGCGCCGCGCCGCCTCCACCGTCAGCCCGAGGCCGACCGAGCCGAAGGTGTCGCCCTCGACCACCCGGGCCTCCGGCGCCGCCGCCAGGATGGCGGCGCGCACCGGCGCGAGGCGGGTCGAGCCGCCGGTGAGGAACAGGGCGTCGATGGCGGACGGCGCCACGCCGGCGTCGCGCAGGCAGCGCGCGATGCAGGCGCCGATGCGCCGGGCGAGGTCGGCCGAGTGCCGGGCGAGGTCCGGGCGGTCGATCTCGGCGGTGAGGCCCGGCTCGACCCAGCCGAGGGGCAGGCCGACCCGCTCCACCTCCGACAGGGCGATCTTGGCGTCCTCGACCTCCATCGCCAGGGTGTGGCCGCGCTCGGCCTCGATCACCGCGGCGAGGCGGTCGATCAGCTCGGGGCGGGCCACGTCACGGCGAAGAGAGCGCAGCTCGCGCAGGGTCTTGCCGTCGTAGAGCCGGTTGATCTGCGACCAGGTGGCGAGATCGTGAAAATAGGCCGAGGGCACGTCGAGGCCGGGGCGGCGCATCGGGCTGCCCAGCCCCAAGAGCGGCATCACCTCGCCGACGCTGAGGGTGCGGTCGAAATCGGTGCCGCCGATCCGCACGCCGTCATTGGCCAGGATGTCGCCGGCGCGCTCCACCGCCCGGTGGCGCTCGGGGCTCAAGCGCACCACCGAGAAGTCCGAGGTGCCGCCGCCGATATCGGCGATCAGCGCCACCTCCTCGCGGTCGAGCCCGCGCTCGTAGTCGAGCGCCGCGGCGATCGGCTCGTACTGGAACGACACCTCGGTGAAGCCGACCTCCCGGGCGATGCCGGCGAGCGCGTCCTCGGCCCGGCGGTCGCCCTCGGGGTCGCCGTCGACGAAGTGGACCGGGCGGCCGTGGACCACCTGCGTCAGGGGCCCGCCGGCCTGATCCTCCGCCCGCGCCTTCACGGCGCTCAGATAGCGGGCGATCACCGTCCGGAACGACAGCCGCCGGCGCCCGACCGGGGTGGTCTCGTCGAGGAGCGAGGAGCCGAGCACCGATTTCAGGCTGCGCATCAGCCGCCCGGGATCGCCCTCGACATAGGCGGTCACGGCGGCCCGGCCGACCGCCTCGTCGCCGACCGGCGGGAAGAAGATCGCGCTCGGAATCGTGACCGCCTCGCCCTCCAACCGCGCCAGCGCGAGCCCGCCGGCCCCGGTCAGGCCGAGGGTGGTGTTCGAGGTGCCGAAATCGAGGCCGCAGGCCGCCATGCCGAATCTCTGCCGGTGCCGAGAGGGAGGGCGCGCGACCTAGCGGGTTCCGCCGCCGCGGTCCAGCCCGCCCGGGCCGGTCCGGATGCGGATGTCCGCGTCTGTCGCTGCGGAACAATGCGCCGTTTCGGCGGTTCGTCAGACCTGAGCAGTCGTTGAACTGCAAGAGACGAGGAGCTTCCCATGAGCAGCACCACCGACAAGATCAAGGGCCTCGCCAACGAGGCTGTCGGCAACATCAAGCAGGGCATCGGCAGTGCCACCGGCAACGAGAAGCTGCAGGCCGAGGGCAAGGCCCAGGAACTGAAGGGCGAGGCCCAGAAGACCACCGGCGACGTCAAGGACGGCATCAAGAATGCCGCCGACACGGTGAAGAGCAAGCTCTGATCTCGGTGCGGGCCGGCCTCGCGCCGGCCCGACATCTTGGACGATCGGGCCGGTTTCTCGCGACGCGCGGGAGGCCGGCCCTTCGTTTTTCCGCGACCGCTCGTCACCCGGAACGCAAGGAGACCACGATGAACAGGGACCAGTTCGAGGGCGGCGTGCGCCACCTCAAGGGCCGCGGCCAGACCGCGATCGGCGCCGTCACGGGCCGCGTCCGGCCGCAGGCGGAGGGCGCGTTCAACCAGGTCGTCGGCGGCGCCCAGTACGCCTATGGCCGCGGCCGCGAGGTCGCCGAGGACCTGTCGCATGACGGCAGGGCGCTCGCCGGCGAGATCGAGAAGCGCGGCCGCCATGCCTATGCGCGCGGCCGCGAGGTCTACGGCGAGGCGCGTCACCGCGGCGGCAAGGCCCTGCGCCGCGCCGAATCGCACCCGACCGAGACGCTGCTCGCCGTCGCCGGCCTCGCCTTCGCGGCCGGCTGGCTGCTGAAGGGCCGCCACTGAGGCGGAGCGCACCGCCGCAATCGTGCGGCGGCCGGGTGTTGCCGGCGTGCCGCAGCGGTCACGCGGCGGCCGGGTTGTTGCACTGCATCGAAGGGAGGCGGGGTTCGGTCTCGCCTCCGGGTCGCTTATGGTCTAGCTTGGCCTCAACCCCGCGCCAGCCGAACGACCCGATGACCCAGAGCCAACCCCCCGGCCTTCCGAAGACCGCCCCGGCCCTGCCCCCATCGGTGCAGGAGCACCTGGGCGAGCGGCTGCGTGCGCATTACGCGGCGGTCGAGGTGGAGGCGGCGCCCGCCGCCTTCGCGGATCTGCTCAGCCGGCTGGACTTGGCACTGGCCACCCTCGGCGCGCCGAAGCAGGACCGTTTCCGCGAGGACCTGCTCGCGGCGGCGCCGGCCCTGCGCCGCTTCGCCCTGACGCTCACCGCCAACCCGGCCCGGGCCGACGACCTGGTGCAGGACACGATGCTGAAGGCCTGGCAGAACCGCGACCGGTTCGAGGCCGGCACCAATCTCAGCGCCTGGCTGTTCACGATCATGCGCAACGCCTTCTACTCGGAGCACCGCAAGCGCTCGCGCGAGGTCGAGGACGGCGAGGGCACCTACTCGGCCCGCCTCACCTCCGCCCCGAACCAGGGCGACCGCCTCGACGTGCAGGACCTCCAGGCCGCGCTCAACAAGCTGGTGGCCGAGCAGCGCGAGGCCCTGATGCTGGTCGCGGTCGGCGACCTGTCCTACGAGGATGCCGCGGTGCTGATGCAGTGCAAGGTCGGCACGGTGAAGAGCCGGGTCTGCCGCGCCCGCGACAAGCTGGCCGAACTCCTGGGCTATTCCGGCGGCGAGCTCGGGGCCGACCGGCTCACCCGCTCGGTGATGGGGCATGCCGGCACGATGGCGCTCGACAGCTGATCCGCCCGCGCGGTCCGCGCCGACCGTCACGATCTCCCGCAGGGCCGAGCGAGCTGGATTTTCGGGCGGGCCCCGCCCGGAGCGACTGGCCGGACACCGGACGATGGGCCGGGCTTCACCTCGGACATCTCGGCACTGCGTCCTGAAAACCGGCCCTCCGGCACGCCGGACCGCCCTGCTGCGCGGCGCCGTCGAATGATCGTCGCCCGCGGCTGGGCCACCCCGCGACGAGGGGGAGATCGGGGACAAGTCCGTAATACCCCGGCGAGCCCGGATGATCGGGGCACAACGCCTGCGCAGGCTCCCGGGTCGGCCGGAGAGCGTATCGAACCCTCGCGGGCCCAGGCGTGCCGCCCTCCTCACTTAGAGTAAGTCAAGGAGGCGCTCCGTAGCGGCATGACACTGTACCGCCGTGGAGGTCGGCCATGCATCGCGAATGATAGCGGTCGATCATATCGCACCCGACGGACTGGGAATGATCAATATTCTCCCGCTGGATAAATCATCTCGATGCCTCTCATCTTTTTCAGTCGAGATAGCGAGAGCCGATCGACTATAAATTATCTGGGGAAAATTTCTATCTGACCCAAGGTTGTCAGGCCGACAAAAATTCTCTTGACGAAAGAAAATAGAGCAATATCTTCCATAAAACCTAGAATTCACCCACCTGAGACACCGTCAAGCTTTGCCGACTCCGCAGCAAATATAGTGCGGGAGAGTATCATGAGTGGTGCGACATCATGGATTCGGCTGATAGGGATAGGTCGGATTCGTTCTCATAATGTCAGAAACAGGACAGACACGGCCCTGACGCACCGTTAGACCAAGCGTGGCCTCGCTCCGGATGCGGGGAGGCGCGTTGCACCAGTACCGCGGATTTCTCGCCACTTCCGGGCACCACCGCCCTCCGTCCGGGTTCCACGGCGGGCCCCCGTTTTTCCGGAGACGACGACGTTGAATGCGCCGGACGAGTCGCAGTCCCCCGAGACCGGTCTTTTCGAAGGCAACCTCCTGCTCGAAGCCCTGGATACGGGTGACCGTACCCTGCTGGCGCCGTATCTCGAACGCGGGCAGCGGATCCGCGGCACGGTCCTGTTCCGCGCCGGCGAGGACGTCTCGCACGTCACCTTTCCGCTGAACCAGACCACCGTGACCCTGGTCTCGCGGATGCGCGACGGGCGGATGGTCGAGACCGCGACGGTGGGGCACGAGGGCGCGGTCGGCGGCGTGGTCAGCCACGGCTACCTGCCGGCCTTCAGCGAGGCGGTGGTGCAGGTCACGGGCGAGGTGCTGCGCCTCGATGCCGAGCAGCTGACCCGGGCGCGGGCGGCCTCCCCGACCCTGCGCGACCTGTTCGTCCGCTACGCCGATTGCCTGCTCGCCCAGGTCCTGCAATCGGTGGCCTGCAACGCCGTCCACCCGATCGAGGAGCGCTGCCTGCGCTGGCTCCTGACCTTTCAGGACCGGCTCGGCACACCGGTCCTGCCGGTGACCCAGGAGATCCTCGCCGAGATGCTCGGCGTGCGCCGCACCTACCTCACCGGCGTGCTCGGGGCGCTGCAGCGCCGCGGCCTGATCGCGGTGCGCCGCGGCCAGATCACCATCCTGGACCGGGCCCAGGCCGAGCACGCGTCCTGCGAGTGCTACGGCAAGGTCCGGAGCCATTACCGCTCCGTGCTCGGGGCGGTCTACGCCGAGGGCGGCGGCTTCGTGGCGGTCGACCCGACGCAGCGGCACGAGTGACCGGGTTCAGGTGACCGGGCTCAGGCCAGAAGTTCAAGCCAGGAGCTTGAGCCCCAGGATTCCGGCCACGATCAGGCCGATGCAGGCGAGCCGCGCCGCCGTGGCGGGCTCGCCGAACAGCGCGATGCCGAGGAGCGCCGTGCCGACCGTGCCGATGCCGGTCCAGACGGCGTAGGCGGTGCCGACCGGCAGCGTGCGCAAAGCCATCCCGAGCAGGACGACGCTCGCCACCATGCTCAGCCCGGTGAGGAGCGAGGGCAGCGGGCGGGTGAAGCCGTCGGTGTATTTGAGGCCGATCGCCCAGCCGATCTCGAACAGGCCGGCGACGAGCAGAAGAATCCAGGCCAAGGAGTGCCCCCGTTCACGGGCAGGGCCGTCCCTGCGGATGTCGGTCTCCCTCGCGGAGGGGCGGCCGGGTCGTCTCGGCCCCGCAGGAAGTGGGCCTCGCCCGGCCGGCGGCAACCGGCCGGGGACGGCGCGCGCGCCCGGCCGCAACGCTGCCATGCGGCGCTTGCGGTTTGACAGGGGGCCACATCTCCTGGACCATCCATATCACGGACAGAACGTCCACGATATGGACATCGGGAGGATGCCATGAATGCCGACCCCTCGGCGCAGGACCCCGCCGCCGGGCTCGACGCCGCCACCTTGCGGCGCATGCCCTACCAGAAGCCGCAGCCGGCCGAGATCCGGCCCGACCTCGTGGTGGCGCCGGCGATCCCCGAGGACGACCGGATCTGGGTGCCGCAGGCCGACAGCGTGTGGTTCCGGCCGCTCTGCCTGAACGTCTCGGCGGGCTACTGGATGAACCTGCTCAAGGTGCGCAAGGCCGGCATCCTCAGCCGCCACCGCCATCCCGGCCCGGTCCACGCCTTCGTGCTCAAGGGCAGCTGGCGCTACCTCGAGCACGACTGGGTCGCGAGCGAGGGCGCCTACGCCTTCGAGCCGCCGGGCGAGACCCACACCCTGGTCGTCGACGAGGGCGTGGAGGAGATGATCACCTACTTCCAGGTCAACGGCTGCATGTACTACGTCGACCCCTGGGGCCGGCATACCGGCTACGAGGACGTGTTCACCAAGATCGACCTGTGCCGGGCGCATTACGAGGCGGTCGGCCTGGGGGCGGACTACGTCGATCAGTTCATCCGCTGAGGCGGATTCCGCCTCAGACTTCTACCGATCGGCTCGACGGGATTGATACGCCCCTCGTCGGTCCGGGTCCGCGAAGCGGAACCCGGAGCGACGCGGTGGGTGTCGGCCTCGTCGTCAAGATCTAACAAACATCCCCATAAGCAAAACCGGGAGGACCGGCACGCGATGTCGTCCGGCACAGCAACGACCACCAGGTCACCCACCCCACCGCTCGCCAAATCCCCGCGCCTGCGTCGCATCCAGTGGATCGCCGTCGCCTTCCTGACCGCGGCGGGGATCATCAACTACGTCGACCGCTCGGCGCTCTCGATCGCCAACACGGCGATCCGCGACGAGATGGCCCTCTCCCCCGCCCAGATGGGCTGGCTGCTCTCGGCCTTTTCGCTGGCCTACGCGTTCTCGCAATTGCCGGTCGGCGCGCTGCTCGACCGGATCGGCTCGCGGATCATGCTCGGCGCCGGCATGTTCTTCTGGTCGCTGGCCCAGCTCGTCTCGGGCTTCGTCGCCAATTTCCAGCAATTCGTGATCGCCCGCGCGGTGCTGGGCCTCGGCGAGGCGCCGCAATTTCCCGCCGGCGCCAAGACGGTGAGCGAGTGGTTCTCGGTGCGCGAGCGCGGCACGCCGACCGGCATCTTCGTCGCCTCGTCCTGCATCGGGCCCTGCATCGCCCCGCCGCTCCTCACCGCGATGATGCTGTCGCTCGGCTGGCGCTGGATGTTCGTCGTCACCGGCCTCGTCGGCATCGTCGTCGCGGTCGGCTGGTATCTCGTCTACCGCAACCGCGCCGAGGTGGCGCTGACGCGGGACGAGGTCGCCCATCTCGACGAGGGCGCGGCCCCCGAGCCGCCGGCCCGGCGCATGACCTTCTCGGAGTGGCGCGGGCTGTTCGCCCACGCCACGACCTGGGGCATGATCCTCGGCTTCATGGGCGTCATCTACATGGTCTGGCTCTACCTGACCTGGCTGCCCTCCTACCTCGAGCACGAGCGGGGGCTGAGCGTCGCCCGCACCGGCTGGGTGGTGGCGATCCCCTACGTGTTCGGTACGCTCGGCATGCTCTGCGCCGGCCAAGCCGCCGACCGGCTGCTCGCGCGCGGCGCCGGCATCGTCGCCAGCCGCAAGTGGCCGGTCTGCGTCGGGCTGCTGGGCGGCGGCGCCTTCACGGTGCCGGCGGCCTACACCCCGAGCGTGACGCTGGCGGTGGTCTACATATGCCTGGCGATGTTCTTCATCAACATGGCGAGCGGGGCCGCCTGGATGATGGTGAGCGTCGCGGTGCCGAAGCGCCAGGTCGCCTCGCTCGGCAGCATCCAGAATTTCGGCGGCTACTTCGCCGGGTCGTTCGCGCCGGTGATCACCGGCTACATCGTCCAGGGCACCGGCTCATACGTCAACGCGCTGCTCGCCGCCGCCGCGGTCGCGGTGCTGGCGGCGGCCGCCTACATCGTCCTGGTGCGCAAGCCGCTCGAAGGCAGCGAGACCCTGATCCCGACGGAGCGCACGGCATGACCTTCCTCCCCGACCTCCTCGCCGGGCGCACCGCCCTCGTCACCGGTGCCACCTCCGGCATCGGCGCCGGCATCGCCGAGGCCCTGGCCCGCCTCGGCGCCCGGGTGCACGCGGCCGGCATCGACGCGGCGGCCTGCGCGATCCCCGACGGCCTCGCGCTCACCGCTCACGAGCTCGACGTCACCGACGGGGCGGCCGTCGCCGCCCTCGTCGCGTCGTGCGACCGGCTCGACATCGTGGTCAATTGCGCCGGCATCATCCGGCGCGGCGACGAGCACCGGCCCGAGGTGTTCGAGGAGGTGCTGGCGGTGAACCTCACCGGCACGATGCGGGTCTGCGGCGCCGCGCGCGGCAGGCTGGCGGAGACCGGCGGCAGCATCGTCAACACCGCCTCGATGCTGTCGTTCTTCGGCGGCGGCCTGGTGCCGGCCTACAGCGCCAGCAAGGGCGGCGTGGCGCAGCTGACGAAGTCGCTCGCCATCGCCTACGCGCCGGACGGCATCCGGGTGAACGCGGTGGCGCCGGGCTGGATCGCCACCCCGCTGACGCGGGCGCTCCAGGACGATCCCGCCCGGGCGGGGCCGATCCTGGCGCGCACGCCCCTCGGCCGCTGGGGCACGCCGTCCGACGTGGCCGAAGCGGTGACCTTCCTGGTGAGCCCCGCCGCCGCCTTCATGACCGGGGTGGTGCTGCCGGTCGATGGCGGCTACCTCATTACGTAAGAGCTGGATCGTTCGCGTCGATCGATCCGGCACCATGATCGGCATGTCTCGACGTCATCCCGGGGCTCGACGAAGTCGAGAGCCCGGGATCCATAACCGCTGACAGTGAAAGGCAGGGCGACCAGCGTTCCACCTCGCCCTGAATCGTCGGCGGTTATGGATCCCGGTTTCCGCTGTCGCGGCCCCGGGATGACATCGAGGGTTGCATGTCGGTCGGCCAACTCGAAGCAGCCCCCGAGACCCATGAGGATCCGCCCCGCATGAGCCAGGACGACGCCGAGACGAGGGCTTCGTTGCGCCCCGACGTCCCGGGCACCGCCGCCTTCGGCAAGTTCATGCGGGTGCTGCAGGCGGTGGCGGACGCGCCCGGCGGCGCCACGGTCGCCCGGCTCGCGCAGGGCCTGCGGCTGCCGCGGCCGACGGTGCACCGGATCGTCGCCGCCCTGGCGGCGGAGGGCCTCGTGACCGACGAGGACGGGGTTCTGCAGCTCGGCCCGCGCCTCGTCAGCCTGGCCTTCCGCTCCTTCGACGGCTCGCTCCTGCGCCAGGCGGCGCGGGAGCCCCTGCGCCGCCTGCGCGACGACCTCGACGAGACCGTGCACCTCGCGGTGCCGGATCACGGCGAGATGGTCTACATCGACAAGCTCGAGAGCCACCGCACCGTGCGCATGGCCTCGCGCATCGGCACTCGGGTGGCGCTGCACACCAGCGCCGTCGGCAAGGCTTGGCTCGCGACCCTGCCCGAGCCCGAGCTGACCGCCCTCCTCGCCCGGCTCCCGCTGCCGGCGCGCACGCCCCACAGCCTCACCGACCGCGACGCCCTGCACCGCGCCATCACCGAGACGCGCGCGCGCGGCCATTCCCTCGACCTGCAGGAGAACGAGCTCGACATCTGCTGCTACGGCATGGCGCTGCACGGCGCTCGTAGCCGGGTGCTGGGTTGCATCAGCGTCAGCCTGCCGCGCTACCGCTTCGAGGCGGTGGCGGCCGAGACGGTGCTCGCGGCGATGCGGGCCTGCGCCGACGGCGTGGCGCGGGTCGCGGGGGCGCGCTGATGTGATCTTCCGCGGATCGCGCGGTTCGGCCGCGCGGCAAGGGTTGTGCACGAGCCTGTCGCGCTGTGCTACAGCCACGCCCGGACGGTCGCGAGACCGCCGGGAGTCGCGGGACGAGAGGGCGACGGACGCACAGTGACTGACCGCCGCGAAACCGACCGCATCGACGCCGAGATCGGCCGCTCCGCCCCGAGCCACGATCCGTTCGCCGCCGCCGTGCGCGCGACGCGGATGCCGATGCTGATCACCGATCCCCACGGGCCCGACAACCCGATCATCTTCGCCAACGCCGCCTTCACCAAGCTCACCGGCTACACCCGCGACGAGATCCTGGGGAAGAACTGCCGCTTCCTGCAAGGGCCGGAGACCGACCGCGCCGACGTCGCCAAGATCCGCGACGCGATCGAGCGTCGCGTTGCGATCGAGATCGACCTCCTCAACCACAAGAAGAACGGCGAGCGGTTCTGGAACCGGCTGCTGATCTCGCCGGTCTTCGACGAGAACGGCGAACTGACCTACTTCTTCGCCTCGCAATTCGACGTCACGCTGGAGCGCGAGCGGCTGCGCGACCTCGGCGAGGCCCTGCGCCGGCGCGAGCAGATGCTCGACGCCCTGGTGCGCTCCTCCTCCGAGGTGCGCTACCGGATCAGCGCCGACTGGAGCCGGCTGTACCAATTGTCCGGCGGCAACTTCCTGGCCGACACGACCTCGGCCAGTTCCGACTGGATCGAGAGCTACATCCCGCCGCAGGACCGCGGCGCCTTGCGGGCCGAGATCGAGCGGGCGATCCGCACCAAGACCTCCTACAGCCTGGAGCACCGGGTCTACCTCGCCGACGGCTCGGTCGGCTGGGCCTCGTCCCGGGCGGTGCCGGTGCTCGACGAGGAGGGCCGGATCACCGAGTGGTACGGCGCCGCCACCGACATCAGCGAGCGCAAGGAGGCCGAGGCCGCCTCGCGCGACCTCACCCAGTCGCTCGGCCAGCAGGTGGCCGACCGCACGGCGGAGATGCGCCTCTACGGCGACATCGTCCAGTCGAGCGCCGCGCCGATCTGCGCCTTTGACACCGGGTACCGGCTGATCGCCTTCAACCAGGCCCACAGCGACGCGTTCTACCGGATCTTCGGCCGCCGGGTGCAGGTCGGCGAGGTGTTTCCCGACCTCTTCCCGCCGGACCAGGGCGCGGTGATGCGCGGGTTCATGGCCCGGGCGCTCGCGGGCGAATGCTACACGGTGACCGAGGAATTCGGCGATCCCGACCTCGCCAAGCCCACCTGGGAGGTCTCCTACTCCCCCTTGCGCGACGGCGAGGGCCGGGTGATCGGCGCCTTCCACTTCGCCAAGGACATCTCCGACCGGCTGCGGGCCGAGGCCGAGCTCGCCGCGACGCAGGAAGCCCTGCGCCAGTCGCAGAAGATGGAGGCCGTGGGCCAGCTCACCGGGGGTCTCGCCCACGACTTCAACAACCTGCTCGCCGGCATCTCGGGCTCGCTGGAGCTGATGCAGACGCGGCTCGCGCAGGGCCGCTTCAAGGACGTCGAGCGCTACATGGCGGCGGCGCAAGGGGCGGCGAAGCGCGCCGCCGCGCTGACCCACCGGCTCCTCGCCTTCTCCCGCCGCCAGACGCTCGATCCGCGGCCCACGAACGTCGACCGGCTGGCGCGGGGCATGCACGAGCTGATCCAGCGCACGGTCGGGCCCGGCATCACCCTCGAGGTCGTCGCATCGCCCGAGGCCTGGCCGGCCCTGGTCGACCCGTCGCAGCTCGAGAACGCGCTCCTCAACCTCTGCCTCAACGCCCGCGACGCGATGCCCGAGGGCGGGCGCATCACCGTCTCGACCGCCAACCGGACGATGGACGCCCGGACCGCCCGCCGGCACGACATGCCGGAGGGCGAGTACGTGCGCCTGCGCGTGACCGATACCGGAACCGGCATGAGCCCGGAGGTGATCGCCCGGGTGTTCGAGCCGTTCTTCACCACGAAGCCGATCGGCGAGGGTACGGGCCTCGGCCTCTCGATGATCTACGGCTTCGCGCAGCAATCGGGCGGGCAGGTGCGCATCGCCTCGACGCCCGGCGAGGGCACGACCGTCAGCCTCTACCTGCCGCGCCACGCGGGCGCCGTGCCCGGCGAGGACGAGACCGGGACGGCGCTGCCGCTGGCGCGCTCGACGCGAGGCGAGACCGTGCTGGTGGTCGACGACGAGCCGACCGTGCGGATGCTCGTCACCGACATCCTGGAGGATCTCGGCTACACCGCGATCGAGGCCGGCGACAGCGCGGCGGGACTGAAGGTGCTGCGCTCCGACGTGCGGATCGATCTGCTCGTCACCGATATCGGCCTGCCCGGCGGCATGAACGGCCGCCAGATGGCGGAGGCCGCCCGCGAGACCCGGCCCGACCTCAAGGTGCTGCTGATCACCGGCTACGCCGAGACCGCGATCCTCGGCAACGGCACCCTCGGCCCCGGCATGGCGGTGCTGACCAAGCCGTTCTCGATCGAGACGATGGCCGCAAGGATCCGGTCGATCATCGAGGCCGGGCGGGAGTGGGAGCGGCGGTCGTAGAGCATCATACGGTCGCCCTGCCACCCCGTACACGACAAGGGCGAAAACGTGCACGAGAGGGCGACTCGCCGAGAGCCACCCCTTTCCCGGACGACTGCAGCGATAGCGGAAGGAGATCCGGGATCCAGCCGTAAGAATCGCCGCGAAGCGGCTCTATATGCTGCTCCGTTGCAGACACACGGACGCTTCGCGACTTCTCATGCTGGATCCCGGATCTCCTTCTGCTGACGCTACAGTCGTCCGGGAAAGGGGTAGCTCACGATAAGCCACTCTGCTTCGATCTTACCGCGTTGTCTTGGACGGTCCTGCAATACATCTCATCAGACAATATAATCCAAGGCCTCACGCCGCCCGCACCGTCGCGAGAAATCTCTGTACCTCGTCGGTCAGGCTCTCGGACTGGCGCGACAGGGCGGAGGCCGAGTCGAGCACGAGCGCCGCCGCGGCCCCGGTCTCCTCCGCGGCGCCGGCCACCCCGGCGATGTTGTCCGTCACCGCGCCGGTGCCGGAGGCCGCCTGAGTAACGTTGCGGACGATCTCCTGCGTCGCGGCGCCCTGCTCCTCCACCGCCGCGGCGATCGAGGTGGCGACGCCCGAGATCTCGCGGATGCGCCCGGCGATGGCGTCGATCGCCCCCACCGCCTGCTCGGTCGAGCCCTGGATGCGGCCGATCTGAGTGGTGATCTCCTCGGTGGCCCTGGCGGTCTGGCCGGCGAGTTCCTTGACCTCGGCGGCCACCACCGCGAAGCCCCGCCCCGCCGCACCCGCCCTCGCCGCCTCGATCGTGGCGTTCAGAGCGAGCAGGTTGGTCTGGCCGGCGATCGACGAGATCAGGCCGACGACGTCGCCGATGCGGGCGACCGCGCGGCTCAGCTCCTGGACCAGGGTGCCGGTCCGGTCGGCCTCGGTCACCGCGGCGCGGGCCAGAGCGGCCGAGCCGTCGACCTGGCGGCCGATCTTGCCCACCGAGGCGCCGAGCTCCTCGGCCGCCGCTGCGACCGTGCCGACATTGCCCGCCGCCTCCTCGGCGGCGCTCGCCGCGCCCGCCGAGCGTTCGGCGGTCTCCCCGGCCGTGGCGGTCATGGTCTGGGCGGTCGCCTGGAGTTCGGCGGCGGAGGCCGCGACCTCGCCGACGATGCCGCCGACCGCCCGCTCGAAGGCATCGGCCATCTGGCGCATGCCGGCGCGGCGCTGCTCCTCGGTCGAGGCGCGCGCCAGGGCGGCCTCCTCCTCCAGGGCGCGGGCGCGGATCAGGCCGTCCTTGAACACCTGGACCGCGCCGGCCATCCGGCCGATCTCGTCGCGCCGCCGCGTGCCCTCCACGGCCACCGCGGTGTCGCCGGCCGCCAACCGCTCCATGGTGCGCGCCATCGCGACGACCGGGCCGGCGACGCCGCGCTGCAGGATCAGCCAGGCGAGGACGAGCGCCACCGCGCCCGCGCCCGAGGCGACGGCGACGGTGGTGACCCGGGCCGCCTCGTCCGCCGCCGCCGCGGTCTCGCCGCCCCGGCGCATCATCGCCTCGGCGCCGGCCGCGATCTCGCCGAGGACCTGGCGGGCGGCGGCGAGCGCGGGATCGATCTGCTCGCGGCCGACCCGCAGGGCCTGGTCCTGCTGGCTGCCGAAGGTCTTGGTGATCAGGTCGTCGGTCGCCCCGAAGGCCTGGTTGAACCGGGCCAGGACCTGATCGGCGCCCGCCCCCGCCGCGGGCATCAGGGTCTTCAGCCGATCGAGCCGGCCCGGCAGGTCCGCGGCGATCGCCTTGGTCTCCTTCTCGAGGGCGTCGATCTCGGTCATCGAGCTCTCGGAGACAATGCGGTTCACCACCGCCCCGTAGCGCGTCAGCGCGATCTCGACCTCGGACGCCGCCCGGGCGGCCGCGACGTCGCGGCCGAGCACATCCTGGTAGGTCTGCGCGATGAGGCTCATCCGCGACAGGGCGAAGCCGCACAGGCCCGCCAGGATGATCAGCAGCAGGCCGACCGGGATCGCCGCCTTGGCGAGGATCCGCATGTTGTCGAGGGGCGAACGAGGCACGAAACCGCTCCGGTGAGGCGAACGCCGCCGGACGGTAGTCGCGCCCGATTGACGCGCGATTAATGTCCCTGCGTGTCGTCCCTTGCTCGTGCAACAATCCGGATGCAAGGCCGGCAGATGACGGCGCGCTGCTGGGTCATGACCCGTATCGGCCGACGGCCCACCGCGGGGTAGGCGCTCCTATACTTCGCGGCAGTGTTAGGCCTCGCGGTCGGCCAGGCGCAGCGACCAGACCAGCGTCCCGGCCTCGTCGACCAGCCACAGGGCGTTCACCTGCTCGTCGGCCGGCGTCGTCTCCCGGGCATTGGCGAGGCGCACCGCCTCCTGCCGGTCCGCGGCCGTGACGATCTCGTCGATCAGCGGGGGCCCGATCTCCCCGTCCGGGGCCCGCACCGCCCCGCGCAGTCGGTATGCCGGCATCCGTCCCCTCGCTCCTCGATCGCGTCCCATCCGGTTGCCCGCAAGCCGGAGGCCCGGACCGCACAGGTTCTCGGGCGGGAACGGGTTTCATCAAGGACCGGGACGGATGCGGCGCATCGGCGCTCCCCGGCCGAGGCCCGGCATCCCGGAGCGGACAGGCCCCGCGATCGCGGTCAGCCGGTGCGCCGGGCGGTCCAGCGCCCCGTGCAGGGGCTGATCCCGGCGAGGCTCCAGCGCCCGCTTCCGGCGGAGCCGCGCAGGCGGCCGCTGACCGCGACGCTGGCGAGCCCGCTGCGGATCGTACCGGTGATGCGGCCGTCGGCGCCGGCCCGGCCGGAGGCATCGACGTCGTTGCCCCCGGCATCGTCCACGACGCCGTCGCGGATCACGATCGGGTAGCGGTACGGCCCGGTGCAGGAACCGGTCTCGGCGGTGGCGACGACCGACCAGGCACCGTCGAAGCGGTTGGCCGCGGGCGCGGCGAGGGCCGGGGCGGCGGGGCCGAGAAGCAGGGCGAGAAGCGAGGCCCGTGCGAGGACCGGATGGCGAAACGCTGACATGATCTCCTCTGAGGCGAATGCCCCCCGGTTCGGGCGGGGCCTGGCTCGGCCGGGCCGCGGACCATTGGCGGGGATGGCTCGTCGACGGAGCCGGGCACGGACGGGGGAAGGTGCCGTGCCCGGCTCGCGACCGTCCCGGACGCCTCGGGGGATAGCGCCGGAACGATGGGATGACGCCCTCTCGGGCGAAGGGGGATGACGCCCTTTCGGGCGGACGGGTCGGGACCTCGCCGGTCAGGCGGCGCCGGACGGGGCCGCGAGGGTCCGGTCCGGGCCGTTTCGGCCGAGGTCTTTCCGGTCGAGGTCGTTCCGGTCCAGATCCTGCCCGAGCCGGTCGCGGGCCCGGCTGACGCGGCTCTTCACGGTGCCGGCCGGGCAGCCGATGACCTCGGCGGCGGCCTCGTAGGACAGGCCCTCGACGGCGACCAGCAGCAGCGCCTCGCGCTGCGCCGGGTCGAGCCGGTCGAGGGCGCCCTGCACGTCGCGCAAGGACGCCCGGTGCTCCTGCTCGGCGGCGCTCGACAGGGCGGCGGCGTGGACCCCGTCGGGATCCGCCACCTCGAGGCGGTACTTGCGGCGCCCGTTGAAGAAGCCGTTGCGCAGGATCGCGAACAGCCAGGCCGACAGGCTGGAGCCGGGGGCGAACTGGCGCCGGTGCTCCCAGGCCTTGAGCAGGGTGTGCTGCACGAGGTCGTCGGCGTCCGCCCCGTGATGGGTCAGGGACAGGGCGTAGCGGCGCAGGCGCGGCACCGCGCCGAGCAGCCCGGCCCGGAACGCCGCCGGAACCTCGGCCTGCGCCTCCGCCGCGTCGAGGGCCCGCGTCAGGCGCGCGAGGACCTGGCCGAGGGCCGAGCCGGCATCGAGCGCGACGGCCTCGGGATAGTACTCCTGTAAGAGCCCGCCGAGATGCGACGGGATCAGGGCGGCGGCGGTCTCCGTCACGGCGACCGGTTCTGGCGTCGCGTCGTCTGTTCGCACGGAAAGGGGCCCGTAAACGCTACTCATATCGGACTAGACCAGTCGGCCGGTACGGGCGCATCCCGTGGGGCAGCACGCCGGACCGTCCCTGGTGCGACTTATTTCTGGTCGCCGCCAATTACGTCAATGATACGAATCTACCGGTGAATCTCGTTCTTCGGAGGGAACCCGTTAGCGCGCGATCCGTTTGTGGTCCGTTGCCCGAGGGGCAAAAGGACAGACAGAAGGGATCGAACGGGCCGTGACCGCAGGCGTCGACAGGCATGAACTCCGGCAGATCATCGCCGGCCTCAGCGAGGGCGTGATCCTGGTCGAGCCCGACCAGACCATCGCCTACGCCAACGAGGCCGCGCTCGCGATGCACGGCGCCGAGAGCCTGGACGAGATCGGCCCGACGATCGACGCCTACCGTGCCCGCTTCGCCCTGCGCTACCGCAACAACCGCGCGCCGGAGAACTATCCGATCGAGCGCGTCGTCGCCGGCGAGCGCTTCCACGACGTGGTGGTCGAGGTGACGCGCACCGACAAGCCTGAGGTCGGCTTCGTGCATTCCCTGCGCAGCCTCGTCGCCACCGACCGCGAGGGCAAGCCGAGCTGCCTGGCGCTGATCCTCAAGGACGTGTCGGACCAGTTCGAGGCCGAGGAGCGCTTCGAGCGCACCTTCAACGCCAACCCGGCGCCCGCCGTGATCACGCGGCTCTCCGACCTGCGCCACGTCAAGGTCAATGCCGGCTTCCTGGAGATGACCGGCTACACCCGCGACGCCGTAATCGGCCGCAGCGTCTACGAGGTCGACGTGCTCGCCAACGCCCGCAACCGCGACCTCGCGGTGTCGCGACTCAACGAGGGCGGCACGATCCCCCAGATGGAGGCGCGGCTGGAACTGCCCGACGGCGGCGGCCGCTTCGTCATCGTCGCCGGCCAGCCGATGGAGATGGGCGACGAGCCCTGCATGCTGTTCACCTTCGCCGACCTGGAGTTGCGCCGGAAGGCCGAGACGGCTTTGCGCCAGAGCGAGGAGCGCTTCGCCAAGGCGTTCCGCCTCACGCCGGTGCCGACGATGCTCGCCCGCGCCGGGGATTTCCAGGTCACCAGCATCAACGAGGCTTTCGGCCGGGTCTTCGGCTTCGGCGAGGACCGCGTGGTCGGCCGCGCGCCGGCGGAGTTCGGGCTGTGGGTCTCCGACGAGCAGCGCGCGCGCTTCGAGGGCGTGCTCCTGCGCACCGGCTACGTGCTCGGACTGGAGGTCTGCCTGCGCCACGAGAACGGCGCCGACCTCGACTGCCTGATCTCGGCCGAGCGGGTGACCATCGGCGACGCCGAGTTCGTGCTGATGGTCCTGCAGGACATCACCGAGCGCAAGCACACCGAGCGCGAGTTGTTCGACGCGATCGAGACGGTGATGGCCGACACCTCCTGGTTCAGCCGCGGGCTGATCGAGAAGCTCGCCAACCTGCGCCGGCCCGGCCGCGAGGTGCCGGGCGAGGCGGTGCCCGACCTGACGCTCCGGGAACGGCAGATCCTGAACCTGATCTGCAGCGGGCTCGACGACGACGGCATCGCCCGCAAGCTCGGCCTGTCGCGCAACACCGTGCGCAACCACGGCGCCGCGCTCTACCGCAAGCTCGGCGTCCACCGCCGCACGGAGGTGATCCTGTGGGGCCGCGAGCACGGTTTCCCGCTCCAGGCCTCCGGTAGCTGAAGTTCAGTCTACCGGTAATTTCTTACCATTGAAGCGGCGCGACGCAGTCACATCTGCAAGCCGGTCTGAGTTTTCTCACATCCGACGAGGTACTCATGACCAGACGCGCGCCCACGACTTCCACCGAGCAGGTCAAAGGCTCGGTGAAGGACGCCATCGGCAAGCTCACCGGCGACGTCCGGGTCGAGACCGAGGGCCGGCGTCAGAAGGGCGAACCCGAGTCTCCGCAGGGCGCCGGCAAGCGCCCCCCGGGGGCCGGACCTCGCAAGAGCTGACGACGACCGTCATCCGGCGCCCCGCGCGGGGCGCCGCCCTTTCCCACCGTTAATCAAGGAGAACTTCCATGGTCGATACCGATCGCATCACCGGCGCCGCCAAGGAACTCGGCGGCAAGATCCAGAGCGCCGTCGGCGACCTGACCGGCTCGCACCGCGACTCGGCGGAAGGCCGCTTCCGCGAGGCGCAGGGCGCGGCGGAGAACGTCTACGGCCAGGCCAAGGACACCGCGCGCCACGCCGCGGACCGGGCCCAGGACTATGCCGGCCGCGCCGGCGACCGGGCCCAGGATTTCGCCGACCGCGCCAGCGGCCGGGCCCGTGACCTCGCCGACGAGGCGCAGGACTACGCCGAGGACGCCTATGAGCGCGGCAGCCGCTCCCTGCGCCACGGCGCCCGGCAGGTCAGCGACCAGGTCGCCGAGTACCCGTTCGCCTCGCTGGTGATCGCCGGCATGGTCGGCTTCGGCCTCGGCCTCCTCGTCAACGCCAACCGCGACTGATCCCGCAGAACGACCGCATCGCGAGCGGCGGCCGCTTCGAGCCGCCCTCGCCCGATGCCTGAACGACCCGGAGCAACGACGTGACCATCCAGACCCCCGTTTCCCCCCTCTCGACCGCGGCGCAGGCCGATACCCGCGCGGTCCTGCTCAACCAGGTCTCCTGGGGCGCCATCTTCGCCGGCGCCGTCACCGCGCTGGTGACGCAGGTGATCCTCAACCTCGTCGGCGTCGGCATCGGCCTGTCCTCGGTCGGCGTGAACGCCACCGACAACCCGGCCGCCTCGACCGTCTCGATGGGCGCGGGCCTGTGGTTCGTGGTCTCGGGCATCGTCGCCTCGCTCGTCGGCGGCGCCATCGCGGGCCGGCTCTCCGGCAAGCCGCTGCCTGCCGCCGCCGCCCTGCACGGCCTGGTCTCCTGGGCGGTGACGACCCTCGTGGTCATCTACCTCATCACCTCGGCGGCGAGCGGCCTCGTCGGCGGCACCCTGAGCACGGTCTCGGGCGCGCTCGGCGGCGCCGGCAACCTCGTCGGCGGCACGGTGCAGACCGCAGCCCAGGCCGCGGCCCCGTCGCTGTCGAAGGTCCAGAACCCGCTCGAGGGCATCGAGGACAAGGTGCGCCAGCAGGCCGCCGGCCAGGACCCGCAGGCCGCCCGTGACGCCGCCGTGGCCGCCGTGCGCGCCGTGCTGACCGGCGACGCCGCCCAGAAGGAGCAGGCCAAGACCCGCGCCGCCGACGCCCTGGCCAAGGCCCAGAACATCTCGCCCGACCAGGCCAAGGCCCAGATCGACGACTACCAGAAGCAGTACGAGCAGGCGGTCGCCACCGCCAAGCAGAAGGCCGAGGCCGCGGCGGTCGCCGCCAAGTCGGCCGCGACGCAGGGCGCGTTCTACGCCGCGATCGCGCTGCTGCTCGGCGCCGCCGCCGCCTTCTTCGGCGGCCGCCTCGGCGCCCCGAAGCTGGTCGGCGCCGACTACACCACCCGCCGCGTCTGACGCGAGACACCGGCTCCCGCCCCGGCGGGAGCCGTCCACCCCCGAAACCCACCTCGACCTGAAGGAGAGATTCCGATGAGCAGCACCACCGACAAGCTCAAGGGCCTGGCCAACGAGGCCGTCGGCAACGTCAAGCAGGGCGTCGGCAAGGTCACCGGCAACGACCACCTCGTCGCCGAGGGCAAGGCCCAGGAGCTGAAGGGCGAGGCCCAGCGCACGGTCGGCGAGGCCAAGGACGGCATCAAGACCGTCGCCGACCATCTCACGGGCCGCAAGTAAAGCCCTCGTTCCGGCGGCGGGGTCGTCCCGCCGCCTCGTCCAGTCCAAGATTTTCGTCCATTCCAAGACTCAGGAGGACAGCATGAACCGCGATGAGGTGCGTGGCGCGTCCCGTCACCTGAAGGGCCGCGTCCAGACCGCCCTCGGCGGCCTTCGGGGCGATCCGGCCCAGCAGGTCCGCGGCGCCGCCAACCAGGTGGCCGGCGGGGCGCAATACGCCTATGGCCGCGTCCGCGACCGGGCCGAGGACCTCGCCGACGACGGCCGCCACCTCGCCCACACGGCCCGCGAGCACGCCGAGGACTTCGCCGACGCCGCCCGCGAGCGGGCGGAAGACTTCGCCCACACGGCCCGCAAGCGCGCCGACCGGGCGCTCGCGGACGGGCGCCACGTCGCCCGCGAGGCGCGCCGCCGCGGCGACGTTTACGGCCGGAGGGCCCTGGCCTATGCCGACGGGCACCGCACCAACACCGTGCTCGGCATCGCCGCCCTCGCCTTCGCGGCGGGCTGGCTGATCCGTCGCAAGCGCTAGAGGCCGGCCCTCGTTCGCCGAAGCGGCCACCGCTTCGGCGAACAGCGCACGATGAGATGAATCGTCGCGGCGCGCGCAGACCGGGAATAATTATTTCAGGATCTTTTCCCGCCGGCAAACGTTCATCTAGTCATAGTCTATATGCCAGAAGGGAATCCAGCGATGCTGCGCAAGATCTTCATGCTGTTCGTCCTGCCGAAGCTGATCGCGCGCTTCAACCGCCGCGGCGCGGCGCCCCGGCACGGCCGGACGTACTGATCCGGCTCAGGGCCGGTCGGCAGCGGCCTGGCGGGCGGTAGCCGCCGGCCGGGCCCCGCGCACCGACCAAGAAGAACGACGAAGAAGGCCGTCGTCCCCCTGGATGGCGGCCTTCTCGCGTGAGCGAGGAGCGAACCCGAGCACGCCTCCGGCGGTTGTGACGACATGACAGCTCCTGCCCTCACCTCCGCCCGCCCCCTCCCGCCCGCCGTCGGCCTCGCCCTGGCGGGGGCCGCCGCTCTCGGCGCCGGCACGGTCGAGAATGGGCGCCGCGCCCACGCCGCCGAACAGGCGGTGCCGCCGGTCGGGCGCTTCGTCGAGGTCGGCGGCACGCGGCTGCACGTGCTGGAGCGCGGGCGCGGGCCGGCTCTCGTGCTGCTGCACGGCAACGGCAGCCTGATCCAGGACTGGCTCGTCAGCGGCCTCGTCGACGCGGCGGCGCGGACGCACCGGGTGATCGCGGTCGACCGGCCCGGCTTCGGCTACAGCGAGCGGCCGCGCAGCCGGATCTGGACGCCGATGATGCAGGCCGGGCTGATCCGCGGCGCTCTGCACAGCCTCGGGGTCGAGACGGTGACCGTGCTCGGCCATTCCTGGGGGGCGCAGGTGGCGGTCGCGCTGGCGCTCCAGGATCCGGCCCGGGTGCGGGCGCTCGTGCTCGAATCCGGCTACTACTTCCCCTCGCCCCGGATCGACGGCCTGCTCTTCGCAGTCCAAGGGCTGCCCGGCCTCGGCGACCTCGTCAGCCACACCGTGGCTCCGGTGGCGAGCCGCCTGCTCTGGCCGCGCATCCTGTCGCGGCTGTTCGGACCGAGCCCGGTGCCCGAGCGCTTCTCCCGCGATTTCCCGGTCGAGATGGTCCTGCGCCCCTCGCAGCTGCGCAGCGCCGCCGCCGAATCGGCGCTGATGGTGCCGGACGCCTTCGCGCTCCGGCCGCGTTACGGGGACCTGCGGATGCCGGTGACGATCCTGTCCGGCACCGGCGACCGCCTGCTCTCCCATGACGGCCAGGCGGTGGCGCTCCATCACCGGATGCCCGGCAGCCGCCTCGTCGCGGTGGAGGGCGCCGGCCACATGCTGCACCACATCGCCCCCGACCGGGTGCTCGCCGCCGTCACCGGCGCCTGAGGACGGCACTTGACCCGACAAAGATCCCTTGACCCCCATGTGACGCGGCGGCAAGTCGCGGACGGCTTCCGTCTCGGCTAGGAGGAGAACGATCTCCGCCGGTCCGCGAGCCGGCGGCTTCCTCCTGCTGTGCGGACTCTTGCGACGTGACGATCCTGAAACACGCGCGGCGCCTCGCCGAGACGGGGCGCCAGTGGTTCGTGCCGCCCCCGGGCCCTGTCGCCTGGGGCCGGCTCTACAATTGCGGCGTCCTCGTCGCCCTCAACCCGGAGGCGGAGGCCGACGGCGTCGAACTCGCCCTGGCGCGGAGCGGCGAACGCGAGCACGCGCTGCCGGTCGAGCGCCGCTTCACCGAGAACGGCACCACCTACCTCCACGCCGCCCTCGATCCGGCGCTCCTGGCCGCGCCGGGCACCTTGCGGCTGACGGTGACCGAGCCGGGCCGGGCCGACCAGCAGCGGATCGCGGTCGGGCCGGGGCGCCACACGCTCCACCTCGACGGCATCGTCGGCGGCGTGATCGACGGCTGGGTCTCGTCGCTCTCCGCCGAGCCGCTTCCCACCGTGCATCTCGTGGTCGACGGGCTGGAGGGCGAACCGGTCCGGCCCGGGATCTACCGGCCGGAGCTGCGCTTTTCCGGCCGCGAGGGCGGCTGGAACGGCTTCCGCCTCGCCCTCCCTCCCTGGGCCCTCGACGGGCAGCCGCACACGATCGCCGTGCGGGCCGGCGAGACCGTGGCGGGCTTAGGCGCCTACGCGCCGCGGCTGCGCTCGAGCCTCTACGTCGAGGCGCCGAGCCGCGTCACCGGCTGGGTGTTCGACGAGGCTGGGCCCGACCGGCCGAGCCTCGTGCGGGCGGTGCGCGACGGCGAGGACGTGGCGCGGGTCGAGACCCACGGGCGGTCCGACCTCCTGGAGCTGTTCGGCCGCCACTCGGCCGCCTTCGCCTTTCCGCCCGGCGCGCTGAAAGCCGGCACCGACCTCGCGGTCGGCCCCGTCGGCGCGGGCGAGGTGATCGGCCACCTGCGCGGCACGATCGAGCTCGCCCGCGCCGAGGCGCGGGCGCTGCTGCTGCCGAACGCGCCGGCGACCACGCTCACGGAGCGCCGGCGCTTACGCGACCGCCTCGTGGCGGCGGTGCGGCCCGGCGGCGGGGCGCAGCTCGTCCTCGCCGAGCCGGCCGTGCCCGAGATGCTGCCGGAGAGCGGCCGCACGCCGCCCCCGGCCTGCGCGATCGTGCCGGTCTATAACGGGCTCTCCGACCTCAAGGCCTGCCTCGCCTCGCTCCTGCCGCAGCTGTCGCCCGGGCGGATGCGGGCGCTCGTGATCGACGACGCCTCGCCCGACCCTGCCGTCACGCGCTATCTCGACGACCTCGCGGCCGAGGCGCATCCGGGCCTGACGGTCCTGCGCAACCGTGAGAATCTCGGCTTCATCGGCACGGTGAATGGCGGGCTCGCGCTCCTGGAGCCGGGCGAGGATTGCATCCTCGTCAACGCCGACACGGTGCTGGCGCCCCGCGCGCTGGAGAAGTTGGCGCGAGCCTGCCACCGCGGCCCCGGCATCGCCAGCGCCACCCCGCTCTCGAACAACGCCACCATCCTGGGCTTCCCGGGCATGCCGGAGGCGCAGGGGCCGTTCCTCGGCCTCGCGCCCGCGGCGATCGACGCCGCCCTGGAGGCGGCGGCAGGCGGGCCGGTCCAGATCCCGACGGGAATCGGCTTCTGCCTCTACCTGAACCGGCAGGCGCTCGACGAGGTCGGGGGCTTCTCGCCCGAATGGGGCCGGGGCTATTGCGAGGAAGTCGACTGGTGCCTCACGGCCCGCGACCTCGGCTGGATCCACGTCGCCGCCACCGATGCTTACGTCGAGCACGAGGGCTCGGTGTCGTTCGGCAAGGGGGAGCGGCTGGCGATCCTGGAGCGCAACCACGCCCGGCTCGTCGCCCTCTACCCCGAATACCAGGACGAGGTCGACGCCTTCCTCGCCGCCGACCCGCTCCGCCCGTTGCGGCTCTCGGCGTTCGGGACCCTGCTCGCCGGCCGGGTCCGGCGGCTGACCCTGCATGTCGGCCACGGCTTCGGCGGCGGCGCGACGCGCTACGTCGAGCAGATCCGCGGGCTCGCCCGGGCGAAGGACCACGCGATCGGCCATCTCGCTCCCGCCGGCAAAAGCCTCGCCCTCGAGGTCGCGGGCGCCGAGGTGACCCTGCCGCCGGACGACCTGTTCGCCCTGTTCGAGGCGCTGGAGGGGACGGGGGTCGCGATCGATCTACACCTCAACGCCCGCTTCGGCTACGACTCGGCCTTCCTCGACCGGCTGCTCTCGGGCCGCTGGCCCTACGCGGTCACGCTGCACGACTACCAGTGGTACTGCCCGAAGGTGCACCTCGTCGACGGGCGGAATTTTTACTGCGAGGAGCCGCCGGCCGACATCTGCCGCCACTGCACCGTGGGGGGCGTCCCGTACGATTACGGCGACCAGAACGCCCTGATGGGCGGCGGGCTCGACGGCTGGCTGGCGACGAACGAGCGCATCCTGCGCGGGGCCCGTCACCTGGTGGCGCCCTCCCGCGACACCGCCGAGCACTACGCCCGCCGCCTCGGCCTGTCGCAGATCGCGGTGGTGCCGCACCCGGACGCGGCGGAGCCCCGCCCCGCGCGGCCGCCCCGGGCGCGCACAGGCGCGGTGCGGGTCGCCCTCGTCGGCGGCATCGGGGCCCACAAGGGGTTCGAGCTGGTGGTGGCGCTCGCCGAACGCGCGGCCCGGGAGCGGCGGCCGATCGCCTTCACGGTGATCGGCAACGTCTCCGACCGCGACCGGATCGAGCGCGTCCCCAACCTCACGGTGACGGGCGCCTACGACCCGAAGGACCTGCCGCAGCTTCTGGCCGAGGCCGATCCGGACTACGTGTTCCTGTCGAGCGTCTGGCCCGAGACCTATTCCTACGTCCTGTCGGAGGTCTGGGCCGCGGGCTACCCGGTCGTGGCCTTCGACATCGGCGCCCCGGCGGAGCGCATCCGGGCCGAGGGCGGCGGAATCCTGCTGCCGTTCAGCCGCGACACCGCGCTCGTGCTCGACGCCCTGGTGGCCGCCCGCGGCCAGTTGGCGGGGATCGCGATCCCGGCCCTGCCCGCGGTGGCGCCGAGCCTGGCTGCCTACGAGGCGGCGATGGCGGCGGGCGGGACGGGTGTCGGGGCGGAGGGCTCGGGCCTCTGAGCACGGGTCCGGCCGAACTCGACCGGCTCGACACCCTCTGTGTCATCCCGGCGCTCGCCGAAGGCGGGAACCCGGGATGTTGGGGTGGACGGCCCCCGCCGGCATCATAAGTGCCAGGTTGAGGTCGTCTGACACCCAACCGAGGAGACCGTCCGTGACGCAGATTAGCATCATCGGCCTGGACATCGCCAAGTCCGTCTTCCAGTTCGAGGCCCAGGACGCGCAGGGCGCCGTGGTGAGCACCGAGCGCGTCTCGCGCGACAAGCTGCTGCCGGCGCTCAAGAAGATCCCCGCCACCATCGTGGCGATGGAGGCCTGCGCCACCGCCCATCACTGGGCGCGCCAGATCCGGGCTCTGGGCCACGAGGTGCGCCTGCTGCCGCCGGCCTACGTCAAGCCGTT